>CAZCJF010000001.1:0-207030 GCA_964499095.1 uncultured Ignavibacteriaceae bacterium
TTTTATCCTTACGACTATTCTGAACTCCCGGAAAAGAAAAATAGGATAACTGATAAAATTAAAATTGTTCATTCGCCAACCAACAGAAAATACAAAGGTACTGAACTTATTATCTCTGTTATTGAGAAAATTAAAAAAGAAAGAAGAATAGAATTTTTACTGCTTGAAAATGTTGAACGTGATAAACTGCTTGAAATAAAAAGTGAGTGTGATATATCGATTGATCAGGTTGGCGGAACTATGGGCGGCACAGGGTACGGTAAAGCTGGACTCGAGACATTGGCTATGGGTATTCCAACAATCACTAATATGACAAAGGATTATGCAGAATGGCTCCCTGAAAATCCTTTTGTTGTTGCAAATAATGCGGATGAACTTTACAAATCTTTGATTGAGCTAATCGATAACGAATCCATCAGGAAAGAAAAAGGATTAAAAGGAAAAGAGTGGGTAAAGAAGTATCATGGTTTTGAAAGTGTAAATGAAAATTTGATGAAACTTTACCGGGAACATAGAATTATTTAGGTAAAAATTTATCAATCAAGTCAATGAGCTTTAAAGATTCATTTTCCCAATTTTTCTCATCTTCAATCAATCTTCTTGAATTTGCAGAATGTATTTCAGCAAGTTTAGGGTCTTGCAAATATTTTTCAATCGCTTTAATAACTTCATCTTCATTATCTGGATCAACAAGTAAACCATACTTATCAATATCTATTTCATCTCTTATCGGTTTAATATCTGAATAAATGAATGGTTTTCCACAAGCCATGTATTCAAAAATTTTAATGGGCAATGAATTACTGTAAATAAAATTTTTCTTGCGAAGATCAAAACAAATATCCATCCTCTCAATAACTGAACTCATTTTATCATAATCCATCCAATCAACAAATTCTACTTCAATAGATTTATATTTTAATAGCAACTGATGAAATTCTTTCTCTTCATTTTGATATGTGAATTTACCAAAAATCAAAAGCTTGATTTTTTTATCCTGATATTTTTGAGTTACTGTGTTCGTTATCCTCAAAAGATTAGTTATTCCTCGTTCAAAAGTCAAAACACCTGCATAACCGAATACTATTTTTTCGTTTTCCAAATCAGGTTTTTTATAATTGAAGTATTTTAAAACGGGATAATAGCCTATGATTGTTTTAGATTTATTAAATGCGAGTATATCATATCTTCGTTTTTTACTTTGTTCACCAATTATTATGTGATCAATTTTTTGAAGTACAAAAACATAAGGCAGAAATAGTTGGAGATACTTAATCCATCTTTTAATTCCTTTAAACTTAAAAGCAACATTCTCAGGATACCATTCAGTTATATCCAAAATGATTTTTACATCACGTTTGATTTTTTTATAACGGAGTGCCGCAAAAACAGGAAGCATCTCTGAACAAATTATTAAATCAGGTTCAGATGATTCTAACAACTTAAATAACTTAATAATTTTAGTCTTCCTCGTAAGATCTTTGCTTTCAAACCCTTGAACGATAATACTATCTCTGTTAGTACTCAGGTATTGCGTCGAACAAAGAACAGAAACTTCATAGCCTGCATTCTTTAATGATTTGGCAAATTTCCAGAAAATCCTTTCATCAAAAGGTGGATGCCCGCTTGTAATCAGACTAATTCTTTTACGCTGCAAATTATTTTACTTTATATTTTGTTAAATTTGAACTGATTTTAATAATTAAACATAAATACAAATGCAAAATAAAATATCTGTAATCATTATTACAGGAAATGAAGAAAAAAATATTCGGGACTGCCTTAACAGTGTAAAGTGGGCTGATGAAATAATTGTAGTTGATTCTGAAAGTAAAGATAAAACAGTTGAGATAGCAAAAGAGTTTACAGATAAAGTCGTAGTTCATAAATGGGAAGGGTATGCTGCACAAAAAGCTTATGCGTTAAATCTAGCTTCTAATGAGTGGGTTTTAAGTCTGGATGCAGATGAAAGAGTAACTCCGCAACTTGCAGAAGAAATTTTGGCTGTGCAGCTTGATGATGTTGATGCCTATAAAATTCATCGTGAAAATTATTTCCTGGGCAAAAAAATCAAGTACTGCGGATGGGGAAATGATTATCAATTAAGATTATTCAGAAAATCAAAAACAAAACTAACAGATAGACTGGTGCATGAAGGCTTTTTTGTTGAAGGTAAAATTTCAACACTAAAAAATTCAATGCAGCATTATTCGTATGAAAATCTTAAAGAAGGATTTGCGAAAATAAACGAATACTCTTCTCTGGAAGCTAATGAAAAATATAAACGAAAAAGAGTTTTCGGTTTAACAATACTATTATACCCTTGTATCGGATTTATTCAGCATTATGTTTTTAGAAAAGGATTTTTAGATGGTACACGTGGATTATTGATTTCCTTAATGCATGCAATGACAAAACTGCAAGTCCAAATGAAAATGTGGGAATTGCAAAAGCATAAATAAATTTATGGACAAACGAAGATTTTTAATTGCAAGAATTGATCGAATTGGTGACGTAGTTCTGTCCACACCATTACCTCGCGAAATAAAGAAAAAATATCCGGATAGTTATGTTGCCGTACTTGTGAGAAATTACACAAAGGATATTTATCTTAATAATCCATATGTTGATGTGATAATTACGTATGACGATGAGAATGGTAATCTAAAACCATTCAAAACTATGAGAAGAGAGCTGCAAGAATATAAATTTAAATATGCTTTTATGTTGCTATCAAATGAGCGATTAAATTATTTGTTATTTACAACCGGGATTAAATACAGAGTCGGAGTAGGACATAAGCTTTATCAGTTTTTAACTTTTACAAAATATGTGAACAGAAAAAAATATAATCCATTAAGGCATGAAGCGGATTACTGTTTAGATATGATAAGAAAAATTGGAATTGATACAAATAACTATACTCCGGAAATATTTTTAACTGATGATGAACTTAAAGAGGCAAATGAATTTAAAGAAAATAATTCAGCTCCGAATCAAAAACTAATTGGTTTAAACGTTACTTCCGGAAATTCGGCACCAAATCTTCCTATATCGGAATACAGGAAATTGATACAATTATTGAAAGAGAATCCAAGCTATAAAGTTGCTGTTATTGATAATAATGTTCCCGACGAAGTAGATAATATAGAAAATGTAATCTATCCAAATCGAAATAATCCTTTAAGAAAATCAATTATCAATTTATCTGCTTTTAAAGTCATAATATCGAGCAGTACAGGGCCAATGCATATTGTTGCAGCGTTAAAAGTTCCAACTTTATCGCTGTTTTGTCCGTTAACTGCTTGCTCTGCAAAGTTATGGGGACCAATTGGGAATAAATCCGAAATAATTTTGCCTACTGAAAGATATTGTGCAACTCAATGCCCAATTGATCCTAAAAAATGTGATTATTCGGAAGAAGGAGGAGTAAGAGCGGAAGACGTTCAACTAAGATTACAATCTTTAATTGAATCTTTAGAGAAATAATGAATATTTTACTTGCTCCCAATAGTTTTAAGGAATGTGCAGATTCTGTTGAGATTACTAGTCTATTAGCCCTGCAATTTTTTAATAGCAAATCGCATAATTTGATTTTAAAACCACTAACTGATGGCGGTGATGGTTTTCTTTCTGTTTGCGAATCTTTATTTAATGTAAAGCTTTTAACTTATTGTATTAAAAATAGTTATAAGGATCAACTGATTTCTTATAAGCTGTTTTTTGACAGCTCTGAAAGAAGTATTTATGTTGAATCTGCTGAATTATTCGGTATTAAGTCCATTTTAAAAGAGAATCGTAATCCATTATTACTTTCTTCTAAAACTTTAGGAGAAATTTTATTAAGGATTAAGGATGAAGTTGATGATGAAAGATTAAACGTTGATAATGTATACATTGGAATTGGTGGCACGGCAACTATCGATTTTGGAATCGGAACTTGCACTCAATTAGGTTTGAAGCTGTATGATTCTGACGGAAATCTAATAAATCCAATTCCAGAAAACTTTATTAAAGTTCGATCATTTGATTTTTCGGAAGTTAATCTACCATTCAAAATTAATTTCATTGTTGATGTTAATACTCCTCTTTTAGGTGAGCCTGGTGCAATAGAAATATATGGTAATCAGAAAGGTGCTTCTCAGAATGATTTGGAATTGATTAAAAATGGAATTGTGAATCTTGTAGAACTATTTACTAAAGATCCTAAATTAAAAGTGCCTTTTATTTTAAATGGTGCTGGTGGGGGAATTGCCTCAGGAATCAGTATCTTTTATAAGTCGGAAATAATTCCTGCCGGTGATTTCATCAAAAACAAGATATTAAAAGATATTAACCCTAATACAATCGATGCAGTAATTACCGGTGAAGGTAAATTTGATTTGCAGTCATTTGAAGGAAAAGGTATTGGCGTTCTTCTGGAAATGTTTAAGGATATGAAAATCCCAATTTATGTAATTTGCGGAACAGCGGAATTTGATAATAAAATTAATCTTCCTAAAAACATCAGAGTAATTGAGTTGCAAAAATTCTTTGCTGATAAAACTGAATCAATTCAACATTTCAAATCTGGATTAGCCAAAGCAGCTCTACTTATCAAAAGTGAACTTATGTAATAGGCTTTTAACAGTTCACCATTTTTTTGTAAATTTCATCAAATATTATTAACAACTATACTAGCAATGGGATTCTGAATGAAAGAATATCACGATCTTGTTAAACTTGTAATGGAACATGGTACACATAAAAAATCACGTACAGGAGTTGATACAATTTCATATTTTGGAGCATTTTACAGAGTTGATTTACAAAAAGGTTTTCCACTTTTAACTACTAAAAAAATGGAGTGGAAGTCTTTGCTTTATGAAATGCTTTGGTATTTATCCGGTGACGAGCATATTAAAAATTTAAAGCAGCATACAAAAATCTGGGATGCATGGGCAGATGATCAAGGTAGATTACAAACAGCTTACGGACGTTTCTGGAGGAGATTTCCTGTTCCCGAAAGTAATGCGGTACTTGACGGGGAAGTGTATGTAAATGAAAATCATCCTTTTGTGAAAAGAGAAAAAAATGGATCTCTAACTTTTGATCAGATTGGCTGGGTGATTAATGAAATCAAAACAAATCCTAATTCAAGAAGATTAGTAATTTCCGCATGGCATCCGGCAAATGCTACGGTTAGTAAATTGCCACCTTGTCATTACACTTTTACATTTAATGTAAATAACGGCAGACTTAATTGTCATTTAACTCAGAGATCGGGTGATATTGCACTTGGTATTCCTTTCAATCTTGCAGCATACTCATTACTGACACAAATTATTGCACAGGAAACAAATCTTGAATTGGGATTTTTTGCTCACACAATCATTGATGCTCATATTTATTATGCTGAAAAAGGCTCGGCAATGGAAAAGTTTGATCATCTGGAAGGATTAAAACTGCAGCTTACACGAGAACCTTTGTCTTTGCCAAAATTAAAAATTGCCCAAAAACCTATTGATGAATTGAAATTTGAGGACTTCGAATTGGTGGATTATAAGCATCATGACAAAATAAAATTTGAGGTTGCAGTTTGATAATAAGTTTAATTGTAGCGATTGCAAGAAACGGAGTTATTGGAAAATCGAATGGTGAAATGTCGTGGCATGTCAAAGAAGAATTTCAACATTTTAAGAATACAACACTTGGTCATCCGATAATTATGGGAAGAAAAACGTTTGAAACTCTTGGCAAACCTTTAAAAGGCAGATTGAATATTGTTGTAAGCAGAAACAAAAATTATAATACTAAATACGATGATGTGGTTGTTCAATCATCAATTGAAGACGCTGTTGAATATTGCAGAAAACTTCTTGTTGAGAAAATTTTTATAATCGGAGGCGGAGAAATTTACAAACAGGCAATAAAATTTGTTGATGAAATGATAATCACATTCATGAAATTTACGGCTGAAGGTGAAGTTATTTTCCCGGAGATTAACAATAATGATTGGGAAATTTCCAAAATCAGTGATCATGAACTTTTTGAAATCTTCCGCTACCAGAGAAAAAAATAATGACTTCAAGAATAAAAATATTACCAGACAGTATAGCAAATAAAATCGCTGCCGGCGAAGTTGTACAAAGACCAGAATCTGTTGTAAAGGAACTATTGGAAAATTCTATTGATGCTAGTGCTACGAGCATTGAATTGGTAGTTAAACAGGCTGGTAAATCTTTAATTCAGGTTTGTGATAACGGAACCGGAATGACAGAAGAAGAAGCATTGTTGTGCATTCAGAAACACGCTACGAGCAAAATCTCAACAGTTGAAGATCTTGAATCTATAAAAACCCTTGGTTTCAGAGGCGAGGCTTTAAGCTCTATTGCGGCTGTATCTCAATTGGAAATCAAAACTGAAACAATTTCTCAAGAGATTGGTACCTTAGTAAGAATTGAGAATGAAAATGAAATTGTAAAAGAAAAAGTTTCTACATCAAAAGGTACATGCATATCTGTTAAAAACATTTTTTATAATGTTCCTGCCAGAAGAAAATTTCTAAAATCAGATACAACAGAGTTAAAACATATAATAGATACTTTTAACAGAATTGCTCTCGCAAATCCTCATATCTCCTTTAAATTTTTTAATAGTGACAATCTGATTTTTGATTATCCTTCCGGATCACTTGAAGAAAGAATTGAACAGGTTTTTGCTGATAATATGCTCGATGCATTAATACCTGTTGATGAGCAAACCGAATATCTATCACTTAAAGGATTTATCGGTAAACCCGCAATTTTCAAAAAGAGTAAGGGCGAACAATATTTATTTCTTAACGGCCGATTTGTTATAAATAAAAATGTTAATCACGCTGTTTTTACTGCCTTTGAAAATATATTGGAAAAAGGTGATTATCCTTTCTTTATTTTATTCTTAACAATCGATCCCAAGAAGGTTGACGTAAACATCCATCCTTCTAAATTAGAAGTAAAGTTTGATGACGAAAAAGACGTTTACAATTTTGTGTTGGCTGTTATCAGGAAAAGCATTGGTATGTTTGATTTGGTGCCATCGATGTCTTTTGGTAAACAGAATACCGAGGATGAAAAGTTATCTTTTAATGCATTTACTTCAATAAGCAAGAATGATTTTACAGATAGACCATCATTTCCCCGGGAATCAAAAGAAAGAACCAGCATCACTGAAGAAGATATTGATCTTGTTTTTGGATCTTTAACTGAAAATATTTCTTTTAATCAGGTAAATAAAAAAGTTAATGTTTCAGATGAACAGCCTGAACAGCCGATTGAGAAGAAAGCTTCGACAGATTCTGAAACATCATTCATCATTCAACTTCACAATAAGTATATTCTATCGCAAATAAAAAGTGGATTGATGATAATTGATCAACACGTTGCGCACGAAAGAATTTTATATGAAAAAGCATTAGCAAAATTAGATGCAAACATGCCTTTTTCTCAGCAACTGCTTTTCCCAATCAAAGTTCAGTTTGATCTTGCCAGCTATGAAATCTTAAAAGAGCTTGATCCGATGATTACAAAACTTGGTTTCAAGATTAAATATCTTCCTAAAAATTACATTTTAGTTGAAGGAGTTCCCGAAGATTTTAAGAGTGGTTCCGAAGAAAAACTGTTAAGAGAATTTATTTCAGAGTATATAAATAATCGTAATAACGAAAAACTTGAAGAGAGAGATAATCTGGCTAAATCATATTCCTGTAAAGCTGCAATCAAAGCCGGAGATAAATTAAGTGAAAAGGAAATGCGTTTACTGATTGATCAATTATTTTCTACTACTATGCCGTATGTATGTCCACACGGAAGACCAATTGTTATCAAAATACCTTTAGAGGAATTTGATAGAAGATTCGGCAGGACATAATTCCAAAATTTTTTAATTTATAAATCAGGATTAATATGCCAGGCAAAGAATATCAGACCAAGAAACTTGAATATCTGAAAAATGTAAATAACTCAAAATCTACGGGGATGAAGTTTACAACAGTCAGCGGGCAGGATATCAACGTTTTCTATGGCCCGGATGATATTGAAAATATTAATTACCTGAGTGAGATAGGTTTTCCGGGCGAATATCCTTTTACAAGAGGAATTCACGCAAATGGTTATCGGGGAAAAATCTGGACTATGCGTCAGTTTGCCGGATTCGGAACCCCTGAAGACACAAATAAGAGATTTCATTATTTGTTAAATCACGGTCAGACTGGCCTCTCTGTCGCTTTCGATCTTCCTACTTTGATGGGATGGGATGCGGATGCCCCGTTAAGCGATGGAGAAGTTGGAATTTGCGGAGTTGCGGTTTCATCTTTACAGGATATGGAAACTTTGTTTGATAAAATACCGCTGGATAAAGTTTCTACATCAATGACAATTAATTCGCCGGCTGCAATGATTTTTGCATTTTATCTTGCTGTTGCTCAAAAGCAAGGCGTAGATTTCAAAAATCTTCGCGGTACACTTCAAAATGATATTTTAAAAGAATACATAGCACAAAAGGAATTTATTTTCCCTCCTAATCCATCAATTAGAATAATTGTTGATATGATTGAATACTGTAAGAACGAAGTCCCACAATGGAATCCTGTTTCTGTCAGTGGATATCATATCAGAGAAGCCGGCTCAACTGCCGTACAGGAACTAGCTTACACCCTTGCAGATGGATTTGCTTATATCGAAGCTTGCATTGAGAGAGGAATGGATGTAGATGAATTTGCTCCACGAATTTCATTCTTCTTCAATTCTCATCTTGATTTTTTTGAAGAGATTGCAAAATTCCGTGCAGCAAGAAAAATTTATGCGAAGAGAATGAAAGAGCGATACGGAGCAAAAAATCCAAGATCGTGGTGGTTAAGATTCCATACTCAAACTGCCGGATGTACTTTAACAGCGCAGCAGCCTGAAAACAATATTGTCAGAACGGCATTTCAGGCATTGGCAGGCGTTTTGGGCGGAACGCAATCGCTTCATACAAACTCTATGGATGAAACTTTAGCTCTTCCCAGCGAGAAAGCCGTAAAGATCGCATTAAGAACACAGCAACTGATTGCTTATGAAACAGGCGTTATCAACACTGTTGATCCTTTAGGTGGAAGTTATTTTGTGGAAGCTCTTACTGATAAAATGGAAAAAGAGGCTAATGAGATTTTTGAACAGATAGATTCTTTAGGTGGTGTTATTGCTGCAATTGAGACAGGTTATTTTCAAAAGGAAATTGCTGATGCAGCTTATCGTTATCAAAAGGAAATTGAGAGAAAAGAAAAGTTTATTGTTGGTGTAAATGAATTTGTTGAAGAGAATGAAAAGATTGAAATTCCTATTCTCACTGTTTCACCGGAAGTTCAGATCCAGCAAATAAAAAGATTAAATGAACTGAAGCAAAGCAGAAATCAGGATAATGTTAAAAAGAGTCTGGAAAATATTAGACAAGCTGCTGTCGATGGTAAAAATTTAATGCCTGTTTTACTTGAAGCTGCAAAAGATTATGTAACGCTTGGCGAAATGGTTGGTGAGCTTAAAGAAGTATTTGGTACTTATGAAGAGGTTGCAGTTTTCTGATGATTAAAAATTTAATTCAACTATTAAGAATACCACAATGGATTAAAAACTTATTTGTTTTTGTCCCGCTGCTGTTTTCACTTCACTTATTTGAGTACAACTATTTTATCAAATCCTTGTATGGATTTATTCTGTTTAGTTTTTCATCCAGTCTGATATACGTATTCAACGACATTATAGATGTTAAATCTGACGCAGCACATCCTGTAAAAAAATTGCGGCCGCTTCCGTCAGGAAACATCAAAATCTCAACTGCATGGTTTATTGCAACTGTGCTTTTAATTGCAGTGCTGATTGCTTCTGTTTATCTCCCTATGGACTTTAATTATTTCCTTTATGGATTTATAGCATTAAACATTATTTACTCCTTAATATTTAAACACATTGTTATACTTGATGTTTTCAGTATTGCCGCAGGTTTTACGATAAGAGTATTAGCCGGTGCTTTTATAATCAGTGTTCCTGTTTCAAGCTGGTTAATTTTAACAACTATGTTCATTTCACTTTTTCTTGGCGTAATGAAAAGGCATTCAGAGTTAGTGCAGATGTCTGATGTTGAAAATCATGTTACCAGAAAAGTTTTATCAAATTACTCAACTACTTTTACAAATCAGATGGCAACAGTAGCCGCCGCTGGAGTAATAATTTGCTATGCACTATATACGGTTGCACAAAGAACTGTTCAGGTGTTCGGAACTGAAAGTTTAATCTACACTACACCATTTGTTGTATTCGGCATATTTCGTTTTATGTATCTTGAATATCTGAATAAAAAAGGTGAAAACACCACTCAGATAATGTTAACTGATTTTCAGATGATTGTAACTGTTTTGCTTTATGTTTTAACTACTGTCCTAATCGTTTATAAAATAATTTGATAATATGATTAATGATCTTTTCCTTTTGATAATTTTATTGTTGCTCAGTGCTTTTTTTTCAAGCAGTGAGTTAGCATTCATTGTAGCCAATAAATTAAAAATTGAAGTTAAAGCTCTGAAAAAAAATATAGCTTCTCAGGCTGCTCATTTTTTTGTAAAGGACACACAAACTTTCTTCTCAACAATCCTGATTGGTAACAACATTGTAAATGTTGCCTTTGCCTCTTTAGCAACAATATTTTTTGCAAATCATTTTGGATGGAACGATTATGAAATTTTAATTGCCATCTCTTTAATCACACTTTTTCTCGGTGAATTGTTGCCAAAATATGTTGCAACAGAAGGTGCTGATCAGATTGCGCTGTTATTTGCTATTCCGCTCCGGTTGGTTTCATTCATCCTTTTTCCGCTGACTAAATTAACGGCTCATTTATCCAAACTTTTAACACCTCGCAAACAGAAATCAGTTGAAAACCTCACACATCTTTTTGATAAAGATGATTTAATCTTACTGATTGATGAAGGACATAAAGCAGGTTATGTAAAAAAAGAAGATACAAGCATCATAAATAAAGTGTTTGATTTTTCTGAACAAAAAGTTTATGAAGCAATGCGCCCGCGAACTGAAATAATCGGACTTGAAATAAATGAATCTATTGAAAAAGCAATTGATTTGTTTATTGAATCAGGTTACTCAAAACTAATTGTTTATGAAGAAAATCTTGATAACATAAAAGGAGTTGTTCTTGCAAAAGATATGTTCTCATCACCAAAAGATATTTTAAGTGTGATGCGCGAGATTCCTTTTTATCCGGAAACGAAAAAAAGTATTGAAGTGCTGAATGAACTTCTGAATAAAAACATTTCCATTGCAGTGGTTGTTGATGAATTTGGCGGCACAGCAGGAATCGTAACAACAGAAGATATAATTGAGGAACTTTTTGGTGAGATTAAAGATGAATATGATACTGAAGAAATAATTTGCAAGCGCGTCGCAAAAGATAGTTATATCATAAGCGGCAAAGTTGAAATTGATCACATTAATGAAAAATACAGACTTCAAATTCCTATTGGAGAATATGAAACTATTGCCGGGTTTATCGTTGATAGAATTGGAAAAATTCCCAGACAAGGTGAAAAGCTGCAAATAGATAATTATGAAATACTAATTATCAGAGCGAATAAAGTCAGAATTGATTTGATAAAACTCTCTCATAAACCTGATGAATCATCACTCTAAAGATGGACCCCACATAATTCTGTTTGATGGCGTGTGCAATTTCTGCAACTACTGGGTAAATTTTATTTTGAAAAGAGATAAGAAAAATTATTTTAAGTTTGCATCGTTGCAATCAGAATCCGGTCAGGCACTTCTTAAAAAAAATGGGCTTCCTAGAGATGATTTTGATTCATTTATTTTGATAGCAGAGAATAAAATTTATAAAAAATCAGAAGCAGCATTTATTGTTGCCAAACGACTATCAGGAATCTCAAAAATAATTTTGCCTTTTAAGATTTTACCAACGCGCTTCACCGACTTAGTATATGATTTTATTGCAAACAACCGATATAAATTTTTTGGTAAAAGAGAATTTTGCAGAATCCCATCTCCTGATGAGAAAAACAGATTTATTTGAAAAACCGGCAATAAGTAAAATTGGGATAAAGCACATTTTAGGTTAAATTTGAAACATAAATTTCCGGCAAATTAATATTGTTAAAGCTTACACTCGAATCACAGGATTTGCACTCTAAGGCAAGAGCCGGCTTTTTTGAAACCGATCACGGAAAAGTTGAAACCCCGATTTTTATGCCGGTCGGAACACAGGGTACTGTAAAAGCAGTCAATCAATATTACTTAGCTGAAGAAATTAAAGCACAGATTGTTCTTTCAAATACTTATCATCTTTATTTAAGACCCGGAACGGAAATTCTTGAAGCTGCCGGTGGTTTGCATAAATTTATAAATTGGCAAAAACCAATTTTAACAGATAGCGGAGGTTATCAGGTTTTTAGTTTATCTGAATTGAGAAAATTAAGATCAGATGGAGTTGAATTTCGATCTCATCTGGATGGCTCAAAGCATTTTTTTACTCCGGAAAAAGTGATTGGAATCCAGCGCAGTATTGGTTCGGATATTATGATGGTGCTGGATGAATGTGCACCTTATCCTTGTGATTATGATTATGCAAAAAAATCTGTTGAGCTTACAAGTAATTGGGCAATATTAAATAAAGAAGCATTTGAGAAATCAACTCCCTTGTATGGTCATAAACAATTTCAGTTTGGAATAATACAGGGAAGCATTTATAAAGATCTTAGAGAAAAATCAGTAAATGATCTTTTGAAACTTGATTTTGACAGTTACGCTATTGGCGGATTGGCTGTGGGTGAACCAACTGAGCAAATGTACGATCTTGTTGATTTTACAACTGATTTTATGCCGCTGGATAGACCAAGATATTTAATGGGAGTTGGTAGACCGGAAAATATTCTTGAATCAATTGCACGCGGGGTTGATATGTTTGATTGTGTTATGCCAACACGCAATGCACGTAATGCAAATGTATTTACCTGGAGCGGAACACTTTCTATGCGTAATGCTAAGTATAAAGATGATTTTACTCCGCTCGATGAAAAATGTAATTGTTATACTTGCAGAAATTATACTCGTGCTTATTTAAGGCATTTATTTATTGCAGAAGAAATTTTAGCACTTGAGCTTGCTTCTATACACAATTTATTTTTTTACCTGGATCTTGTAAAGCAGGCGCGAAAGCACATTATTAATGGAAATTTTTTAGAATGGAAAAACAAAACTGTAAATGAAACATCAATTAAAAATTAAAACAAAAGGAGAGTAAATTGGATATATTATTAGCAATGGCTCCGCAAGGCGGAGATGCAGGCGGCGGAAATTTGATAAGCACTTTAATAATGTTTGGTGCAATCTTCGCCATCTTTTATTTTATGATTATAAGACCTCAGCAGAAACGTGCTAAGGAAAGAGAAAAACTTCTTTCAAATATTGAAAAGGGTGATAAAATTATTACCAGCGGCGGAGTACATGCAACTATTGTTGGCATTGAAGAAAAAACTGTACTTATTGAAATTGCTCCAAACGTTAAAGTAAAGATTGAACGATCTGCAATTGGCAGCGTTGTAAAATAAAATCAGTTAAAGGTTATTTATGTTTTGCACGATTGAAGAAGCAATTGAAGAAATTAAAAATGGCAAAATAATTATTGTTGTCGATGACGAAGATCGTGAAAATGAAGGCGATTTTATCTGTGCCGCTGAATACGTTACACCCGATATAGTAAATTTTATGGTAACGCACGGCAAAGGAATGCTGTGTGTTGCCTTAAGCGGAAAACAATTAGACAGATTAAATCTTCCGCTGATGGTTGACACTAACTCTGCTTTACACGGCACACAGTTTACCGTAACAGTTGATGCGATTGAAGGAACAACCACAGGAATATCTGCTGCTGACAGAGCTTTAACAATAAAAAAACTTATTGATCCAAACTCAAAGCCCTCAGACTTTGCAAAACCTGGACACATTTTTCCGCTGCGGGCATTTGATGAAGGAGTTTTAAGAAGAGCCGGACATACGGAGGCTTCAGTTGATTTGTGCAGGCTTTCAGGATTAAATCCTGCCAGCGTTCTTTGTGAAATACTTAAAGACAATGGTGATATGGCTCGTGTTCCTGATCTTATTAAAATCGCTTCAAAATTTAATTTAAAGATTGTAACTGTTCAGGATATTATTAAGCATCGTATCCTTAATGAAAACCTGATAGAAAAGATTACGGATATTGATTTTCCGACAAACCACGGAAAATTCAGGTTACATCTTTACAGAAATTTATTGGATAAGAAAAAACAAATCGCTCTTGTAAAAGGCGAGCCTGATCCTGATAAACCTTTTCTTGTCAGAATGCACTCAGAGTGTTTGACAGGCGATGTATTTCATTCCTTAAGATGCGATTGCCACGATCAGCTTAATACTGCACTTGATTTGATAGAACAAAACGGTTCAGGTGCATTGGTTTATATGCGGCAAGAAGGCAGGGGAATCGGATTAGAAAATAAAATAAAAGCATATCGCCTGCAGGATGAAGGCAAAGACACTGTCGAGGCTAATGAGGCTTTGGGTTTTAAACCGGATTTAAGAGATTATGGAATAGGTGCACAGATTTTATTAAACCTCGGAATCAGAAAAATTAGATTGCTTACTAATAATCCCAAAAAAGTTATTGGGTTAAAAGGATACGGATTGGAAATTATTGAAAGAGTTCCGATTGAAATAACTCCCAATGCAAATAATGAAAAATATTTAAAGACAAAGCGCGATAAACTCGGGCACATAATTCTGCAATAACATAACCTTTTCCAATCACTTTCCGCTAAAACTCTTTTTCATTATTTTCTTACGGATTTAATTTAAACTTTTATCAAAATGAGTTTTAATATGAAATATCTATTCATTCTACTCTTAACAATCAGCACTTTCGCTCAGCAAAAAGTTTATGTCGGTCATATAGACGGCGAAATTGATTTAGGTTTAGCGCCTTATGTAAGTAGAGTAATTTCTGAAGCAGAAAAAGAAAATGCTGATGCCATCATCTTCAAAATTAATACTTTTGGCGGAAGAGTGGATGCGGCAACTCAGATTAAAGATGCAATCTTATCAAGTAGGATTAAAACGGTTGCATTTATAAATAACAGGGCAATATCTGCAGGTGCACTTATTGCACTTTCCTGCAAAACAATTATTATGGTGCCCGGCAGTTCTATTGGTGCTGCAACTGTTGTTGATCAGACAGGTCAGAAAGTGGGTGAGAAATATCAATCTTATATGCGCTCCGAAATGCGCTCCACTGCAGAAAGAAATGAACGACCCACGAACATTGCTGAAGGTATGGTAGATGAACGAGTTGTTATTCCGGGATTGGTTGATAGTACTCAGCTTGTAACACTTACTTCGGAAGAAGCACTTAAATATAAAATTGCGGATACAATTCTTGTTACTTTTAACGAAGCACTAAAATATTTAAACATTGAAAATGCACAAACTGTTGACGTCACATCAAACTGGGCAGAAGATGTTGTAAGATTTTTGAACAATCCAATCATCTCAACTATTTTAATTATGATTGGTTTCTTTGGATTGATGGCTGAGATAAAAACCCCTGGCTGGGGAGTTGCAGGTACATCCGGAATTATAGCATTAGCATTGTTCTTTGGATCTTCTTACATTCTTGAGCTTGCATCAATCGTTGAAATATTAATGTTTGTTGTTGGTCTTGGTTTGCTGCTTGCAGAGATTTTCATAATTCCCGGATTTGGCATAGCAGGTATTTCCGGAATCATTCTGATTTTTGCTTCTATCTTTTTATCCCTTCTTGGAAGTAAGCCTTTTATAGATATGGAAGCTATTTCAATTGCGATTATCCAGTTATCCGGTGCATTAATTCTTTCTTTGGTAGGAATCTTTGTTCTGGCAAAATATCTTCCTAAATCAAAAATGTTTAATAAATTAGTTTTGTCAGAAGCTGAGAAAGCCGATCAGGGTTTTGTTTCCTATCCATCCGAAACTGATCTGATTGGGAAAGAGGGAATTGCATTTACAACTTTACGTCCAGGTGGTACAGCGATTATTGATGGCAAAAAGATTGATGTAGTTGCTGATTCAGAATACATAGATAAAGATGCAAAAATTAAAGTGCTAAGAGTAGAAGGGATTAAAGTTGTAGTAACAGCAGTTAAGCAATAAAAAAGCCGGCAATAAAATCACCGGCTTAAATTTAAATGTTAATTCATAAGATTTTGAACTTATAATAATTCTAAAATATTTGTATTAGCAATAACCTCAGACTGCGTAATTTTTTGTTTACCTTTTGGTGTGTTTGCTTCATAATTGTATGAAATTTCCAGCCTTGTCTTTGTCAGAGATTTAACCTGAAAACCTTTGTCCACATTAAAATATATTTTCCCGTCTGCCGTCGATTTTGGTTTCTGAAAATTATAAGTAACATTTTGTTGTTTAAGCACTGGGTTACCGGTATAAGTGAAATCGATATCAGCATCTATTACCGCTATTCTGTCATTATCAATTTTTTCAACACTCTGGATTTTATACAGATTAACAAAGCTTATCTGAAAGACCAGTAATGCTAAAGGTTTCTGAGACATTTGCCAGGTTGAATCTTTATAAACTTCTTTTTCGGGTGCTCTTCTTATAATTTGAGTGATTAACGGATTAAGAACTGCGTTTATCAGTTCCTGTTTAATCATATTTTTATCTTCAGTTGAAATAGAATCTTTAGCACCTCGAATTTCAAGGAATTTGTTTGATATTCTGTCAACTTTATATACTTCTAATATCTCACCCTTTTTATCAAATCTTACACTAAATGGATTGTTGTACATTGCCTGAAATTCAGCAAACTGCTGAAGTTTGGTTGAATCTTTATCTTTACCGGCTTCAAAACTAAAGTTTTGTCCATTTGCAAATGCTTCAAGTTTTAAAGAGGTAATTTTAGCATCAGCCTCTATTGTGCCTTCTTCATCAACATCTTTTATTTCAAGATCGAGTAAGTAAATAACTTTTTGATTCATTTTATTTGATATCACTGTATCCATCGCAACAGTTTGACTGTTCTCAGAAATGGTTGTAAGCCGGTAAGCTAATTTATCGCCCTTCTTAAATTTATATTCAACTTTAAAAGGCTTACCCGAATTATCTAGACCTTCTGTCTTCAGGCTGGTTGAATCAAAAGAATATTTTTCTTTCTCAGATAATTCATTAGCAGGTTTTTCTGACTTATCACCGCAGCTTATTAGTAACAAACTAAAAATTATTAGAACCGAAATCTGTTTTAACATTTTATTCCTCTCAATAAAGTAAATATTTATTTCTGATTTTACTGAATTTGGTTAGATCTTTTTGCCAGCTTGCAAAAATTTCATCAGGAGTTTTACCTTCCTCAATCATTTCCCTCAGATGTTTACTACCAGCAAGCCTGTCAAAAGATGAACTATTAAACTTTAATTTATTTCTATAAAGCTTGTTTAAAACATATAATAATTTTACACCAAATTTAACGGATTCGAAATTTTGAGCATCGGTGATTTCTATTATTATTCCGTTGCAAGTCTCATTTTTATATTTTGGATTAGTTGCCATTCCTTCAATATCGGTCGGTGTAAATGAAACAGGGTATAATCTAATTCCATTCGTCTTAAACAATTCCAACTTTTTAATAACATCTTCTCCGTTTATAAATGGTGCTCCGATTTGCAGAAAAGGAAATTTAGTTCCTCTGCCTTCGGAAATATTTGTTCCTTCAAATAAACAAGTTCCGGGATAAACAATTGCAGTTTCAAAAAAGTTAATATTAGGAGATGGTGGATCCCATTTTGAACTGAACTGAACTGGAATTTCACGCTGCCAGTTTTTACACTTAATTATATTTAGTGAAACTTTATCTTCGTTTGGTATGAGCTTCTCTCCAATAAAGTATCTTGCAAGCTCACCAACAGTTAAACCGTGGGTAATGGGCAGCGGGGCTATTCCAACAAAGGATTGAAAATTTAAATCGAGCACGGGTCCATCAAAATAATTTCCCCCAATTGGGTTGGGGCGATCAAGTATTAAAACAGGAATTTCATTTTCTCCCGCAGCTTCTAAGACATAAAACATTGTAGAAATGTAAGTGTAAAATCGTGCACCAATATCCTGAATATCAAAAATTATTAAATCAATATTCTTCAGATTTTCTTTGTTTGGTTTGCGCTCTTTACCATACAGTGAAATTATCGGAACATTTCTGTAAGTATTCTTTTGGTAATCTATTTTTTCACCAGCTTCTGCTGTACCTTTAAAACCATGCTCAGGAGTAAATATAGCTTTTATTGTAACGAGATTTTGTTCGAGTAAAGCATCAACTAAATGTTTTCCATCAGCAAGCAGGGAAGTATGATTACAGACTACTTCAACCTTTTTTCCCTTAATAAGATTTAGATTTTCAGAAAAGAGTAAATCTGTTCCATTAATAATTTGAGCATTGTTAGGAGTTGATAAAAGAAAAAGCAAAATGATAATCATTAAATTAAAATCGTAACTTAATCTCACTTTAGTTTCTTTCTGTAAATTTAGCATGCTGTTTTTCTATGATATTACTGTGTCATTCTCGTTAAAACCTGCCTTTGCCGAAAAACAGGCGGGAATCCAGAACTTCTAAAAAAATAGATTCCCACTTGCGTGGGAATGACAAATTAAACTTATATTTTGATAAAAAAATCCCTAAACACTAATCGGGAAAATTCTCAATCAACTCTTTACTGCTAAAGAAAAATGCAATTTCTCTTGCAGCATTTTCGTCTGAATCTGAACCGTGAACTGCATTAAACTGAACACTTCTTGCATAAAGCTTTCTCACTGTTCCATCAGCGGCTTTAGCAGGATCTGTTGCACCGATTAATTTTCTGTAATCTTCAACTGCATTCTCTTTCTCAAGCGCAATTGGTACACAAGGGCCGGAGGTCATATACTCAACCAATTCACCATAAAAAGGTTTTTCTTTATGAATTTCATAAAATGCTTTTGCTGCATCTTCAGAAAGTTTAATCATCTTTAAAGCTTTAATTTTAAATCCTGCTTTGTTAATCATAGAAATGATTTCGCCGATATGATTATCATTTACTGCATCTGGTTTTATTATTGCTAATGTTCTGTTACTCAAGATTTCTCCTATTTCTTTTTACTTTTTTTCTTATGAGATTTTTTATAGTGTTTCTTAGATTTTTTATCTTTTTTCTTTTCATCCTTTTTCTTGTCCGCAGCTTTTAAAGATTTTACAACTTTAATTTCTTTCTTTATAACAGAAAGTTTTTTTGCTAAGGGTTTTTTAGCTTTTAACTTCTCAATTGCTTTTAACATTGTTAAACCAATTTCAGCAGGGCTTTCTACAACGTGTATCCCAGCTTTTTTCATCACAGCCATTTTTTCTGCAGCAGTTCCTTTCCCTCCTGAAATTATTGCACCGGCGTGTCCCATTCTTCTTCCCGGAGGTGCAGTTCTTCCGGCAATAAATCCAACCACAGGTTTCTTAACATTTTTCTTGATAAACTCAGCAGCTTCTTCTTCAGCACTTCCTCCAATTTCACCAATCATAACAATACCTTCTGTATCGGGATCATCATTAAACATTTTGATGATATCTATAAATCTTGAACCTATAATGGGATCGCCGCCAATCCCAACACAGGTTGATTGTCCAAGATTTACATCTGATAATTGTTTTACAGCTTCATAAGTTAATGTGCCAGAGCGGGAGACAACTCCAATTTTTCCTTTTTGATGAATAAATCCAGGCATAATCCCAACTTTTGCAATTCCGGGAGAAATAACACCCGGACAGTTAGGACCTACTAAAAGGATGTCTTTTCCTTTAATTGAATTATAAACTTTTATCATATCGTTGGTTGGAATGCCTTCAGTTATACAAATAATATATTTAATTCCTGCATTGGCCGCTTCCAGAATTGCATCAGCAGCAAAAGCAGGCGGCACAAAAATTACAGACGTGTTGGCTTTCTTTATCTTTACTGCTTCTTCAACGGTATTAAATACAGGAATACCTTGAAAATCTGTTCCGCCTTTGCCGGGTGTAACACCAGCTACTACTTTTGTTCCGTATTCAAGCATTTGGGATGTATGAAAAGAACCTTCGCCTCCGGTAATTCCTTGAACTACAAGGCGAGTATTTTTGTCAATTATTATTGCCATATAATATCCTTTACTAAGTAAAATTTTGTGAACAAAAATAAGGAAATTCTGGGATATAGATAAATCAACATTATGATTTGTTGATGAGAGTACTGAAATTAAAATTGAATTTGAATGTCATTCTCGCGAAAGCGGGAATCCAAATATTACTAGATAGATTCTTGCTTGCATTGGAATGACGGTAATTGTTAAATAACTTTGTATCCTATCAGATGCATAACCTCTTTTGAACCCATCTGAAAAGGTTCCTCGATATTGAAAATAAATCCCAGATTTTTGTACCACTCCAAAGCTTTAACGTTTTGTTTCATCACACCGAGCCAGACTTTTGAATAAAGTTTATCTTTCGCTACCGAATAAGCTTCTTGTAAAAGTTTTTTACCAAGGCCATATCCTTGAAACTGAGGTAAAACATATAGAGACGAAATAAAAAATTTTTTGTTAATTTTATCCTCAAACAATTTCATCCAGCCTGCTGAATTTGAATTAACTTCAGCTATTATCCCCAATGAAAAGGGATCTTCAAGAAGTTCTAATAATTTTTCATTAGAGTAAAATTTTTCGAAGTGAGTTAGAATATCTTCCTCGGGTATGAAAGAATAAGTGTCTTTCCATGTTACTAGTAGAATGTTTTTTACGATTGAGAAATCATCTTTAGTCCAATTACGGATATTTATTTCAGCTTGAGATT
Organism: uncultured Ignavibacteriaceae bacterium; assembly: GCA_964499095.1. GTDB lineage: Bacteria > Bacteroidota > Ignavibacteria > Ignavibacteriales > Ignavibacteriaceae > IGN3. The sequence continues at coordinate 20,950 of CAZCJF010000001.1, forward strand.
TCATCCTGAATATGTTTTGCTAACTGAAATATTTTTTCTTCCTGAAATTGCTGAGATAAAATTTGTAAACCAATTGGAAGATTTTCAGAGTTCTTCCCGATCGGGATACTCATTCCCGGAATGCCAGCAAGGTTTGCAGATGTTGTATAAATATCGCTCAAATACATCTGCAAAGGGTCATCTGATTTTTCACCAATTTTAAATGCAACCGTTGGAGTTGTTGGAGTGATCAGTAAATCAACTTGCTTAAAAACGTTATCAAAATCTTCTTTAATTAATCGCCTTACTTTTTGTGCTTTGCGATAGTAAGCATCGTAGTAACCGGATGAAAGCACGTAAGTGCCGAGCATGATTCTACGTTTTACTTCTTTGCCAAATCCTTGTGTACGAGAATTAAGATACATCTCTTTAAGATTTTTATAATCCTTTGCTCTGAAACCGTAACGTGCGCCATCAAATCTTGCAAGGTTAGATGATGCTTCTGCAGTTGTTAAGATATAATATGTTGCAATTGTGTATTCAGTTTTTGGAAGTGAAACTTCTTTAACTTCATAACCTTCAAGTTTTAGCTCATCAATGATATTGAGGATTGCAGTTTTGATTTCTTCATCGAGTCCATCAGCAAAATACTCTTTTGGAATTCCAATTTTAAGTTTAAAGTCTTTTGATGTTGATGATAAATAATTTGGAATTTCTTTTTCAACAGAAGTTGAATCATTTTCGTCTTTGCCAGAAATAACTTCCATCACTAAAGCTGCATCTTCAACATTTTTTGCAAAAGGACCTATGGTATCAAATGATGAAGCAAAAGCAGTTAAACCAAAGCGGGAAACTCTTCCATAAGTTGGTTTAAGTCCATAGATTCCGCAAAAAGCTGCGGGCTGGCGAATAGAGCCGCCGGTATCTGTTCCTAAAGAAACATCGCAAAGATTTGCTGCAACTGCTACTGCTGAACCGCCGCTCGATCCGCCGGGAACTCTTGTTTTATCAACGGGATTTAAAACATTTCCAAATGCAGAATTTTCGTTTGATGAACCCATCGCAAATTCATCGCAGTTTGTTTTACCGATTATAATTGCATCTTCATCAATTAGTTTTTGTACTGCTGTTGCCGTGCAAAGTGAAGTAAAGTTTTTTAAAATATTTGAAGAGCAGGTGAGTGGATGATCTTTGTAAGCAAGTACATCTTTAATAGCAATTACCATTCCGGCAAGCTTACCGGCGGAATTATTTTTTATTTTCTGTTCAATAACTTTTGCTGTTTCAATTGCTTCATCATTAAAAACAAAGTTAAAAGCGTTAAGATCTTTTTGTTCTTCAATATTCTTTAGAAAATGTTTTACATTTTCTGCAAGACTCAGTGTGCCCGATTTAATAAGCTCTAATTTTTCTTTGTGGTTTCTGTAGAACGTCATAAGAAATGAAATTAATTCAATTTAAAAAATAGATTCCCGCTTTTGCGGGAATGACAGAACAATAACATTGCTTTGAGAACAAACCCAGTTTCTTTAAGCAACTGGGTTTGTAATTTCTGACGATTAAGACTTATCAGTTTTCTTTATCTCTTCATCAGTCTTTTTTATTTCGTCTTCAACATCCTTCAAAGACTTTTTGAATTCCTTCATACCTTTGCCTAATCCTTGTGCAAGTTCAGGAATTTTCTTTGCCCCGAACAAGAGTAAGATTACGAGAACAATAAGTATTATCTCGCCTGCGCCTAAATTTCCAAACATAATATCACCTTTAGTTTAATATATAATTTGCTATTGATTTAAAAATTAACTGCCCATCAGTTCTGCCAAGAGTTGGATCGCAAGCTCTTTCAGGATGTGGCATCATTCCCATTACATTACCGTTTTTATTAACGATACCTGCAATATTTAATTGAGAACCATTTGGATTAGTTTCATCGCTTACATTTCCATCAGCATCAGAATATCTGAATAAAATTTGTCTGTTATCTTCCAGTTCTTTCAAAAGATCAGCGTCAGCAAAATAATTTCCCTCGCCATGAGCAATTGGAATTTTGACAGTTTTTCTTTCACCAATCAGACTTGAAAAAATTGTATCTCTGTTTTCCGGTTTAAGATACACATCTTTGCAAGCAAACTTAAGGGAATTATTTCGTATCATAACTCCCGGAAGCAAACCAGCTTCCAGCAGAATCTGAAATCCATTGCATATCCCGATTACAATTCCGCCTTTATTTGCAAAGCTGATGACTGAATTCATAATAGGAGAAAATCTAGCAATAGCGCCTGTTCTAAGATAGTCACCGTACGAAAAACCACCTGGTAAAAGAATTACGCTGCTTTGTTTTAAATCAGTTTCTTTATGCCATAAAAATTCAACATCGTACCCAAGAACTTTTTTTAATGAGTAGTAAGCATCGTGATCGCAATTTGAACCGGGAAAAACTACAACACCAAACTTTAAACTCATTTTACTTCTTCTCCCGAAGGGATCCATTCGGAAAGTTTAAATTCGAAATCTTCCATAATAGGATTTGCCAGAAGTTTGGAACAATATTCATTTACTTCTTTTTCGGCGGCAGCTCTGTCATTAACATCAACATCAAACTCAATCAGCTTTCCGATTCTTGTTCCTTTGATATTTGTAATCCCAAGATGATTTGCGCCTTTTTCAACTGCAACACCTTGCGGATCAAGAATTGAAGGTCTTCGTTTGATTAAAACTGTAGCTTTAAACACTTTTTTACTCAGATTTTTTAGTTGAGAAATACTTAAAAATTTGTCGAAAAATACCAAATACAATCATGAAAACAAAAATGAAAAATAATCCTTTGACTGTATAAAAGACCAGTAAGACAAAAATTAATAAGTAAGCTAAAATAAGGTATGGATTTTTTCTAAAGTTAGTAATTGAATAGTGCGATAATGTATCATACTTAACTTTACTTACCATCAGAAAAGATAATATGATTACTAATGGAATTATTATTTGGTTCTCAATTCCTTCAAATCCATTATTATAAAATCCAAGTACAAAGAAAACAATTGTTAAAGCAGAGGAGGGGATGGGCAAACCGGTAAAGTAAGATTTATCAAATCCAACTAACTGAACATTAAATCTTGCAAGCCTGAATCCTCCTGCAATTAATGGAAGCGAGCTGAGAATTATTCCAATGGTTTCAAACTGAAAAAAATAAGTTTTATAAAGAAGAAAAGAAGGTGCGGCTCCAAAACTAATAACATCCGAAAGAGAATCTAATTCAACACCAAGCTCACTGCTGGATTTTGTAAGCCTTGCCATAAAGCCATCAAGAGCATCAAAAACTGCTGCAATAACAATTAACCATCCTGCATAAATATAGTTGCCCTGGCTTGCGCTTATGATCGAAAAAAAACCGCTAAACATATTCATAGCGGTAAACAGATTTGGCACTATTGAGGGTGTTATTCTGAAACGGTTCATTATTTAGTATTCAAAAAGAATTGTTTCGCCTGCAGTAACGTTGTCATCTTTTTTAACTTTAATCTGCCACTGCTCAGGCACAATTACGTCAACACGACTTCCAAATTTAATCATACCGAACCGATTTCCAATGATTACTTTATCACCAACATTTAACTCGCAAACAATTCTTCTTGCAACAAATCCCGCTATTTGAGTAAAAAGCACTTTACCGGCAGGATTAGTAATTCCTATTTCTGTTCTTTCATTTTTTTCTGATGCTTTGTCTTCAAAGGCAGCAATGTAATCTCCCTTAATATACTTAAGATAATCAACTGTGCCGGAAATGGGTATTCTGTTTACATGAACATTTAAAGGAGACATAAATATTGCAACCATTTTAGCTTTGCTGTTGAGGAACTTATCATCAAAAACATCTTTAACAAAAAGTACTCTTCCATCAGCAGGAGAAACAACTATGTCTGATTTTTTGGGAACAGTTCTCTCGGGATCTCTGAAGAAATTTAATGTAAAACCCACAACAAATAATGCAATTAGTATAAAAGGTACTCTTATATAATTTGATGAAGAGAGAATTGCTACTACGATAAGGATAAAGGCTACTATAAAAACAACACCCATAGTGCTGTAGCCGTATTTAGTCAACATTATTTTACGCTCGCAATGTTAAAAAGATGATCTGTATATTTTTTAATTTCATTTGCAGTTGTCAGTTTATATGGATTTACCCATTTAATTGATTCTTCCGTAGGAAAAATTTTCAAACTTGCCGGTGAAAAATCACCTGTTAAATAAATTTTGTCATCAACCTTTCCAAAATTAAGTGAAACTTCTGCAAGGATTTCACTTCTTCGTTCAAAAAAAGATTTTAGAACTGCATTTATTTTTGAACAAATTCTTGTCATTAGTTTTAACTCTTCTGAAGTACATAAGTTGAACGATATTAAATGACTTTCACACACAACACTTTCTTTTCCAAAACCGTAATGAAACTCAATAATCGGTAATCCTAAATCCTGTCCTTCTTTAAGATTAAAAATTTTAGCGTTTCTTTTATCTGCTCTATTTAAAATTTTTACCCGAAATTTGAAATCATCATTCTTGAAAAATTTTAAGGAATTCTCTGAATCTTTTGAATGGAAAGCAGAGGGGATTTGGTATTCTTTTAAGTATTCAAAAAAATAAGCACTAATTGATGAAATTTTTTTAGCAATATCTTTTACTTTTACTTTTTTTTCAGGGCTGATTATAAAATTATCCTGAAAAATGGTTTCCTGATAATTACCTTCATCAAAAGGTAAATCAGTTTTTTTGTGGGTTTCAATCATAATTAATACTTTATTTTGTGCACTTAAATTTAGGGCAGAAATTAGGCATATTAAATACATAAAGTCAATCGTTTATATTATATTTGGCTTCAAAAAAAACTAAAAAGCAAATAATTAGGAGTATTTATGAAGGGCGGAATGCAGGGAATGCTTAAACAAGTCCAGAAAATGCAGGCTGAGATGCAGAGAGTTCAGAATGAGCTTGGAAATATGACTGTTACGGAAGAAGCGGGAGGTGGTATGATTAAAGCAAAAGCTAACGGGATGAAAGAACTAATTTCTGTTGAAATCGATCCTCAGGTTATTAATCCGGATGAAAAAGAGATTCTTGAAGATTTAGTAGTTGCCGCAGTCAACAAAGCATTACAATCGGCTAATAAAATGGCGGAGGAAGAAATGGCAAAAGTAACCAAAGGAATGATTCCTCCGGGATTAAATATACCAGGATTTTAATTTGCAAATTGCTGAACCTCTTTTAATTGCGATAGAAGAACTTAGTAAGTTACCAGGAATAGGTAAAAAGACTGCTCAAAGACTGGCTTTACATTTACTTAAAAATGATCAGGCTACTGTTGATAAACTCATTAAATCAATTTCCGATCTTAAAATAAAATTACATTTCTGTAAGCGTTGTTTTAATCTTGCCGAAGAAGAACTTTGCAATATTTGCACAAGTACAAAACGTGATTCATCAAAAATTTGTGTTGTTGAGGAAGCATCCGATGTAATTGCTATTGAAAAAACAAATGAATATAACGGCTTGTACCACGTTCTTGGAGGAGTGCTTTCACCATTATCCGGTGTTTCCGCTGATGATCTTAAAATAAAAGAACTACTGCACAGATTTGAAAATGAAAATATTTCTGAAATTATTCTTGCATTAAATCCTGATACAGAAGGTGAAACCACATCACTTTACCTTGCAAGACTTATCAAACCATTAAACGTAAAAGTAACTCGCATTGCAAGAGGCATCCCGATTGGCGGTGATCTTGAGTTTGCTGATGAAGCTACAATCGGGCGTGCACTATTGAACAGAATTGATTTATGAAATCGGAATGGTTTAAGGAATGGTTTAATACCGACGAATATTTAACTGTTTACCAGCACAGAAATGAACAAGACGCTGAAAGACACATTGATTTAATTTTAAAGAATATTACTTTACCACGTAGTTCAAAAATTATTGATATGGCTTGTGGAGCGGGCAGGCACGCTGTTATTCTTGCAAGAAAAGGTTTTGAAGTTACCGGTGTTGATTTGAGTGAAAAGCTTATCTCGATTGCAAGAAGCATTTCAGCAAAAGAAAATCTGAATGTTAAATTCATCCTTTCTGATATAAGAAATTTTTTGTCAGAAGATAAATTTGATTTAGTACTTAATTTATTCACCAGCTTTGGATATTTTGAGAGTGATGAAGAGAATTTTGCAGTGTTGAAAAAGGCTTATGATTTATTAAATGATAAGGGTTTCTTTATCCTGGATTTTTTTAACTCTGAATTTTTAGTTAAAAATTTAGTAAAATATTCCAGTGATAAAATAAGCTCAGGGGAAATTATTCAAGAAAGAAAAATTTTAAACAACAGAGTGATCAAAAAAATTACGATTGTAAAATCTGAACAGGCAAATGAATATGAAGAATCTGTAAAAATTTATAGTCATAATGATTTATCTCAAGTACTCAAAAAAATTGGATTTGATATTTATAAAACATTTGGAGATTTTGACGGCACTGAATTTAATAGTTCAACTTCACCAAGAGTAATTTTTGTTTGTCAAAAATGAAATCATTTGTTAAAACATTAATTCTTTCGCTGCCGTTGCTTTTTTATTCCTGCGATTTATTTTCCACCCGGGATGCAGAAACACCGGATCAGGGAAGATCAAATTTTGAACCTCCTGTACAGCCTTCAATCGTTATCAAAAATCTTAAAAATTCCTTAACTGATAAGAATATTCAGAATTATATTTCTTGTTTTGTAGATACGATTTTTACCAGGCAAAGATTTTCCTTTTCAGCTTCAAGTGAGGCTGCTGCAGTGTATCAGATTTTCTCTCAGGGATGGGGATTGAATGAAGAGCAAAGGTATATAAGCAGTGTTTTTGCAAAAGTACCCGCTGAGTTTCCTGTCTCATTAACATTAAACCAGGAAAATTATTCTAATCTCAGTGGTGATAGTTTAGTTTATACCGCAGCCTATTTCCTGAATGTTCCGTCTATCGGCAACCAGAGTTCTTCCAACTATGGCGGCAATCTTCAATTCAATATGGTACGAGATTCAAGATCTGAATGGGTTATCTATTTTTGGAAAGATACAAAAAGTCAAACTCTCCCAAGCTGGAGTGAATTAAAGGGAAGTTATTATTAAAGCTTTTGTTTTAATATCGCTTTTTTTTCTTTTGTCATTAATTGGATGCACAAATCCTTTTGCGCCAAAGTATGATGAAAATTTTGAGGACTTCAAACCGCCTGTTTCTGATCAAAAAGATGTAAGCGGAGTTTTCCAGAATTTCCAGTACGCCTACACTTTTAAGGATACAACAATTTATGGTAAATTGTTAACAGAAGATTTTTCTTTTATTTACAGAGATTACGATCAGGGATTTGATGTAAGCTGGGGAAGAGATGAGGAAATGAGAACAACTTATGGACTTTTTCAGAATGCTCAACGGCTGGATTTAATATGGAATAATATTGTTTTGATTACTGAAGATTCTATAAATGCAAATATTGTAAGAGGTTTTAACCTGAATATCACTTTTAATCCAACAGATGTAATCAGAGTTGATGGAAGAGTTAATCTTGCTTTAATTAAAGATAGTCAAACTAAAGTATGGCGAATTAATCGCTGGATTGATGAATCTAATTTTTAATTTTTAATATGATATTTTTCTGGATAAAAGAAGCATTTAAACTTATTGGTAGATCCAAATTTTCTTTTTTGCTTTCTCTTATTTCTGTTACACTTTCTGTTATTCTGATAACAATTTCAGTTTTTATAATTAAGTTCTCAAATCACTTTGAGGAAGAATTAAAACGAAGTATTGTTATAAGTGTGTTCATCAAAGAAAACTTGCCGGAAAATCAAATTGAATCAAGTAACGCTGATCTTTCCAATCAGAATTATATCTCATCGTTTGAATTTATCAGTAAAGACAAAGCTGCAGAGCTTTTTATTAAAGAGACAGGAGAAGATTTCAGAAAAATTCTTGATTATAATCCTTTACCTGCTTCATATAATATTAAATTAAGAGATGATTATTCCAGCCGTGATTCCATAAAAAAAATTATTAATGAACTTTCAAAATATGATTGGTCTGATGAAGTTGTTTTCAGACAGGATTTTTATCATAAAGTTCTTTCATACATTGATCAGGCTAAAGTTTATATTTTTACGGTTACGGGTCTGATACTGTTAGTCTCACTTTACCTAGTTTACAGTACTGTAAGACTAATTTTGAATTCAAAATATTCTGAGCTTGAAACTATGAAGTTTGTAGGCGCAACTTTATCAACAATTAAAATGCCTATAATCCTTAACAGCGCAATTATAGGTTTAATTGGCGGAGTGATTGCATTATTTTTAGCCTGGTTTATTTACAGTTATTTGAGAGGGTATCTCGGACCATTGGAAAGTGTTGTTTCAAACAAGTATGAATTTATAATAATGCTGCTTTTGATCGGTCCGATTATCGGAGTATTTGTTACGATTATCTCATTAAGGAAGATTTCACTTAAAATTTAATCTGGTTAAGTTATTTCTATAATTATATTCGAATTATTAAGTTTGTATAAGTTAATAAGCATCGGAAGCAATTTGTATTCAAAAGTCACTTTAACATTTCTGTTTTGCCTTTTCACTGTATCTTCATTCGGACAGCTATTACCGACTTATCCGGAAAGATCTTTTAATGATTCCGCATTTGTTCGCTCAGGAGAAATATTTTTTTCCGAAGGTATTCTGGATGAGAATGAATACAAAGTTGGACCCGGTGATGAGATTTTAATTGTCATTAGCGGAGTGCAGGAAGTAAAATTTAATCTTAGAATTGACCCGGAAGGATTCTTATACATTCCCAAATTTGGCGCAGTGGATCTAAGAAATAAAACTCTTGCTGAATCCAAAAAAGTTATTATTGATAGATTAAATAAATCTTTCAGAAATGTTGAGTATTACATCTCAATTAGTTCATTCAGAAAAATAAAAGTCTCTTTGGTTGGCGATGTTAAAAAACCAGCAAGTCATATACTTTCTTCAAACTCAAGACTTCTTGATTTAATCAAATCTTCTGCAGGCATTAATGAATCTGCAGATATAAGAAACATTATCATAAATTCTAAAGATGGTCTTAAGCAATCAATCGATTTACTTTCGTTTTTAAGAATTGGAGACTTTAAAAACAATCCTTTTTTGCGTGAAGGCGATGTGGTAATAATTGACCGTGTGGATAAAATTGTAACAATTAACGGACAGGTTAAGTATCCTGCATTTTATGAGTACAAAGAAGATGAAACAGTAGATCAGCTAATTTCATTAGCTGGTGGTTTGTTATTTAATGCTAAAAATGATTCAATAGAAATAATTCGTTTTGCTGATGACGGCAAAAGTCAATTCAGCCAATATTATTCTTATGATGAAATAGTTAATAACCAGATAAAGCTAAAGTTTTGGGATCAGGTTATTGTAAGGATTTTACCTGAGTATTTTGTTTCACAATATGTTACAATTCAGGGTAAAGTAAAATATCCCGGACTTTATAAAATAATTAAAAATAAGACTACACTTTCTGAGATCATTTCTGAAGCCGGTGGATTTCTTGAAGATGCATCTTTAGTTGATGCTACATTAAATAGAGTTGAAAGAGATACTACAGTCGATCCGGAATTTGAAAGAATTAAGTTAATTCCAAGAGCTGACATGACTGATGATGAGTATGATTATCTCAAATCAAAGTCTCGTCAGCGTGGAGGAAAAGTAGTTGTAGATTTTGAAAAATTATTCTTAGAAAACAAAACTTCCGAAGATGTAGTACTAAGAAGAGGCGATGAAATTATTATTCCCGAAAAGAAAAATTATGTTACCATTATTGGGCAGGTTGTTAAGCCGGGTAATATAATCTACAATCCTGCTTTCAGTGTGGAAGATTACATTCAGATAGCTGGTGGATTTAGCTGGCGTGCTATTGAAAGTGACGTTCGTGTGATAAAAGTAAACACCGGTGAATGGATTGATGCTGATGATGTTGAAGTTTTAGACCCGGGTGATACCATCTGGGTTTTGGAAGATCCACCGGGACCAAAATTTTGGGATGTCTTTACAACTTCTCTTTCCGTTCTGGGACAAATAGCAGCAGTAATTGCTGCAACAGTTGCGGTGATTGTTGCTACAAGGTAAAAGATGGATTATCACAAGACTTTAAATACTATTTTAATAAACATTAACACCATAATTAAAATTACGGTCATCTCAACAGTAGTTCTATTTTTTATTTTACTGTTCATTTATCCGCACACGTATAAATCTGAAGTTGTTGTTCTTCCACCAGAGAGAAGTTCTTCAATGGATGGACTTGGAAGTTTGTTGGCTGGAAAGGATTTATCAAATTTTTTAACTGCTAATATTTCTAATGCAAGTTCACAACTTTATATAGAAATATTAAAAAGCAGATCTGCCGCAATATATGTTTTGGAAAAACTAAAATTGCAAAAAGATTATGATGAGAAAAGCATTTATCTTGCTGCAAAAAAATTATCTGATCAGTTAGAAATTGATCTGAACAAAGAGGGGATGATTAAGCTTTCAGTTAATGTTAAAACCAAATTCATTCCATTTCTTTTTGATAATATCGATGAAAAGAAAAAATTGGCTTCCGATCTTTCCAATACATTTATCGAAGCGTTGGATAAAATTAATCGGGAGAAATTAGTATCAAGATCACGGAGAGCCAGATTATTTGTTGAGGATCAACTGATACAGACAAAAGTAAGATTAGATTCTGTTGAAAATGCATTAATGGAATTTCAGAAAAAGAATAAAACTATTTCGCTGCCTGATCAAATTAAATCAGCTATTGAAACTGCTGCCCAGATAAAAACCGAGATTGCCAAAACTGAGGTTGAGTTAGGTTTGCTTCAATATAATGTAAATGAAAATGATCGGACATATTTATCTTTAAAGAAAAAATTGGAACAACTCCGGGCACAATACGCAAAAATTGAATTAGGTAATCAGGATTATTTTCTTGCATTTAAAGATGTTCCTGCCTTAGGTAAAGAGCTATCTGAATTGATGCGCGAAGTGAAAATCCAGAATGAAGTTTATCTTCTCCTGCAGCAGCAATACTATAAAGAAAAAATTCAGGAAAACCGTGATTTACCAACAGTTGAAATTCTTGATGAAGCAGTTATACCTGATCAGAAAGCTTCGCCTCGGGTAATATTTTCTACAATTGCGGGAAGTATATTTATCTTCTTGTTTGTTTCTTTAATCATTGTTGTACTTCAGCAGAAAAAGTTAGCAAATAAAATCTAGTTGAATAAAAATGACTGAGGATAAGTTTTGTATTAACAACTGCAATAATTTTCTTAATTAAAATCCTACCGATGAATTATCAGATAAATACGTTCCTAAAAAAAATAGGAATATTCAATCAGCTTAAACTATTCAAGGATAAATATTTCGAAAATCCGGTTCATAAAAATTATCGTAAAAGACTGTTGAGCTTTTATTCTCAGTTTATTAATAAAGGTGACTTTTGTTTTGACATAGGTGCCAGCTATGGCAATCGCACAGATACTTTCTTAATGCTTGGGGCAAAAGTGCTGGCAATTGAACCACAAAAGAACGAGCAGAACTTTCTAAAGAAAAAATTTGGTGATAAGATAATTTTAATCAGAAAAGCTGTTGGCTCTGTTTGCGAAACAAAAAAAATGTTTTTGAACGAACACAGCGCACTATCTTCGCTTTCGGAAGAATGGATATCAAAAGTTAAGGATTCAAACAGATTTAAGAATTTAAATTGGGATAAATCAATTGATGTAGAAGTTATCACACTGGATTCTTTGATTGATAAATACGGTATGCCGGATTTTTGTAAAATTGATGTTGAAGGTTACGAGCTGGAAGTGATAAAAGGATTAAGCAAGCCTGTAAAACTTTTATCGTTTGAATTTACCATTCCTGAATTCACGGATAGAGCAATTGAGTGCATTAATCACCTGAGCAGTATTGGAAAAATTACTTGTAACTACTCCAAAGGAGAAAGTCTTGTATTAGGATTAGAGGAATGGTTAGATAGTAAAAATTTTTTGGAATTATTAAAAACTTTCCCATCAAAAGATATCATAGATGGTGATATCTATGTAAGATTCATAAACAACTGATCATTTTAATTCTGATAAATATTGAAAAATAAAATAACATATTCTATTGCCGGAGCCTCTTTCTCACTTGTTCTGATAAGCATTGTGAGTAAAGGATTTGGTTTTATCAGAGAAATAGTATACGCAAACTCTTTTGGGCTAAGTGAAGAATTTGATTTGTTCCTTGTAAGTGCAGCAATTCCGATTACAATAAATACCGCTGTTCTTTATATAGCCCAGCATTATTTCGTTCCAACTTATCATAAAATAAAAATAACTTCATCAACTGAAGCACAAAAATTCACAGGAAGATCATTCTATTTATTTTTTATCTCCGGATTAATACTTGCTCTTATACTTGCAATACTATCAAATCCGGTTATTAAATTATTTGTTTCAATTGATGACCAAATAACTTTTATTTTAAGCAAAAATTTATTTTTGTTTTTTTTAATAACCATCCCACTTAACGCTGGTGTATCGATATTAACAGCATATCTTCAAAGTGAATATAAATTTATTCTACCTGCAGTTCTTCAGCTGATAATGAATATTATAATCATCTTAATGGTAATATTTCTTAGTTCTGAATATAATGTTTATGTATTGCCGATGAGTTTTATTGCCGGAAATTTGCTGGCGCTAATTTATTTGTCCTTTAGATTAAGATCATTATTAAAAATTAGCAAACACTCTTCAATTGAAGTTCTAAATCTAAAGCAAACTGACTTGTTAATCTCATTGATAATTATTGAGTTTGTCTCTCTGTCATATCCGATTGTTGACAGATATTTTTTTGAAATAATTCCTGCAGGGGGCATTGCCGCACTGAATTATGCACTTACAATTTATACAATACCGGTTTCCATTTTTACTGTTGCATTGATAACAACAATCTTCCCAAAATTTTCCCAAAGTGCAGTTGAAGACACAAATGAATTAATTTCATCTCTCAAAAAGAGCATCAGCATAAATATTTATTTGATGATTCCCATTTCCTTTATTATAATATTTTTCGGTTCAGATCTAATAAGATTATTTTATGAACGGGGCAGATTTACGCCATCAGATACTATTATGACTGATGAAGTTCTGAAACTATACACTTTTAGTTTGGTATTTTATTCAACATATCTTATTGCCATCAAATTACTTTACAGCATTTCCAGATATAAAGTGGTTTTGTATTTATCATTATCTGCATTATTAATAAAAGTAATCTTGAATGCATTTCTAGTTAATAATTATTCTCAAAATGGATTAGCAATATCAACTTCAATTGTGTTTTTGTTTTTGTGTATCAGCGGATATTTTTTTACAAGCAGATATCTGAATCAAAGATTTAATATTTATGTTTTCAAACAAATAGTGATGAATTTACTGAATGCAGTGGTTGCTTTATTGATAGTAAATCTATTCTTTGATTTAGTTTCAATATCAAGCGGAGCTGAAGTTTGGATGAGGATTTTATTTTTCATCGCCGCTTTTATTTTAAATTCAATGATGATCAAAAGTGATGATTATATTATGGCAAAAAATTTTCTTGTAAGCTATCTGAATAAATCAGCTTATACTGAATAAAATATTTTTAGAAATGAAATTATTTCAGGTGATAAGAAAAAACAGAGCACTGGATTCCACACTATTTATTGTGGCAAGTACCTTCTTTGTTCTGATCAGATTACTATCCAGAAAAAACAAATTTAATCAAAGCGATGTGCTGATAATTTCGCTTCACAAAATCGGTGATTCTATATTCACACTGCCGGCAATAAAATCGCTAATTAAATTTTACTCTTCAGATAACGTCTCACTGCTTGTGTATGAAGAGGTTAAGCAGATTTTCAGAGAGCAATTAAATGTTAACAGAATCATTACAATTAATAAAAATAATTTTTACTTCAGTGAAAGAATTGCTGATAATTATTCCAGAAAAATTATCCGCGAATTAAATCCTGAAGTTATAGTCGATTTAACAGGTTCGATATTATCCGCCTCACTGATTTTTAATTCGCACGCCAAAAAAATTTATGGTATGAATGAAAAATATTTCAAAAAAATTTATTCTGATTTTACTGATATCCGCAAAACTCCACATCTTATAAACAGATATTGTGATGTAGCTTCATTACTAGTTAAAAGAGAAATAAAGCAAGACGAATTTGAATACAAAATTTCGTTTAACAAAGATGATAAAATATTAATTCACCCGCTTGCAGGCTGGAAGGCAAAAGAATGGGGATTGAAAAAGTTCATATCACTTGCTGAAAAATTATCTGATAAATATGATGTTGAATTAATTTTCCCAACAAATACAATATCAAAAGAAGTTCTGAATTATCTGGCAGAGAATAAAATTAAATTTAAAGAAACAGGTACTCTGGAAAATTTAAAAAATGAAATTCTAAAATCTTCATTATTTATTGGGAACGATTCAGGTCCTGTCTATCTGGCAGCTTTGTACGGAAAGCCAACTTTTTCGATTTATGGACCAACTAATCCCAAATTCTCAAAACCTTTCGGAAAATATCACAAACAGGTTTATAAAAAATTAAAATGTTCACCAGCGTCAGATCAGTATTGTTTTCTATCAGCAGGCAGAGAATGTCCTTCCAATGAATGTATGGTATTGTTGGATGAAGATTTTATCTTTCAGGAAGTAATAAATTTTATTAAAGAGTTAGATATTCATTCAGTTAATAATTAAAAGTAATATGTATCAGAAGTTCAGAAGTTTTTTTAAATCAATCACACCTGCTCCGATATGGTCCTTAGCATCAAAGCTTAAGACAAAGTATTTAGCAGTAAAATATCGTTTGGGATTTAGACCAATTGTTCCCGCTGAAACCAGTAAAGCGCGCGCAAGACGTATAAGAGAAGGATTCTTCGAAAAATATTGCATAGGAAAAGGTTTGGATATAGGATTTGGCGGCGATTTAATTTTACCCGATGCGAAAGGATGGGATTTTGAACATGGTGATGCACAGTTTCTTAAAGGTGTTGAAGATAAATCATTCGATTATGTTTACTCGTCTCATACATTGGAACACGTAGATAATGCTGAAATAACTTTACAAAACTGGTGGCGAGTATTAAAACCTGGTGGATACCTGATTCTGTATATCCCACATAGAGATTTATATGAGAAGAAAAAACAATTGCCTTCTGTTTTTAATCCCACTCATCAAAGGTTCTTTCTACTTAATGAAAATGATCCGCCCGACACGGTTGGAATTATACCTTTGCTTAAAAGTACTTTGAAAGATTTTGAATTAATTTATGCAAAAGAATGCAGTGAAGGACACACAGTTAAAGAACCATTATTACACAGTGATGGAGAATACTCAATAGAAGTTGTAATTAAAAAGATCAAATAATAAAAATCAGATGCTTACAATTGATAGAAAAATATTTTTCACTTTAGTTTTAATTGCAGCAACAGTATCTGTGGTTCTGGTAGATAAATTAATTTTACTGATTCCGGTTATTGCTTTTATTTTTCTTCTCTATTTAGACTACAAACCAGTAATCATAATTACAACTTTTGTCGGACTAATATCTTTTACAAGCGGATTTGGTGAGACTGAAAGATTATTGGTTCAGATTTCATCCGTTGGATTATTGCTTTTTGCTTTTGTCAAACAATATGGCACTGATTGGAAAACCTATCCCAAATTACCCCTTAAAATAATATATCTGGTCTCAGCGATTATACTCACAATAATCATTTCACTTTTTTTTACAGATTATTTCTCGCTCGGTTTACAACAGCTAATAAGGACTTTAATCTTTTTTTTAATTATATATTTTTATTATGCACTGCTTACCGATAAAGATTCAATCAAATACTTTCTATCAGCTTTATTTGCTGGCGCATTGATTTATTTTGTTATAATATCATATGAAATAGTAAATGCTGATTTTGATATAATTTATCTCAATCAAAATCTTCTATTAGAGGATGGGATAAAATTTATTCATCGCAACGCAATTGGTGGATTTTTTTCTATTTGTATATCGATAGCGATTGCATTTTTGTTTAATCAGAATTTTAAGAAAGAGAGAAGATTTATACTTTACACATTAGTAATAATTTTCTTACTCGGTCTGATATTAACTAATTCCCGTGCTGCAATTTTTTCTTTGTTATTTGGTGTCGGATTTATTCTGTTTAATGAGAATAAAAAAGTTTTCAAAAAATTTATTTTAAGCCTGGCAGTAATTGCAATTGTTGTTTTCGTAAGTCCTTTGTGGGATTTAGCAAATCTTTATTTCAGATTGGAGCGTATATCTACCGGAAGGGATTATATATTGGAAACAGTTTATAATATCCTTTCTTCAAATCCAATTATAGGCTTTGGTCCTGCAGCAACCAAGCTGGAAATGTATAACTATTTGCCTTATATGTTTGGAACGCCACAGGAATTTTTTCTTACAAGATTGATAAACCAGATTGAGTTTGGACATGCACACAATTTTTATCTCTTCCTTTACACTGATCTGGGATTGCTCGGATTAATAGTTTCTTTATTTATTCCATTTACATTTATTAAGATAAGCAACAGCATAATTAAAAATCTGAACAGAGAAAAAGATTACAATTACTACCTGGTTGTTGGATTAAAGGCAGCTGGAATTTCATTATTCATCCGTGGTCTTTTTGAGTGGGCAGGTATTTTTAGTTATGGAACGATAAGTTATGATTTACCATTTTGGTGGGTATTTATTTTGCTTGTTTATTTATATCAAACTTCTTTTTCTAAAGATAAAATTGAGCCCAAACCTCTTCATAATTTCTGATCATTTTATTGAGGCTTTCTTCTTTGCTGAAATACTTAATCACTCGTTCTCTTCCTGCTTTACCAAATTTGTTTCGCAGATCCGGATTTAAAATTAATTTTTCCAGATACTGTACAAGTAATTCCTGATTTTTTGAAGGAACAACAAATCCTGTTTTATTATTTTTAACCACTTCCGGTAATCCACCTTTATCAGAAACAACAACAGGTTTGGCACAGGCAGAAGACTCTATTACTGAAACACCAAATGATTCACTATCATCTGTTGAATAAGCAACCATTATGTCAAGTTCGTTATGATATTTTACTATATCTCGTGGTGGAATAAAACCAGTGATGGTCACATAATCAGATAGATTATCCTGCTTTAAAATATTTTTTATTTCATTTTCAAGAGAACCTCGCCCAACCAATAATAACCTCAATGGAAGAGATTGATATTTTTGTTTCAGAGTTTTAAAGGCACCCAATAATTCAATAATGCCATATTTATTCTCTAAAGCTTTTATGGACCCGATGACAATATCATCTTTGTCAAATAAAGATTTTTCTGGGATAGGTTTAAACTTCTCGGTATCAACACCAAAATGAATGACTTCAATATTTTTATTTGTGTACTTTTTAGTTTCATTCGCCATTATCTGGCTTGTTGAGAATAATTTATATCCACGTGATAAATTATACTCCAAAATCCTTCTATTGATAACATTTTTTTGGGGGAAGTTATAAACATCAGTTCCCCAAACTGAAAGCAGGAAAGGCTTATAACGTGAGAGTGCTCCTAAGAGTCCATAACTTGTAGCAAAATGTGAATGCAAAATTACCGGTTCCAACTTCTTAAGTAGTTTTTTTAATCCCGGTAAAGCTGATAAGTAAATTATTTTTGAAAAGCTGCCATCAGGTTGATACTTAATCCTTTCCGGAATCTTATGGCTTATAACCTGAATACCGTTATCATATTGTGACCGATCGAAATCAGAGAGCCCAAAAACTGTTACATCCAATCCTTTTTGATACAAACCGTTTGCCCAATTAATTGTATGAGCAGAAAAAGGATCGGAGAGTAACAAAACTTTTATTTTAGCAGCCATACATTAAAGAATCTTAAAACCAGTGAATAAAATTATACAATCTTTATCTTCTTTCTTCAATTTAAACTCAGTTGTATATTTAAGAGAAAAATTTTGAATAATAATCTGTTACTAATTTGAAATCATCTGCAAGCCCAACAGAGACAAAAAATACTCTCATCTCTTTTATTATTCCCTGCAGGAATGAAAAAAAATTTATAAAAGAAACAATCACTTCAATTCTTAATCAGAAAGATATAAATAAAAATTTTGAGATTATTATTGTTGATGGACAAAGTGAAGATGGTACTAGAGAAATTCTAAGTGAATTACAGTCGCTTGATGAAAGAATAATAATTTTTGATAATCCCCAAAAGATTACTCCCGTTGCATTAAATATCGGATTAAAAAAAGCAAAAGGGGATTTTATTTTCATTTTGGGTGCACACGCTAAAATTGAAAATGATTATGTATCAAATACTCTAAAAATTTTTGAAGAGCATCCGGATGTTTCCTGTGCCGGCGGACCTATCATCAGCAAGGGAAACTCTTCTCTCGGGAAAGCAATTGCTATGGCAATGTCCAGCCCCATTGGTGTTGGAAACGCAAAACACAGATTCCCTGATTACGAAGGCTATGCTGAGATGGCTTGCTTTCCTGCATTTAAAAAAGAAGTGTTTGATAAAATTGGTTACTATGATGAAAAATTAGTCAGAAATCAGGATGATGATTTCTGTTTCAGACTTAGATTGGGCGGAGATAAAGTTTATATCTCTCCAAAAGTTAAAAGTATTTATTATGTAAGAGATAATCTAAAATCTCTTTTCAGACAGTACTATCAATACGGATTCTGGAGAGTGGAGCTGCTTGCAAAACATAAATTACCGATAGCATTCAGGCAGCAAATTCCATTTTTATTTTTTCTTAGCATATCTCTATTGATAATTATTACTGTTGCTTTAAAGTCTCCTGTAATCGGAATAATAATTCCGCTAATCTATTTAGCAGCTTTGCTCGTTTACATGTTCATTATCTTTGTCAAGGAAAAAAGATTTTATGTTTTTTGGCTGCCAGTTGTGATTTTTATACTGCATCTTTCTTACGCTAGTGGATTTGCAGTCAGTCTGATCAAAAAAATTAAAGAGAAAATTAAAATCAGTAATTAAAATGGATGAGTTAACTCAAATAAGAGAAAGATACGAGCGAAGAAAAAATATTCCCGCAGAGAGATATTCTATTTTTAATCCTGCGACCTACCTTATAGAACAAGAGAAGGAACGAGCAGTAATTAAGTTATTCAAAGAAAATAAATTGCTTCCGCTTGAGAATAAAAAGATTCTGGAAATCGGTTGTGGAGCAGGTACAAATCTTTTAAACTTTCTTAAGTTAGGATTTAATCCCGCCAACATTTATGCTAATGATTTGATAGAAGAAAGACTTGAATATGCTAAAAAGATATTACCTTCAGAAGTAAAGATTTTTGCGGGAAATGCACTTGATCTTAATTTTAGCGATAACAGTTTTGATATTGTTTTTCAGTCAATGGTTTTTAGTTCAATATTAGATAATGACTTTAAAAAGAAACTTGCTGATAAAATGTGGAATTGGGTTAAACCCGGCGGAGGAATACTATGGTATGATTTTACTTTTAATAATCCCGCCAATCCGGATGTTAAAGGAATCAAACCAAAAGAGGTAAAGGAGATTTTTAATCAGAAAAGTTTTTACATAAAAAGATTAACTCTGGCACCCCCAGTTGCAAGAGCAGTTACTAAAATTCATCCAAATTTCTATCATATATTAAATTCTTTATATTTTTTTAGAACGCATGTTTTGATTTGGATAAGAAAATAAGCATTAGTTTATTTGCAAAAGTGTATTCATTATTCTTATTTTTTGCAATAAAATTCAAATTATGAATAAAGATTTTCTGCTTTTTCACAAACCATTTATCTCAGATGATGAAATCAACGAGATGGTGGATACTTTACGATCCGGCTGGCTCAGTATGGGTCCTAAAACCATCAAGTTTGAAGAAGGATTTACATCATATATCGGCTGCAAAAAATCTGTTGCAGTAAGCTCGTGGACTGCTGCCGGTCATCTTACTCTTGAAGCGTTTGGAATTAAGCAGGGGGATGAAGTAATCGTTCCTACCATGACCTTTCCGGCTACTGCTGAAATTGTTTGTTACTTTGGAGCTAAACCGGTAATAGTTGATGTTGATGAAAGTACACTCAATATATCACTTTTAGAAATTGAAAAAGCAATTACTCCCAAAACAAAAGCAATCATACCTGTCCATTACGGTGGGCAGCCCTGCGACCTTGATGAAATAAATGAGCTGGCTAAAAAATATAATTTAAAAGTGCTCGAAGATGCAGCGCACTCTTTACCGGCTACATATAAAGGGAAAAAAATCGGTACAATATCAGATGTAACTTGTTTCAGCTTTTACGCTACAAAAACACTTTCAACCGGCGAAGGCGGAATGATTTGTACTAACAATGATGAAATTGCTGAACGAGCCGCCATTATGCGTATGCACGGAATAAACAGAAATGCCTGGAAAAGATACAGCGAATCTGGTTCCTGGTATTATGAAGTTGTAGCTCCGGGGTACAAGTATAATTTTACTGATCTTCAGGCTTCACTTGGAATTCCACAGCTTAAGAAAGTAGATGATATGTGGAATGCAAGAAAGAAAATTGCACAGAGATATACAGAAGCTCTGAAAGACAACGAAATGATTACTCTCCACACCATAAAAGAGGATAGAGAATCATCCTGGCACTTATATCCAATAAGATTAAATCTTGAAATGCTTACAAAAAATCGTGCTCAGGTTATAGATGAAATGAAGAAAAATGATGTTGGAGTAGGCGTTCATTTTATGCCGGTGCATCAACATTTATTTTACAGTGAAACATTTAAACTTGACGATAAAAATTATCCCGTTGCATCCGCAGCTTTTCCTCGATTAATGTCTCTTCCAATTTATCCGGGTATGACGGATAAAAGTGTTGAAAAAGTTATCTCTGTATTGGTTGACACTTTAAATAAGTTCAGACGATAGCTCTTCTTTTATGGGCAAACAGGGAAGTTTTATAAAAAGATTTACCGATATCCTTATCAGTATTCTTACCTTAATTTTATTTTCTCCCATTCTTCTGATTTCAATGATTGCTGTTAAACTTGATTCAAAAGGTCCTGTGTTCTTTTTGCATGAAAGAACCGGACTTAACGGCAAACCATTTAAGATGATTAAATTCAGAGGAATGGTTGATAATGCGCTTGCCGTTGGACCTGAACTTACACAACCAAATGATCCAAGAATTACCCGAGTTGGAAAAATACTTAGAAGAACCAGTATTGATGAAATTCCACAAGTGATAAACGTGCTGAAGGGTGAAATGAGTATTATTGGTCCAAGACCGGAAATTATCAGTATTACATCAAAATACAATGACTACCAGAAAAAAGTTTTTGAATTCAAACCGGGCATTACAGGAATTTCTCAGGTAAGCGGAAGGCAGATGCTTACTCCGGATGAAAGAACTAAAATGGAAATTGATTATTACACTAAAGAAACTTTCTGGAGTGATCTTAAAATTTTTATCAAAACTTTTGTTGTTATTCTTACCAATGAGGGGAACATCTGAAAAATTTCTACTACTTAGTTCATTAATTGGTTAATAATTTTTTACCCTTGTTTAGTAAATGCTTTAAAATTAACTTCACAAGCAATTATTGCCGAAATTAGGCTCATCATATATGCCAAATTTGAAAATCATTTTTTATATAATCGTCTTAACATTTTTCCCTGCCCATCTTATTTTATCACAAGAGTATAAGATTATTGAGTCTAATGAATCCCATATAATTTTAGAATTCAATTTCAATTCCGGCTTTTTTATAAGAGATACCGTAATTGATGGTAATAAGTTCACATTTGTTTCTGATAGTAAGTTTCCATTACAGGAACCAGAAAAACCATTTCTTCCAACAAGATTTTATGAATTAGGAGTACCTTTTGAAAGTAAACCCACTGTTACGATTCTGAATATCGACCGGGAATATTTAAGAGATAAGTTTGTTATTCCAACTCCTGATTCTGCTGATCAGCCATTTAATGAACTGAATTTTGATGAATCCATTTATGGCTCTAATTCACCTTATCCAATTGAAGTTGCCTGGATGAACTCAACGGCTGTTTATCGGTATATTAATACAGCAACATTGATAGTTGCACCTTTTCAGTTTAATCCCACAGAACGCTTGTTGATAAGAAACAGACAAATCACCGTAAAAATTGATTTTAACTCCGGGAGAACGAGTTTACCTTTTATTACAAGTGTTGTTGATGCACAGACTGATGATTTTATTGGAAAGAATTTACTGAATCCAAAAGAATCCAAAACATTTACAGGAAAAATTCAGTCTCAACTTAAAAAAGATTCTCAACAGTTTTGGTTTAATCCAAATAAAACCTACTACAAAATTTTTCTGAAGAATGAAGCCATTTACAGATTAACATATAATTACTTTTTATCAAATGGAATATCCCTTCAGAATGTGAAGTTGAATAAAGTAGAATTATTTAATGATGGTATTGAAATACCTCTTTTTATAAGAGACACTAATGGTAATAATAATTTTGACCCGGGAGATTATATTGAGTTTGTTGGTTTACCACCAAAACCTTCACCGTATTCTTATTTGAATATTTACAACACAACAAATGTTTACTGGCTCTCTTTTGAAGCAGATTCATCTGGTAAAAGATATAATCTGCTTAATGGTTATCCAACTACCTGGACTAATTCATATTCAGCAACTCCTCATATTATTCATTACGAAGAAGATGTAATTTATGAACGACTAGGGCACGCGCTTGATGATAAAAGAGATTACTGGTTTTGGGGAAAATCTTCAGGGCTAAACGGAACTATGTTAACTCCATTCGTTACTCAATTTCCATCGCCCAAAAATCTTTCTACATCGGCGACAAGTTTACAACTTAGAGTTAGTTTGCAAGGAATGACCACAGAAGCCTGTCTAACACCTGATCACAGAGTTAAATTCTTTTTAACTTCACAGCCGGTTGGAGAGTTTACTTTCGATGGCCCTACTGCAGCCACCTATGAAACAACAGTAAATTTTTCGCAAACAGGAATTTTTCAAAGCAACAATTTGCAAGTATATGTTTTTGGTGATATTCCGGTTAATCCTTGCTCACCAAGTTCTTCGCGATATGATGAAGTGAGAGTAAACTGGTTTGAAATAGAATACCTGAGAGACTTAAGAGCAGAATCAAATTCATTTTATTTTTCAAGTCCGGCAGGCGTAACTGGTAAAACACGTTTTAGTGTTTTTAACTGGCAGCCCGCGAATATGAGAATTTTAATTCCCGGAACTTCATCGGTAATCACTAATCCACTAGTTGCAAATGATATTTATAAACAAGTACTATTTGTTGATGATATTTCCACACAGCAAAAATATTATTGTGTAGCAGAAGAATATTCACAATTACCGGATTCAATAAAGGCAGATATAAATGATGATTTACACAATGTTAATAAAGGTGCAGATTACATAATCATTTATCATCCGGATTTTTATCAGGCTGCGGAAAGATTAAAACAGTTCAGACTTTCAGATTTTCCCGATCCGTTAGTTACAAATCCAAGAGTTGAAATAGTAAATGTTTTTGAAATTTATGATGAGTTTTCATCGGGTTTAGTTGATCCTTTTGCAATAAAGCAGTTTATTAAATACGCTTTTGAAAACTGGCAATCTCCCGCTCCTGCGTATGTTGTGCTTCTTGGTGATATGAGTTACAACTATCGTAACTTACCTTTATCAATCAGCCGACCCAATTTTATACCATCTATTCCGCATCACGCAAGAGTTTACGGACAATCAGCAAGCGATAACAATTTTGTAACAGTTGCAGGAACTGATTACAAACCAGATTTAGCCATTGGAAGATTATCCTGTGAAACTCTTGCGGAAGCAAACATACTTATTGATAAACTGATGAATTATCCGGCGGATAGTGATAAAAAGTGGAAACAAAACCTTCTTCTCATTTCATCCGGTGCAGATCAGTTTGATGAACAATTGCTGGGATTTAATGAAGCAAATTTAGTTCTCGATAGGAACTATCTTGTTCCAAATGGTATTACTTCACGAAAGATATTCAGATATCCGAATGAATTGTATCCGGAACAAGCACAGTTTAAAGGTGAGGGACCCGATATTCGTGAAGGGTTTAACGAGGGTGCGGTGTTTGCAAATTATTATGGACACGGCGGAGGTTATCAGTGGGATTTAGTGTTTAACAATGATGATATTTATCAACTAAGTAATGGCGGCAAACTTCCATTTATCAGTAGTGTTACTTGTTATACAGCTCACTTTGATAATCAGGATGTGTTTGGTGAACAATTCAATAAAGTTCCAAATAAAGGAAGTATCGGATTTTTCGGTAGCTCGGGTTTAACATATTGGACTGTCGGAAAATATTTTAATGAAATTTTATTCGGACAAGTTTTTAATTCAAGAAATAATATTGTCGGAAAAGCAATTCAAAGTGCAAAAGGGCTTTTACCTGAAGGCGGTTTTTATACAGATCAGGTTTCATTGCTTACTTTACTGGGCGATCCTCTTTTAAAATTAGCTATTCCTGACAAACCTGATTTTTCAATTAAGCAGGATGATATTTCTCTCTCTCCTTCGAATCCTGTAATCAATGATTCCGTTAGAATTTCAGCAACTATCAATAATCTAGGAATTGTTTTTCCAAACGACACATTGCTTGTACAGGTTTTTGTTAGCTCCGATGATACATCTTACTACCTGCCAGATAAGAAATTAACCAGCTTCGGTGAAAAGGCAACAGTAGTATTTAACTGGATACCTGATAAAGGTGGATTATATAATTTGACTTTTAATCTTAATTCTAATGGTAGAATAGATGAAATTGATCTCAGTGATAATGCAACAACTATCTCAGTACCTGTGTATGATTTAGGAACTCCAAATATTATCAAACCATTAAATGGCGATGTTGTTACAGGACCATCAGTACATTTTCTTTTTGCAGATAATGGATATTACGCATTAAAAGAATTAAAATATTTAATTCAGATTGATACCTCATTAAGTTTTACTAACCCAATCATAAAATCATCAGATATTATTCCTGAACGAGCTTTACTTAGCTGGCAATCGCCTGGTTTAAATCCCGGCAAATATTTTTGGAGAACCAGAATTTTAACAGAATCAGATTCAAGTTCATGGAGTGATATTTTTGCAATCACGATAGATCCTAACAGCAGTGTAAACGGTAAAGTGATTTCTGATAATCATTTAAATCTTTTTCATACTTCAAACATCCTGTATTCTTCAGCAGAAAAAAGTTTAATACTTAACACAGAATTTTTGCCTCCTCGTCCGACTAATAATAAATTCATTGAAAGTTTATCATTTACAAAACCAGCGGATATTCATAGTTACACAGCTTTAACAACAGATGGAACTTTTATCTACATTGCTCATATGGCTTATTATGGTGGTCCGAGTAAAATTTATAAAGTTGGAACAGGTTTTAACGGAACTCAAAAAGGTTTAGTTTATGGATCAGTACCAAATCTTTCTGTTCCTGTCTGGCATTCAATTTTTTATTATGATAATTTTATTTACGTAGCAACCGGCAAAGCTTACAGATTACTTAAAGTTGATCCAACAACAGGGGACACCGCAAGTGTTCACATTCCATCAGGTTTACTGAATTCAGTTGATACCAGAGTACACGATGGAGCTTTTTATCTTAACTCAGATGGAAGATATGTTTACAATGTTGCTTACATAACATCAGATGGAGAAAATAAATATACAGTCAGAATTCTGGATCCACTTAATAACTGGAATTTGGTTAGAGATCTTGTTCCAACTGACCGCAGCTTTCCTAATTTCTGCGGATTCTTTGTCGCGGACGGATATTTTTATCCTTATGAAAATTATCAGGAAGGATTTTTAAGAAGAATTAATCTTGAAACAGGATTTTATGAAGAAGAGTGGTTCAGTTATAATCCTTATCAGGCTTTTTATGCCTGGTCCTATGATTATGTTAATGATTTAGTTTACGCTTCAGTTTATGGATCAGGTTTCCAGCCAAAAATTTTCAAGTTTGTGGGAAGATATAAAGATGCAAAAGGAAATATCATCACTACTCCTTTTGGACCTGCTACGAAAATTAATCTTATTGATTTTCTTGTTGATGAAAGCAACTCACAAGGTAAATTTACTGCCCATTTACAAGGATTCAATAAAAATACACGAAACTGGGAAACGATAGTTAGTCCGTTACTTACTCAGTCTTCACCACAGTTTAATAATAATATTTACCGGTTTTTCAGATTAACATTCGATTTCGTGGATTCAAGTTTTGGAACTTCAGAACCATTAAAACTTAAAAATGTTCTTGTTGACTATGAAGCGCCTCCTGAAATAATTATAACCAAAGATGATATTACTTTCGATCCCGATACATTACTTCAGGGATTTAATGTTGTCATCGGCTCTTCGATAAAAAATATAGGATATAGTGATGCAGATAGTATCAAACTGGATTACTTCATTAAGTCAGTAGATTTTTCATCAACGGAAAATTTGTTTAGCAGCAGAATAATCAACCTAAAGAAAGATTCATCCCTGTCTTTTGCAGATACAATTAAAACCGACAGGATTCTTTTTAATAACAATGTAAAAGTATCGGCGGCTTATTCCAAATCTGATATGTTTGGGTTTAATAATTCCGCAACAAATACTTTTTATGTGGCACGTGATTCATCAAAACCATCGTTCAGCATTACTTTTGACGGACGCGAAATAATTGATCGTGATATTATCTCATCTGAACCTACGATTGTAATTACACTTGAAGATAACAGTCCATTACCAATTACACCAGCACAGATAAGTATAACACATCTGTTTAAAAATGAACAGGAAGTAGTTGCAATTCCATCTGAAGTTACAACATTTACTTATGAACCTTTTCCGAACTCAAAAGCTACTGTTACCTGGAAACCTGTTTTTGAAGAAGGATTACACACATTAATTGTTTCAGCAAGAGATTCATCCAATAATTACTTTGACTCAACTTCATATAACATAAACTTTGAAGTTTATAGCAGTGATGATTTAAGAGCGGTATATAATTATCCAAATCCTTTTTCAGATAATACATTTTTCACTTTTGAAATAAGAGGTGTATCACCACCGGAAGAGTTTAAGATTAAAATTTTTACTATCGCCGGAAGATTGATAAAAGAATTCGATATCCCTCAATCCGAACTTAGAATTGGTTTTAATAAAATATACTGGGATGGAAGAGATCAGGATGGCGATGAGATTGCAAACGGATTATACTTCTACAAAATTATCTCAAAACAGAACAACGAAGTAAGAACGATAACTCAGAAACTGGCCAAAGTTAAATAATCCGGCATTTTTTAATTTGATTAACATTATTTTTTGGCAAAGTAATTGTTTTTACTGATCTTTCTATTCGTAACTAAGCATTAAAAAAATTGGAGAAACTTAATGTGTGGCATTGTAGGATATATTGGTGAAAAGAACTGCGTCCCTATTCTGATAAACGGATTAAAACGACTTGAGTACCGTGGATATGATTCTGCAGGCATTGGAATTTTAGATAAGAACCGTTCAATTGTTGTGAAGCAGAAAGGAAAAGTATCATTACTCGAAGAAAAAGTTGAACAGCTTGACCTTCAATCCAAAATTGGGATTGGGCACACACGATGGGCAACACACGGAATTCCGAATGAACAAAATGCACACCCTCATACAAACACCGATGGAACTCTCTTTCTTATTCACAACGGCATAATCGAAAATTATCAGGTGCTAAAAAAAGGTTTGCTGAAGATTGGATATAAATTCAGCAGTGAAACAGATTCCGAAGTTATTGTACACTTAATAGATAATTTCATTAAACGTGGTTATGATTTAACACGTGCTGTTCAGCTTGCATTAAATGAAGTTGAAGGCACTTATGGATTGGCAATTGTTTACAGCAATGAACCGGATAAAATAGTTGCAGCAAGAAAAGGATCTCCTCTTGTTGTTGGAATAGGAGAAAATGAAAATTTTATCGCTTCAGATGTTTCTGCTATCCTCGCACATACAAAACAGGTGATTTATCTTGAAGATGGTGAAGTAGCAGTAATCAAACAAGATTCCTTCCAGGCAAAGACTATTTATGATAAAGACATTGAAAAAGAAATTCACGAAATAACAATGACGCTGGATGAGATTGACAGAGGGGGGTTTCCTCATTTTATGCTCAAAGAAATTATGGAACAGCCTGAAACTGTAAGAAACTCTTTGCGTGGCAGAATTTTGGAGGAACAGGGAACAACTGTATTAGGCGGCTTAACAGATGTTATTGATCAGCTTGTGAATGCTAAAAGAATTGTTATTACAGCCTGCGGAACATCCTGGCATGCGGGTCTTGTAGGTGAATATATGTTTGAGCAGTTCTGCAGAATTCCAACAGAAGTTGAATATGCTTCAGAATTCAGATACAGAAATCCAATTATTGAAAAAGATGATGCAATATTTTTTATTTCTCAAAGTGGCGAAACTGCAGATACTCTTGCCGCACTTAAAGAAGCCAAAATGAAAGGAGCATTAGTCTTAGGTATTTGTAACGTTGTAGGAAGTTCAATTGCGCGAGAGACCAATGCAGGAGTTTACACACACGCCGGACCGGAAATAGGAGTGGCTTCAACAAAAGCATTTACTTCTCAGCTGGCTGTATTAGCGCTAATCACGCTTCTGATTGCAAGACGTAAAAATATGAGTCGCGTTGATGGACAAGCGATTGCTCAGGAATTAAAATCAATACCGGATAAAATTGAAAAAATATTAAAATTGAATTATGAAATCGAGAATATTGCTGAAGAATTTAAAGATGCATCAAACTTTTTGTATTTAGGAAGAGGATATAATTTCCCGGTTGCATTAGAAGGCGCTCTTAAATTAAAAGAAATATCTTACATACATGCAGAAGGTTATCCTGCTGCAGAGATGAAACACGGACCGATTGCATTAATCGATGAAAATATGCCTGTGGTATTTATAGCTCCAAAAGATTCCACGTATGAAAAAATTATAAGTAATATTCAGGAAGTTAAAGCACGAGGCGGAAGAATAATTGCAATTGCAAATGAAGATGATAATGAGATAGACAAATTAGTAGATCACGTAGTAAAAATTCCTCAGACAATCAGAATGTTAATGCCGATACTGACAGTAATTCCATTGCAATTACTGGCTTATCACATTGCCGTAAAGAAAGGATTGAACGTAGATCAACCAAGAAACCTGGCTAAAAGCGTTACAGTTGAATAATTATTTAATTGTTTTTTTGCGATTTCTAAGAAAATCCATATTTTTACGCACCAAATTTTGAAGGGCAGGTAGCTCAGTCGGTAGAGCAAAGGACTGAAAATCC
The DNA here is from genome assembly GCA_964499095.1 of uncultured Ignavibacteriaceae bacterium. Lineage (GTDB taxonomy): Bacteria > Bacteroidota > Ignavibacteria > Ignavibacteriales > Ignavibacteriaceae > IGN3. The sequence goes on from CAZCJF010000001.1 coordinate 50,496, forward strand.
TTGTGTCGGCGGTTCAATTCCGTCCCTGCCCACAACCCATTAACCCGCTAACCGAAGCGGGTTTTTAATTTAAGTTTATAAAATTTCATGGGCTATAAAAAACTATAGTATTAACCCAAACTGGTAGCCGCAGACTTTATGTCTGCGGAATTTAACTATCAACGTAAGCTGAAGCTTGCGGATACATTCATAGAATCCGGAGTCACGAAGTGGTTAGTGCCTTCCTTAAAAATGGGAATGACTTCTGATTTTACGATTAAAAAAATTAGACTTAATCTCATCTATTATCTATTTTTAAATCAGTGTGTTTGTAATATTATTCGAAGAAAGTAAGGCTTAGAGTAATTCCTGATCAAAGAATTACTTGCCAAATCGGTGGTAAAAATTTTTCTCAAATAATTATGACATATAAAAAATTCAAACTTATAACAGATTACTACCACAAAGTAAAAACAGCTAATAAAGAACTCACCAAGAAAGAAGCAACGGCAGCGAGGTTAGTTGGGGCGGTAGTGAATGTGATAAATAAAAAATAATTATAGAATGAAAGACCAAGAACTTATTATACTATTACAGGAACTTACTCCTAATTCGGAAGAGTTGACCTGGCTTGAATTTAAGAAGAATAAAGGAAGTATATCCAATGATGAAATTGGTCAATATATCTCAGCTTTGTCAAATAGCGCAACAATAGCCGGGAAAGCCTATGGCTACCTTGTTTGGGGAATTGAAAATGAAACACAAAAATGGAATGGAACAAATTTTTATTTTTCTAAGGCTAAACAAGGCAATCAAAACTTAGAACTTTGGCTTAAAAATCTGTTAAGACCAAAAATAAATTTTGAAGCATTTGAATTTGACCATGATAAAAAACATTTCGTAATAATAAGAATACCTGCCGCTGTAGGAGAGCCCACAAACTTTAAGAATATTCCCTATATACGAATTGGCAGTAATAAAACCGATTTAAGAAATCATACTCAATTACTAAAACACATCTATAATTCTGGGGAAGATTGGTCTTCAAAAATAATTGAAAACGCTACGATTGAAGATCTTGATAATGATGCATTAAATTTAGCAAGACAAAAATTTTTAGAGAAGCATAAAAATTCCGCTTTAGAACGAGAAATAAATTCGTGGGATGATATAACGTTTTTGAATAAGGCTAAACTAACAATTGATAGTAAAATTACAAGAACTGCGTTATTGCTTCTGGGTAAACCAGAAAGTTCTCATTATTTACTACCTGCTCTTACCCAAATAACATGGAAACTGGAATCAGAAGAAAAAGCATATCAACATTTTGAGATTCCATTTTTAATTTCCACAACCAAAGTATTAAAGAGAATTAGAAATATTAAATACAAATTTTTCCCCGATAATGAGTTGTTATCAACTGAAGTTAATAAATATGAAACCAGAGTAATTTTAGAAGCACTTCATAATTGTATCGCTCATCAAGACTATTCATTAAATCAGAGAATAATTGTAACTGAAAAGGTTGATCGACTTATTTTTACAAATGGAGGTAATTTTTTTGAAGGAAGACCTGAAGATTATACGAGTGGTGATAGAACCCCAACTAAATATCGAAATCCCTGGCTTGCTCAGGCAATGGTAAATCTAAACATGATAGACACTTTAGGTTACGGCATTTATACAATGTATTTGGAGCAGCGTAGAAGATTTTTCCCGCTGCCCGATTACGACTTAGCCAATCCAGAAAAAGTTGAATTGACAGTTTATGGACACGTAATTGATGAAAATTATTCAAAGTTACTTATGCAAAGGACAGACATCAGTTTAGATAAAATAATTTTATTAGATAGACTTCAAAAAAAGTATCCTGTTACAGAAGATTCTTTACTAAGATTAAAAAGAGATGGTCTAATTGAAGGTCGTAAACCGAACTATTTTATTTCTTCTTCTCTTGCATCGACACCGGAAGAAAAAGTTACATATATAAAGCACAAAGCTTTTGATGATGAGCATTATAGAAAAATGATCATTTCTTATCTCGAAAAATTTACAAAAGGAAAAAGGAAAGATTTTGAAGATCTTTTAATTGATAAACTTTCTGATGTTCTAACACATCAACAAAAAAAGGATAAAGTAAAGAATTTATTACAATCATTAAGACTTACAGGCAAAATTCATCTTGATGGTTCGGATTGGAAATTGAATTAGACACTTTTAGACGCTTTTAGACGTTCATTTAGACGTCTAAATAAATAAGAACAAATTAGTTGGAGCAAGAAAATAATATGAAAAACCAACAAAAATTAATTTTACAGCATTTAGAAAATATTTCCTGGAAAGTGTTAGAAGATTATCCAGGCATAATACGGAATATGATAAAAGGGAAATGGGGAGTTTATGCTTTAAATAGAAAAGATAAACTCTACTATGTTGGGCTTGCAAATAATTTAATGAAGTAGAGATTGTTTTCTAAAAAGCTTGTTAAAAAATTTAAATAAAATAGTTTTTATTCAGTTTTATTATACACTAAAGATTGCTCGGTAACTGGTAGCCGCAGACTTTATGTCTGCGGAATTTATCTATCAACGCAAGCTGAAGCTTGCGGCTATGTTCATTGAAATCTGAGTCGCCTGTTGATTTATGCCTTCAATTAAAGTTTTACTGATGAATTCATCCAATACAAGCCAATAATGTGATGGAACTGACCTTATTTTTAATGCTTTCCCTTTGTTGAATTCCGCTGCAAGCCTGCATATATTTGAACATATTAAAAAAGGCTTATCATGAAAGAAAAAGTTATCCTTCAGACTAATTTTCCTAAATTAAATTTTTTCAAAAGAGGTAAAGTACGGGATATTTATGATCTTGGTGAGTATTATCTCATAATCTCAACAGATCGTCTCTCTGCTTTTGATGTTATTATGGCGCAGGGCATTCCTTACAAAGGGAAAGTGCTTACAAAAATTTCTGAGTTCTGGTTTAATTATTCAAAAAACATTATAAAAAATCATCTTATCACAACTGATGTAAATAAATTTCCTAAAGAGTGCATGGAATATGCAGAAGATCTTGAAGGAAGAAGTATGCTGGTGCAGAAGGCAGATGTAATTCCGATAGAAAGTGTAGTTAGAGGATATATCACAGGGTCCGGTTGGAGTGATTATAAAAAAACAGGTGAAGTCTGTGGTATTAAACTTCCTGTTGGATTAGTGGAATCTGAAAAATTCCCGGAACCGCTTTTTACTCCTGCCACAAAAGCTGAAATAGGATTGCACGATGAAAATATTTCTGAGGCACAGGCAAAAGAAATTGCCGGTGAGAAAACGATAGATATAATCAAACAAAAAACGATTGAGATTTATAAAAGTGCTGTTGAATATGCTTTGAATAAAGGGATAATAATAGCAGATACTAAAATGGAATTTGGAAAAGTTGGTGATGAAATAATTCTTGTTGATGAATTATTAACTCCTGATTCATCAAGATTTTGGCCTTTAGATAAATATGAAAAGGGAAAATCGCAGGAAAGTTTTGATAAACAATTTGTGCGAGATTACCTGGTTTCAATTAAATTTAACAAACAGCCGCCGCCACCTCCTCTGCCGGAAGATATAATCGAAAAGACCAGTGAAAAATATCTTGAAGCTCTTGAAAAACTTACCGGGGAAAGAATTGCATAAATGCGACCGGTAAAAATTCAGGTAGTTGAGAAGAAAGATTTAATTATCAAGTGGGATGATGATAGCGAAGATAAAATCAGTCTGAACTTATTAAGAAAAAATTGTCCTTGTGCAACCTGTTTAGCTGAAAGAGAAAAGCAGAGTAAGATGTACATTCCAATTTTTACGGAAAATCAGATTACGGTAAAATCTATTGCACAGGTGGGTAAATATGCAATCCAAATTACATGGAATGACGGGCACAGCACAGGAATTTATGAGTATACTTTCTTAAAGAATTTTTCTGAGAAAATTAAGAGTTAAAAAATGGTACTACCAAATCAACTTACAATTCTCAGAATAATCTTAACACCGGTATTTCTGTATTTTTTCCTTTCATCAGATCCTACATTCATTCAGATTTCTTTAGGAATATTTTTTATCGCTGCCTTAACAGATTGGTACGATGGGTGGCTGGCACGTAAGTTTAACTACATTACTGAGTGGGGAAAATTTTGGGATCCTCTTGCCGATAAAATTCTTACTTCTGCTGCTTTCATCGGATTTGTTTTTGTGGATTTAATACCTTTATGGATGGTTTTGCTGATTATCGTCAGAGATTTACTGATTACTCTCCTTCGTGTGTTTGCTGAAAGCAGAGGATATAATTTTATCACCAGTTACTACGCCAAGTGGAAGACGATGCTACAGATGATTTTCTTGTACTATTTGTTATTACTTTATGTGGGATTAAATACTAAAGAAATTTATTCAGGAAGAGAAATCATTTTTTCTTATTTATCTAACTCTGATCTGATTTATTTTGTAATGCTTACAATAACTATCATTACTGTTCACTCAGGGATAACTTATCTATCAGATAACAAACATTTAATCAGTAAACTTCTGAATGACACAAATAAACTCGTTTGAAAAAATAGTTGGTTCAGGGATTTATACAGGATTTATTCCATTTGCTTCAGGAACATTTGGAAGTCTTGCTGCTCTTATTATTTATTATATACCGGGCTTTGAAAAATTATGGATCATCTTGCCAGCAATACTAATCCTTTTTCTTTACGGTGTTTTTGTATCCACCAAGTTTGAAAAAGTTTATGGTAATGATCCTGCAGAATGCACGGTAGATGAAATTGTCGGAACCTGGATTGCTCTTATTGCATTACCTAAGACTATTTTAATTTCACTAACTTCTTTTTTTATCTGGAGAATACTGGATATAATCAAACCATTTCCTGCCAGGAATTCAGAAAAATTATCAGCCGGATGGGGAATAATGCTGGATGATGTTATTTCAGCAGCTTATACATTAATAATCGTTCATTTAATAGTTTTACTTTTTGGAGTTTATTAAAATGAAAGCTTACTTAATCTCAATCGGGGATGAGTTACTGATCGGTCAAACAATTAATACCAATGTCGCTTATATCGGAAAGATGATCTCTGATATCAACATTTCAATTGTTAAGTCAAGTGTAATAGGTGATAATCTGAAATTTATAATTGATGAAATTGATTATGCATCAGGTAAAGCAGATTTGATTATGATTACAGGTGGATTAGGTCCAACTCACGACGATGTAACAAGAAATGCAGTTGTACAATATTTCAAAACGGAACTGGTGTTTAACAGCGAAGTTATGGAAGATATAAAAACGATGATGAATAAAAGAGGCAGGGCTATTAGCAAAGTCCACGAGGATCAGGCAATGGTGCCTAAAATCTGTGAGGTAATACGAAATCACAACGGAACTGCCCCGGGTTATTGGATCGAAAAAAGTAAAAAAATATTTATCGTAATGCCCGGCGTTCCGTACGAAATGAAGGGTATGATGGATAATTATATCATCCCAAAACTTCTTGAAAAACTTGGCGCACCTCAAGAATTTATCAAAAAATCTACTCTTCAAACAACTGGTATTCCGGAATCAACACTGGCAGAGAGGCTTGGCGATTTGAATGAATTACTTGAAGGAGCAGAATTAGCATTCCTGCCTAATCAATACGGAGTAAGGTTAAGAATCACGGTAAAATCTGAAGATGAAGAAACAGCTAAAAACAAATTGATGGAAATTGAACAAAAGATCAGAAGTAAAGTTGGCAGATATATTTATGGGCGTGATGATGAATTATTAGAGCAGGTTGTAGGTAGATTATTAAAAGAGCGTGGTTTAAGAGTTGCTACTGCAGAATCTTGTACCGGCGGAGGACTGAGTGACAGAATAACTAACATCGCAGGAAGCAGTGACTATTTTGAGCGAGGTGTTGTAACATATAGTAACGCTGCAAAAGTTGAACTTCTTAAAGTCAATGAAGACTTGATTCTAGAGAAGGGGGCAGTTTCTCAGGAAGTTGCAATGCAAATGGCAGAGGGAATCAAAGCTATAAGCGGTGCAGAAATAGGTATTGCGTTAACAGGAATTATGGGTCCTGGTGGGGCTTCTGCAAATAAACCTGTTGGTACTGTTTACATAGGTTATTGTGATGATAAAGTTTGCACGGCAAAACGCTATCAATTTGGCGAAGACAGAATATTGAATAAACAAAGAGCCACGCAAGCTGCTCTGGAAATGTTAAGGAGAAATATTTTAGGGATTCCGTTGGATGATTAGGTTATTTATTGCTTTAAATATTCCGGATGAAGTTAAAGAGAAACTAATTGTCATCCGTAATTCAGTTCAGGGCAGTAAAAATTTAAGATGGGAGCAAAAGGAAAAATTACATCTCACTCTTAAATTTATCGGGGAAGTAAGTGAAGAGTTATTAAATAAAATTATTGATGAATTAGATTTTATTGAGAGTTACAGTGTAATTAACTGTAGTATTTATAAGTTCGATTTTTTCTTTAGAAATAAAAAGCCATCAATCCTTTGGGCTGGGTTAAAAACAGACGAATCTTTACTTAAACTTGTTGATGAGATCAATATCAGACTAAAAAAATTCTCAATTCCGGTTGAAGACAAAAAATTTAAATCTCATTTGACTTTAATGAGGATAAAAAATGATCCGGGGATTAGCTTTGTAAACAACTTCAAAAATTTTACATTTGAACCGATATTTTTTACAGCTAATTCTATCTCGCTCTTTAAAAGTGAATTACATCCTTCTGGCTCTAAATATTTTGAATTAAAAAATTATAAACTTAAATAACTGGAGAAATAATGGCATCCGAAAGAGAACAAAAATTAAAGATTATTGATGACGCAATTGCCGGAATAGAAAAAACTTACGGCAAAGGTGCAATTATGAAGTTAGGCGATGGAATTGTTAACGACATCGAAGCTATCCCAACAGGCGCATTATCACTAGATATTGCTCTTGGAATAGGTGGAATTCCCAGAGGCAGAATAATTGAAGTGTTCGGACCCGAATCTAGCGGAAAGACAACTTTATGTTTACATATTATTGCCGAGGCTCAGAAAATGGGCGGGCTGGCAGCATTCATTGATGCGGAGCATGCACTTGATGTTAACTATGCAAAAAAACTTGGAGTTGATACAGCCAACTTACTTATCTCGCAGCCCGATTACGGTGAACAGGCATTAGAGATTGCCGATACTTTAGTGAGAAGTAATGCTCTTGATATAATTGTAATTGATTCTGTGGCTGCGCTCGTTCCACGCAGTGAAATTGAGGGTGAAATGGGAGATGCAACAATGGCTGTACAGGCAAGATTAATGTCGCAGGCTCTCAGAAAATTAACAGGAGCAATTTCCAAGTCAAAAACTGCCGTTATATTTATTAATCAATTGAGAAGTAAAATCGGTGTGATGTTTGGAAATCCCGAAACTACAACCGGCGGTAATGCTTTAAAGTTTTATGCATCAGTCAGAATTGATATTCGCAGAATTGCTGCAATAAAAGATGGTGAAGATGTTATCGGAAGCCGGACAAAAGTTAAAATTGTTAAGAGCAAGGTTGCACCACCATTCAAACAAACTGAATTTGATATTCTTTACAATGAAGGAATAAGCAAAACCGGTGATGTAATTGATCTGGCAACAGAACTTGGAATTATTAAAAAAGGTGGTGCCTGGTTTACTTATGGTGAAGAGAGAATTCAGGGCAGAGAACAATTCAGACAAAAACTGGTTGAGTTTCCTGAGTTATATAAGAGCATTGAAAGAGATATCAAAGTAAAATTAGGTGTAAAGGGTTTCCAATCTGATAAGGCAGTTGAAGAAAAATCTGAAGAGAAAGTGGAGGATAAACCAAAAGGGAAGAAAAAATAATCTTAGTTTGTAAATGAAGATAGAAAAGATTTTAAGAAAAGATGAAAAAAATATCTGTGTTTACTTTGATAATAATGAAAAATTAATCCTATCAGAAGATACATTTTACAAAAGCGGTTTAAGGAAGGGTGATGAGATTCCTGATGACCGCTTTTCCTTTTTTGTTGAGCAAAATATTCTTTATCACATCAAGCAAAGAGCATTGACTTATCTTGCAAGAAGATTTCATTCTGAAAAAGAGCTATTTATAAAGCTGAGACAAAAAGCTTATGATGAAAAATTAATCAAACTTGTTCTTACTGATTTAAAGGAAAAAGGATTTGTTGATGATAAAATTTTTGCAAACCATTTTGTTGAAGAAAAGCTGAAGAAAAAACGATGGGGAAGAAGTAAAATAAAAAGTGCACTTTTTACAAAAGGTGTTAATCAATCTGTAATCAACGAAGTATTCGAAGAATTTTCAAAAGATGAATCTGATTTTGATTTGGCAAAAGAATTAGCTCAGAAAAAATTAATTCAACTGATAAAAAGGGGAGCAGATCCAAAGAAACATTATCAGAAAATAAGTGCTTACCTTATTTCTAAAGGGGTAGATTACGAAACCTGCCGTGAAGTGTGCTCGAAGCTGATAAAAGAAGATTTCAACTGATGTTATTTAAGTTATACTTTAATTTTTGAACGAAAGGTTTTAATTCTTCCAGAGTTACTTTTTCCAGAGCTTCTGCTACGGCAAACCACTTTCGCTTTCTCAGATTCATTTCAGGATATTCTTTTAATTCTTTCGTCACTTCCATAGAAAAAACACGGATGAATGAAACTCCGTTTTTTTTCTTAAGGTTAAATGCCCCCAATTCCACAGTTTCATTTTCACCGATAACGCCTGCTTCTTCATAAGCTTCTTTTTTAGCTGATTCAAATGCTGATAGATTAAATTCGATTAATCCTTTGGGAAAAATCCATTTCTTTTTTCTTATAGAAGTGATTAAAAGCAGTTCAAGTTGTCCGTTATTTATTCTGTATGGAATTACACACGATTGGGTGAAATCGTAATTTATATTTTCAGGTTCCTGCATCTGTAAAACAATAAAAATTAAAAACGTATTTGCAACTTAATCTTATCAGATGATAATTAAAATTTTTATATCGTCAATAATTGAACTTTTAATCAATTGATTTGTTTCAACTAATACTATTCTTGAATGTGCTAATCCTTTTGGGTAACTTTCAAAAGTAGTATTTAAATAACTTTCCAGATAAACATTAAATCATAAGGAGTTTCAAATGGCATTAAAGGTTGGAGATAAAGCCCCCGATTTTACATTATTCAATCAAGATGGTGAAGCTGTAAGCTTAAGCAGCTTTAAAGGAAAAAAAGTTGTGCTTTTATTTTTTCCTGCGGCCAATACAGGTGTATGCACAAAAGAAATGTGCACCTTTCGTGATGAGTTAAAAGTTTTCGAGAATTTAAATGCACAGGTTTTAGGTATAAGTGTAGATAGCCACTACGCACTAAAACTTTTCGCTGAAAAAAATCAGTATAATTTCCCTTTGTTGAGTGATTTTAACAAAAAAGTTATTGTTGATTATGATGTGTATTTGGATGTATTTGCTCCTGGCAAATTTGATTACAAAGGAACCGCGAAAAGGGCCTCATTTGTGATAAATGAAGATGGAATCATAACTTTCATCGAGATTTTACCAAGTCCGGGTGAAGAACCTAATTATGAAGCAATAAAGAAAGCAGTAAGTTAAAAGTAAGGAGTAATCAATGTTAGAAGTTGGTAAAAAAGCTCCTGATTTTGTACTTCCTGATCAGGACGGTAAAAAAGTATCTTTAAAAGATTTTAAAGGAAAAAAAGTAGTACTTTATTTTTATCCGAAGGACAATACCTCAGGTTGTACCAGGGAGGCTTGTAATTTCAGGGATGAATTTCCTAAATTCAAAAAAAGTTGTGCAGTCATAATTGGTGTCAGCCCCGATTCAGTAAGCTCACATAAAAAATTTGCCGAAAAATATGATCTCCCATTTACGCTGTTAGCCGATGAGGATAAAAAAGTGTTGCAGATGTACGATGTTTGGAAAGAAAAAAGTATGTATGGCAAAAAATATATGGGAGTTGAGCGCACAACTTATATCATAGACGAAAATGGTAAGATCAAAAAGATATTTAATAAAGTAAAAGTTGATGGTCACAACGAAGAAGTAATGAAAGCATTGAAAGATTAGTATGATTTATTTAACAAGAAGAGAAACTTTTGCTGCTGCACACCGACTGTTTATAGATGGGTTATCTGACGAAGAAAACTTTGACATTTTTGGTAAATGCAGTAATCCAAACTGGCACGGACATAATTATACTCTTGAGGTAGTTGTTGCCGGAGAAGTAAATCCAAAAACAGGATTTGTTCTTGATTTAAAAGAATTAAAAGTCATAATTCATAAATATGTAATCAGCAAAGTTGATCATAAAAACTTAAACATTGATACTGATTTTATGAAAGGCTTAATTCCTACATCAGAGAATATAGTGATGGCAATCTGGAATCAACTTGTCGATAAAATTCCATCAGGCAGGCTTTACTCTGTTAAACTTTACGAAACAGAGAATAATTATTTTGAATATCGTGGAGAATAAATGAATTACGAAAAAACAAAAAATCTCATCAATGATTTATTGGTTGAGATTGGTGAAGATCCTAAAAGAGAAGGACTGATTAATACTCCTAAAAGAGTTGCTGAAGCGTATGAATTTTTAACAAGAGGATATCAGCAGGATATAGAAAAAGTATTGAACGATGCAATCTTTACGGAAAAATATGATGAAATGGTTTTAGTAAAGAACATAGATTTCTACAGTTTATGCGAACATCATATGTTACCATTTTATGGTAAAGTACACGTAGCCTACATCCCAAACGGAAAAATTGTTGGTCTCAGTAAAATTCCACGAATCGTTGAAGTTTTTGCAAGACGTTTACAAGTTCAGGAAAGAATGACTCAGCAAATTGCAGACACTATAGATAAATATCTTCAGCCAATTGGTGTTGCAGTCGTTTCTGAGGCATTCCATATGTGCATGATGATGAGAGGTGTTGAGAAACAAAATTCTTCGGCAACTTCAAGCGCAATGCATGGTGTCTTTAAAGATGATGCAAAAACCAGAGTTGAGTTTCTCAATTTAATTTCGATGAAAAATTTATGAGCAATAAAGCAAAGGGAATTTGGGTAACCGGCGCAAGCTCCGGAATAGGCCGTGCTGCAGTAATAGAGTTTGCTAAAATCGGCTCTAAGGTTTTTGCTTCTGCAAGGCGTGCCGGCGAACTTGAAAGACTAAGCAACGAACTTGAGGATCAGAAATTATCGATTGAAACTTTTCCTTGTAATGTTGCTTCTCATACAAATGTTGATCAGGTTTGCAAAAAAATAACTGCGTCAGCTCCAATTGATTGTCTGGTTAATGCAGCTGGAATAACATCATTTAAACTTGCGGAAGAAAATTCGATTAATGAAATTAACGACATCATCAACGTTAATCTTCTTGGATCTATCTACACAATTAAAGCTGTTCTGCCCGGAATGATTGCGAACGTAGGCGGAACTATAATTAATATTTTATCCGTAATAACTAAAAAAGTTTTTACCAGAAGCACTGCATATTCAGCCTCTAAGTGGGGATTGCTTGGCTATACAAATTCTTTGCGTGAAGAGGTAAGAAAGTATAACATTCGTGTGATAAATGTAATTCCGGGTGCCACAGAAACTCCAATTTGGTCAAAAGAAATGAGAACTGAGTATGCCAGCCGGATGATGTCCGCAGAAGAAATTGCCAGAGTTATTGTATGGACTTATCTTCAAAAAGAAAATGCTGTTACTGAAGAAATTGTTCTAAGACCTATTCAGGGTGACTTATAAAAATAGCCGGATCACCGGCTATTTTTTAAAATGCTGAATCATTAAACTAAGTTAGTTTCTCATTCTCTTATGACGGTCACAATCCATCCTGCCAATAATTTCTTTTTTCATTCCATCTTTAAATCTATCTCTTTTAATCTGCATCTCTTTCCATATAACTTTTTGATTTGCATCCAGCAATTCAAAAACATCCAATGAATGATTTACACGAGCGATTTCCATTTCATTTTTAATTTCTGAAATATCCTTAGTCAGATTAATCAACTCTGATCTTGAGATATTTTCATTCAGAAATAGTTTATTACGTTCTAATTCTTTTTTTTCGAGTTGTGCTCTTAAATCAATCATCCTTTCCTTCAATTCAATCCTTTTTGATTCAATTTGCTTTTTTTGATCTGGAGTAAGATTTAATTGTTTAAAATCTTTTCCTTTTCTTTCGTCTGGTTCTCTCTGTGCGAAGGGTGTTGAACATAGGGCCAAAGCAAAAACTAATGCAATTATGGCTGTCTTTTTTAACATTTTTTTACCTTTCTTATAAATTGTTTGATTTTTGCTCATTTGACAAGCAAAAACTAACTTTGGTTTAAAGGATTTGATTAAACCGGATTTTGTTAAAGTTTGTCAAATACGTAACTAAAAAAATATTTATGCCTGAAAACAATACTGATGAAGATTTAATAAGACGCTTCGTCGATGGAGATGAGTCTGCATTTAACATTTTAGCTAAACGATATATTGAAAAAATATATTGGCATGCAAGAAGAATGACTGGCAATCATCTGGATGCAGATGAAATTTTACAGGAAGTATTACTCGTGCTATATAACAAACTTAAATCGTTTGAATTCAAATCATCTTTGTATACCTGGATTTATACAATTACTAATACAAGAAGTATAAATTATTTAAGAAAACGGAATATCAGAAGATTATTAAGCTTTGATGAAGTCTCAGAAAATGTTCCGAATGATGAACACCTGATATTGGAATTTGATAAGCAGCAAAAGCTTTTACAGATTGAAAATGCATTACAAAAGTTACCAATTAAACAAAGAGAAGTTTTTGTTATGCGTAATTATAACCAACTAAGTTATGAAGAGATTTCAGAAATTACCGGGAAAAGCGTAGGTGCTTTAAAGGCAAACCATTTTCATGCAATTAATAAGCTAAAGGAGATGCTTAAAGATGATTAAATCGGAGGAACGATTTTTCAATTACTTAAATAATAAGTTAAGTGATTTTGAAAAAACAGAATTAGAAAAAGAACTGAATAATAACAAAGCTTTCTATCAGGAATTTCAGGATTACAAAAAGCTTGCAATCAAAATCAATGATTCAAGTGATGTTAAATTAAATGATGATTATTTGAATGGAGTCATTCCTAGATTTAGAGAAAAACTTCATCACAAAAACAATTTAATTCTAAAACCAGCAATTGGTTTTGCTCTTGGCATTGTAGTAATGGTTTTAGGTTATTTAACAGTAATACAATTGAAATCAGACAATGTTGAAGATTTGAAATTTACTGAACGTACGTATGATGCAACTGAGTTAGATCCCTATCTGGATTATTTTGATTTACCCGGGAAATCTGATTTAACTGACTATCAAATTCCGGAAATCGATTCAGTTTATAACAAAAACCTGGAACAAAATATTAGAAACTTACTAATTGAAGATGGAAATAAAGGATACGAACTTATTGCTGATTTAAGTTATACTGAAATGGAAGATATCTTATCTGATCAGCAATTCGAAGATCTTTATCTACAACTATCAGAAACCAATTTTACCAGAGGTGCCAAATGAAAACCAAATTAATTGTGATAACATTGATGCTATTACTTTCTGCTTCAGCTTTTCCGCAAATTGATGAAGTGCGGCAGAGAGATCGTATTGCACAGCTTGAAAAGTTAAAACTCATTGAGGCACTGGAACTTAATGAAGAAACTGCTGTTAGATTTTTTGCCAGACGGAAGGAGCATCAAAAAGAGCTTGAGTCATTTGAGCGCAGAACAAAAGATTTGTTTGAACAACTGGACAAAAGTTTGAAATCCAAAAAACCCGATTCTGAAAGAGAGCAGCAGAAAATTATTAATGAACTCCTTGACGTGAAAGTTAAGATTGAAAAAAGAAAGAAAGATTTCGTTTTTTCTCTAAATGATATTTTAACTACCGAACAGGTAAGCAAGTATCTGCTTTTCGAAAGAAGTTTCAGAGAAGAAATCAGAAAAATTTTACTCGATCGAAGGAAACCATTAAGATAGATGTATAAAAAAATATCTATATCTTTGCAGTGTTGATTTTATAAATTATGTAACCTATTTTGTTGCCTCAAATTTGCGGAAGTGGTGAAATTGGTATACACGCTATCTTGAGGGGGTAGTGCCTTAAGTGGCATGCGGGTTCAAGTCCCGCCTTCCGCACTAATCAATCCAATATCAATAATAAAAACAGGATGCTATTATGAAATCTGGCAGCTTATTAACTATTGCGCTAATAGTACTTTCATTTTCTGTATTAAATATCGCTCAGGAAATGAAACCTGAAGCCGGAAAGCTTTATAATGAAGGAAATGCATTATTAAAAGATGGAAATGCCCTTGGTGCTGTTGAAAAATATAATGCTGCTCTTCAAATAGAAAAAGATTACAGAATCTATTATCAAAAAGGAGTTGCACTTAAAAAAGCTGATAAACTTGATGATGCAAGAATTGCTTTTGAGGAATGCCTCAAATTAAATAAAGATTTTGAAGGCGGGTTAAACGCTCTTGGTGGTGTATATTTTTCAATGGGTAATTACGCTGCTGCTATTGAAAATTTTGAAAAGATTCTTAAATCCAATGCTAATAATTCCGTTAAATCTAAAGTTAAGAAAAACATCTCACTTGCTTACGCAAAGATAGGAAATGATGCTCTTGCTGGTGGAGATGCCAATAAAGGGATTGAATTTCTGAAGAAAGCTGTAGAGAATGACAATTACGATGCGGCTTATCTCTCGCTTGCAAAAGTTTATTCTGAAATGGGAAGATATGATGAGTCAATCGCTGCTGCTCAAAATGCATTAAAGTACAGATCCAAAATTACCAAAGGTGGACCCTACTTTTATATGGGTGTTTCTTATAAGGGTAAAGGAGAGATTAATAAGGCAAAAGAAATGTTTAAAGAGTCTTCTACAGATCCGACATACAGAAAAACTGCTGAATATGAATTGGGTTTACTTAAATAATCAGTTAAATATTTAATATTGAAAACCCTCAGTGATGAGGGTTTTTTTTTGAGGAACTTGAATCTTAATTAGAAGTCTAAAGGTTAAAAGAATGATCTGAATACTAAATCACTCAAGATGATTTTTTAACATTCTTCTTTAAGAAATCCCTATATTTTATTTGCTGGCTTGCTTTTATGGATTCTTGAGGTTTATATTTACTTTGACTTTTTGATGTTTGTTAAGACAAATTAAATAGATTTATAGGTAACGGCTCTGATAAACAAAAGTGCTTTATTAAAATTTTTTCAGGACGTGATTATGGTAAAATTCAAAACTTTTATTTTATTGTTCCTCTTTTTTACATGTCAGTTTAATGCTCAAACGGTCTCTGAAAAATTCAATTCGGCTATGAGTGCTTTCCATAATGAGCAATTTGCACAATCTCACCGATTATTTGAAGAATTCTTCTCAGAGTATAAGATTGTTGACGAATTATACGCAACTGCAAAATATTTTTCTGGTGAATCTTTATTAAAACTTGGCAGAAAAGATCAGGCTGCAATAAACTTTGAATATCTCGTAACAACTTTTTTCTGGTCAAATTATCGTGATAAGGCACTTTATAACCTGGGACTCATTTACTATTCCCAGTCTAAATACGAAAAAAGCCGCTTGAGATTTAAGCTGCTTTTAAAAGATTATCCTGAAAGCGAATATTTTGGAAGCTCACTTTATTGGATTGGAGAATCATATTCTGCTGAGAATAAATTAGATGAAGCAATAAAATTTTTAGAGGATGCAGTTGCTGATAAAAGAAATAAAAAATATGCTGATTATACAATTTACACTCTGGCAAATGTTTATGAACAGATTGGCGATTACCCCAACGCAGTCAAATATTATGATCAATTACTTACATATCATAAGGATTCTAAGCTAGCTAACTCTGCTCAGATAAGAATAGGAATATGCTACTTTAAATTAAAAGATTATCAATCATCTATACTTGAACTAAAAAATCCTAAGCTAACAAATCTGCCAGCCGATCTTTATTCAGAAAGTTTATATTTGCTTGCCTCTGCCTACTACAGGGTCCAGGAATATGATAATGCCGAAAAAACTTTTTCAGAAGTTTTAAATAGATTTCCTGATTCAAAATACTATCGGGAATCAAAGTACGGGTTAGCCTGGACAAATTTTCAACAAAAAAAATATAATGACGCATTTTTATACTTTGATGATCTCTCAGCAGGTGAAGACAGTATTGCAATAAAATCATTTTTCTGGAAAGCTGAATCTAAAAGATATGCCGGGCAAAATAATCAGGCTAACGAAATTTATAAACAATTTTTAGATAGATTTCCTAATGATCCACTCGCTAAAGAAGCTCAGTACCAAATTGGTGTAGTGTATTTCAACAACAACAATACAGATTTAGCTTCAAGATATCTACTATCTGCAAATGCTTCTGATGACAACAATGTTAGGGCAAAAGCTTTTGCTTTATTAGGCGAAATCGAACTTAATAAAGGAAATTACCGGGCTGCCAAAAATTATTTTGAGATAGTTAAAGATTTAAAAAATATTGATGTGAATACAAGCAATCGTTCTTTATTAGGACTAGGCATTGCATTGTATCATCTGAATGATAATAAAAATGCTATCAAGTATCTGGAAGAAGTTGATAAAAATAATCCGGATTTTGAAAAACAAAAACTTAACTTTTTTCTTGCAGAAAATTATTTTGCTTTAAATGATTTCAGAAATGCTCTCTCAAGATACAATAATTCCTTAGGTGCTGATGAAAGCATCTCTCTACAGACAGTTTATGGCAAAGGCTACAGCTATTTTAATCTTGGTGATTATGAAAACTCAGCATATCAATTTGCAGATTTTGTAAAAAGATATCCCCGTGATGAAAGAGCAAATGATGCTAAGTTAAGATTGGCAGATAGTTACTTCGGAAGCAGAAATTTTGCTGCTGCAAGTAAAGTCTATCAGGAGCTTTTTACTTCAGATGCAAGATTCAGTTCTAATCCTTATGCAAGATATCAGTATGCTCAGGCTCTTTATAAATCGGGTAAAACTAATGATGCAATTCAGGAGTTCACATCCATCCAGGAAAAATTTCCACAGTCTGAATATGCCGATGTTTCCTTGTACACTGTTGCCTGGATTTACTTTCAAAGAGGTTCCTACTCTGAATCAATTTCCAGGTATAATACTGTATTGCAAAAATATCCTAAAACCCCACTGGAGCCAATTGTTTACTACTCAATAGGGGATGCCTATTTTAATATGGGTAATTATGATTCTGCAATCGTTAATTATGAAAAAGTGATAGCACGTTTTCCTTCTTCAAACTATGTTTTTGATGCGGTTAACGGCATTCAATCAAGTTATGTAGCGCAAGGTAAAACCGATAAAGCAATTTCATTTCTTACAGAATTTACTTCCAAAAATCCAAATTTAAGTTATTCTGATCAGCTTGTGTTTAAGAAAGGTGAGATTTACTACAGCATGAGAAATTATGATCAGGCAAAACAAGCATACAAAGGATTTATAACATATTACGGCAACAGCAGACTTGTTCCCGATGCCTATTATTGGATTGGAAAATGTGCACAAAACCTCGGACAAAATGAAGAAGCCATTTTCAATTTTGAAAGAGTTTTGAGAGATTATAAATCATCTGAGTTTGCTTCTTCTTCTGTTTTAGAAATCGGAAATATTTATCGAGCGAGCAAAAATTTTGATGGAGCGCTTAAGATTTATGATGAAGGAATAACACAGCTTAAAAATTCACCGCGCATCCCTGAGTTCTTATTCAATAAAGGCACTACATTAGTGGAAATGAGTAGATTTCAGGAAGCTTATTCGGTTTTTGATGAAGTAGCAATGTATTACCCACAATCAATTTTTGCTGATAAATCAAAATTTGAAATGGCTGTTATTGAAATGGCAGCCGGAAGATATCAGAATGCAGACAATTATCTTTCTGCCCTTGCAGAAAAAAGAACTGATGATGTGGGTGCTAAAGCTCAATACTATTACGGACTTTCCTTGTTTGAACAGGGAAAATATAATGATGCAATAACCGCACTGGTAAGAGTTAGAACGGTTTTTTCTCGTTATGATGAATGGTTAACCAAATCATATATGCTTCTTGGGGATACTTATGTTAAATTAAATGATAAAAGAAATGCTGCAGAAATGTATCGCGCGGTAGTCTCCAAACACAGCGGCACACCGCTCGGAAATGAAGCTCTACAAAAATTAAGGAAAGTACAATGATGATAAGATATTTATTAGCTCTGATTTTTTTATCAGTATTAACTTTTGCACAGGATGAAAAACAAAGTAATCCTAATGTTGAACTGCCGGATTTTGTAATTACAGGTACAAGCAAAATCAGTATAAAAAAGGTTGATAAAATTAAACCTGATTTTGTTTCTACAATCTCTGAAGAATTTCTTAAACCATCATACTCTCCGGAAGATCTTCCTGTTGGAGAATTTTCCAATCCTATTAAAAGTGACATGAGTTTTCTTGATGATGTAAAATTCTTTAAAGGTAATATTGCAGCAGGATTGGGAGTTTACACAATTCCTACTTTAACTATGAATTACGCTCATCCTTTCCACAACGGTATTGTTGAAGGAACATTTAACGGGCTTTTTAACAGAGCACATGTAGATAACAGCGACAGATATAAGACTCGGGCGGGATTTAATATCCTCTACTGGACCGACACCGACGCGCAGGCACTGCCCGGCACGCAATTTTATCTTAATGCTGATTATGGCACTTCAAGCTTTAAATTTTTTGCATCTGATAATCCTGAAGAAAGACGAAGTATTAATAATGGAAAGTTTGAAATAGGGATTAAGAATGATTTTAATAGAAATTTTTTATTAGGATTAAATCTTACAAATAAAGTTGCTAATATTTCTCAGGAGGAGTTTAAAGAAAATAATTTAAGACTTAAAGGGGAAAGCTTAATTAAACTTTCTGATTTTAATCTGGGAGTTGCAGTTGATTATAGAAATCACTCAATTAAAAATTTATTAGGAGATAAATCAGGCAAAGATTTTCTAATGCTAAGACCAACAGCCGGATTCCAATTTACTAATCTTATTAAAGCTTCATTCGGCTGGAATTTTTCTCGTGGTGCAGGCAACACCTTTAATTCACCTTATGCATCCGCAGCAATTAAGGTGGATAAAATTATTACTTTGTTTGGTGAGTTTTCTCCTGGTGCCCAATTTTTAAGTCCTGGAGATTATTTAATAAAGAATAATTATTTAAGAGTTGATAGCATTGGAACTATTTACTGGGAAAAAGATAAATCTCTTAATGCCTCTATTAAATTTGAGTATGATAAATATTTCCAGATTGATGGTGGGCTGAATTATTTTTCATCAGATGCTTATCCGTACTTTAAATCGTCAATAGATTCCGGCAAATTTGAACTCTCATATGCTGATATGAAGAGCATTGGTTTGTTTACTAATTTTTTATTTTATCTGGGACCCAATGGTGAGTTTTACAGTACATTAAAACTATTTGATAATTCTGATACCGATGGCAATATTATTCCTTATACTTCAACTTTTGAACTAAACGCTGTTTACAGCTATACATTCAGTGAAAAAGTTAAAGGCAGTCTTAAAGCAGATTATTATTCAAAACGATATGCTGATATAGCAAATAAAATTTCAATAGGGGATTATTTCAATTTAGGCTTTGGATTAATATATTCACTTCAAAATAATCTTGATTTAACTTTTGAAATAAATAATTTAATCAACTATAAAAATTATTTCTGGTACGAATATAAAGAGATTCCTCTAAATGTAATTGTTGGAATTGATTATCGTTTATAAATAATAAAATGAACAGATCAGACCTCATATTAAGATTTTCAAAAATCAATTCAGTTGATGAGACTGACTCTAAGGTATTTTTTGAAATTTTGTTGATAAAGGTTTCAAACAGTTTATCTGTTGGTCAATCTATCTCCATACCGGATTTTGGATATTTTCACAAGATAAAAGGCAAAATTAAAAAACCATCTATCGGCTACAGTGACGAAGGGAATGAGGAAAAGATAGATTTGCTTCTTTACTCTGAATCAAAAATTCTTGGAGAATCGGAATCAAAAGGATTTGTATTTAATATTCCATTTAGTGATTACGATGAATATGATACTGTTGAATCTCATTTCAGTTTAAGTATCGGAAAACCTGTTATACCTTTACGAGGAACATTAATCCATAATGATTTTGTACCTTCCAGCGGTTTTGAATACAGAAAATTTTTAGAATCAAAAGTTGATGATTTGTTAAGTGCTTCAGAAGTTAGTTTTTCGGATGAAGAGTTTCCAACATTAGTGATTGATGCAAGTTCATACATTGTTGATGAGATTAAACTTGAAAAAGCTGAAGACGAACTTGATAAAATATTGTCTGATGAAAAAGAAAATATTGTTGATAAAACCGATGCAACACCAGCAGAAAAAATTCAAAATATTGCCTGGGATTTTGGCGAATATTACTCTGAAAAGATATCTCCTGAATCCATAATAGAAGTTGCTAATGAAAAAATTAGCGACTCTGAATCAGGTAAAATTTTATTGGAAGAGTCAGCACCGCTTTCAAAAGATGATGAAGAAAAGATTGATAAAGTACTTGGAGAATTATTAGAAGAAGATGATCACCTGGCAACTGCGGGTGATGAGTTTTCTTCAGCTGCAATAAATTCTGAACTGGATGCATCGTCTCTATTGGATGAGCTTAATGATTATGAAGAAGTTAAATTTGACGGAACAACCGGATTGCTTGATATTGATGATAAATCAGATGAAGAGTTCTGGAAAAGTGCTTCAAAGCTATTTGAAACTTATAACCCTCGTGAAATAAGAAAAGATAATGGAAGCGCATTTACCGAGGTGAAATCAACTTCTGTTGATCTGAACGGTAGTCAGGTGAAATCATCAAAGAGCATTAAAGTAGCTGAGGATGAAAAGAAAAGTGTAAATCCTGCTGAAGCAATAAACAGAAATTATGTTATTGAAGAAGTAAAATCAAAAAACAAAAGTAAAGTTTGGATTTATGCCTCTGTAATATTTTTGATAATCGCTGCAGCTTTGGGAACATACTGGTACACACAAATTTATGTCAAAAATAAAAATCTGGCACTAAGAAACGATTTGAAACTTGATGTAAATAATGCCAATATTATTGGGAGAGATTATGGAATTCCAGTATCTTTTCCTTATGAAAAGACTGGAATGGAATTGGCTGGTGTAACTGATAGCGCTATTACTGATAAGGATGTATCAGAAATAAAAAATAAAACTGTTGAAGTTCAACAAATAGATAAACCTATAACTGAAAGTTCTAAAAAATCTGAACAATTTGTACCATCAGAAAGACCTGTAAGTTTAGGCAATAATATTTACCGATACGGAAAATTTTATTTTGTTCAGGTTGCTTCTTTCAAATCAAATTCGATTGCAGAAAACGAAGCAGGGAAATACAGGAACAAAGGTTATAATTCTTTTGTAGAAGCAACAGAAATTCCTGGTAGAGGAATTTGGTATAGAATAAAGGTTGGTAATTTTTCATCTTTGGATGAAGCAAAAAATTTCATAGAAAAGAATAATCGATAAATCAATTATAAAGGAAAAATATGAACTTGTTTGAAATCTTTCTAAAGGGCGGCTTAATTATGTGGGCAATTCTTGCTACATCAATTGTTGGTTTAGCAGTTGTAATTGATCGTTTTATAGTTCTAAGAAAAGCTAAAATAAATGTTCCCGCATTTATGGTAAGGATTAGAGGATTCATTAAGAAAAAAGATATCGCAGGCGCAATAAGCTACTGTATGCAGGAGCAGTCTCCGGTTGCAAATATTGTTCGCAAAGGTTTAAAAAAGTATCGTTACGGACAAAGCAGAGTTAAAGATGCCATCGAAAATGCTGGCAGTCAGGAAATCAGTAAATTAGAGAAAGGATTACCTGTTCTTGCAAGCGTTGCCGGAATTGCACCATTGCTGGGATTTTTAGGAACCGTTACGGGTATGATTCAGGCATTTATGACAATTGAAGACCTTGCAGGCGCTGCAAATCCCAGCGATCTTGCAGGCGGTATCTGGGAGGCTTTAATAACAACAGCTTTCGGATTAATCGTCGGAATACCTGCTTTAGCTTTGTACAATTACTTTCTAAGCTTTGTAAAAAAATTAGTTGGTGAAATGGAAACGGTTGCTAATGATGTTATTGATGTGATTCAGGAAGGTGCAAAAGAAGAAACCGATATTGATGATGAAATTGAAATAGAAATATAGGTAACACAATGAAATTCAAAACTTCAAATGAACCAATGAGCATATTTGCATATTCGTCCCTTACGGATATTGTAATGCTTTTGCTCATATTCTTTCTACTTACTTCACAGTTTGTAATTCAAACAGGGGTTAAGGTTAAACTACCAGGTTCAAAAATGAATGAAAGATCAGAACCTTCGACAATGATTGTTACTTTAACTTCGGGCGGGGGAGTTTACGCAGGTGAAGAAGAAATTAGTATTGAACAGTTACCGGGTAAACTGGGTGAGCTTAAAGCACAGACAAATCAGGATAATCTTATTATCCGTGCTGATAAAACAGTGGCAATAGATCTTGTAATTAAAGTAATCGACGCAGCAAAAATTTCAAATATTGAAAAATTCACAATCGAAACAGAAAAAGAACAGTTATAAAAATGTATTTATCAAATCAAAATATATCAAGAATATCTTATTCTGCTTCTGTTATTTTTCATATAATCCTTTTACTGATATTCCTGATTGTAAATTTATCATTTGATTATCCGTCTAAAGACTACGTGATGTTATCCTTCGGAGTCTCTGGCGAGCAAGGCTCTTCGGGTGCGATTGGTGAGCAGTTGGAAAAAACAGAAGAGCTGGCAAAACAGCAACCGGAAACCGTTACAGAGAATAAGAGTAAAGAAGTAAAAGAAGTCGAGTTGCCGAAAGCAAAGAATACAGAAAAAGAAAATGTGGTTGTCGCTGCACAGAAGGATAAAGAAGTTAAAAAAGAA
Source organism: uncultured Ignavibacteriaceae bacterium (assembly GCA_964499095.1). Taxonomy (GTDB): domain Bacteria; phylum Bacteroidota; class Ignavibacteria; order Ignavibacteriales; family Ignavibacteriaceae; genus IGN3. Next base: position 73,614 of record CAZCJF010000001.1, read on the forward strand.
AACAAGCAGGAAAATACAAAGCAGGAAACATCTACAACTTCAAATACCGGTCAGGGAAATCTGGCAAAAGGTGAAGGCAGCTTTGGATTTGATATTCAGTGGGGTGGAAGCGGTACAAGAAAAATTTATAGTTATACTTTACCGGATTATCCCGAAGGTGTTAACAAAGAGATTGATATAAAACTTAAATTTACAATTAAGCCAGATGGTACGGTTGGTTCAATATTTCTTTTATCAAAAGCTGATACAAGATTGGAAAATGCGGCAATCAATTCGTTGTGGCAATGGAGATTTGAACCATTAACATTAAATCAGCAGCAGGTGGAACAAACGGCGATTATTGTTTTCCCATATCGCTTAAATTAGGTTCTTCTTTATAGTAAAATCTATAGAAGAAATATTCTGCAATAGTTAAAAGAGTTAATGCAAAGGTATCTCTGTCGAACTGTAATCCAAGACCTTTTGGTTCCATAAAAACTTTTGCAATCATTCCTGCTATTGTCCAGCCAACAGTAAATAAAATTGCGATTAATGTTACATTCAAAAATCCGGCAGAAAGACTTTCATCCTGCCATTTTTTTGTGAAGATTATTAAAGCAAAAATAAGATGTGCAGCAAAAATTAAAGCAGTAATCATTCTTCAGGATTTCCCTCATTTAATTTTCTGTTTGCAAGCCGCATTCCTAAAGTCCCTCCAATCATTCCAAAGATTGAGTTTGTAATAAAGTTACTCGAGAAAATCATTATCAGATATAAAAATGAAAAACCGGTTTTCTCGATTTCTTTTGCCATTCCCTTTATCAACTTTAATGATTCATCGATCACAGGTCCTAAATTCCATTGCCTCATCAACATTTCAGATTGTGGAAGAGTTTGAACGAAGTCGTTAGTTTTTGCAAAGTATGTTAAAAGCATCTCAAAAAGAGTAATGAAAACTGTTGCAGTTAATCCGGTAAGAAAACCAAAACCTATTCCTTTACCTAAACTAATTTTTTCATTTGAGTGAGTAATTTTTTTATCAAGCAAGATTGAAAACACAGCTGCTCCGGGAACAATCAAACAACAGCTGAAATTTTTAATTCCCGGTACCGTAGATAAAACTGCAGCTCCAAATCCACAAACGATTGCGGGTAAATATTTTTTTATGGTCATTTATTTTTCAGAAATATTAGAAATATAATTTTCAAAGGCTTCCAAAATATAAATAAATACCGCTGAACCGAAAAGAAATCCTGTAACTGCTGCTGCAAATTTATTGTATTGATAAAATCCGATTGAATAAAAAATAACATCTGCAAGCATTGGTAGTGATAAATAAATCAAAAACTTTGTACTGATTTTAATCTTTCTCGGCAGTAACAAGAGAAAAAAGGATAATACAACTACAGAAAAATAAATTCCTGTGCATCTTGCACAAACAAAAAATCCAGTTTGATTACAGATGAAAGTTTTTGCAGACTCCTGATGACAAACCGTGCCGTAAAAAATATTCAGATATTGATTTAAGAAAAGGTTAGAGTTACTTAAGACGCAAGGAGAAATAATGCCTGCGAACCAAATGAAAGACACAATAAAAAGTATTAACCGAAGAAAAAAAATCCTTAAATAATTTTTAGAGATTACTTGCAAAATAATTCCGGTAACATTATTTAAATACAAGTAAAGATTTTTCTGTAAGAATATAAAGCTTGCCATTAAAAAATATAGCTGATTTTATTTTAGATAAATCATCAGCTTGCTCTAACGAAACTTTAGTAAGCTTGGCATCAATCACTTTTAAATTACTGTAAAAAATTTCCGTTTCAGAAGTAATTGTAAGATGATCAAATAATATTCTTATGCTGTTTACTTTGGTTTGCATATTAATAATAAGCACTCCGTTTCCATACTGATCAAAAACAACAATACGTTCATCATCCAAAACAAAAACATTTCCATTGGAGGCGATCGCCAGTCGAGTAGGATTATTCAGCACAAAATTTCCGGCATCAAATCCACCAAAGTTCTGAATGAACTTTCCGAACAAATTAAATTTTATCACTCTCTTATTTTCAGAATCGAGTACAAATAGGTCCCCAAGATTTGAAATTGCACAACTCAACGGATACCCAAACGCTTGTTGAGGATCATCGCTTTCTCTTGTAAAAAGTGAAGAGATGTAATTGAGGTTTCTATCGAATTTTTGTATGCGATGATTGTTTTTATCAGCTACATAAACTGATAATGGATCTGCGAAAATATCAACGGGGTCATCGAAAGAATTTTCATCCCAACCGTAACCACCGAATACTTTTAAGACATTTCCGAGAGAATCAATTTGTAAAACTTCATCTTTTCCAGTATCTGTAACGTAAATTGAACCATTTGCAGAAATATAAAAAGATGAAGCCTGGTTGAATTTTCCGATTGATTCTGAATAATGAAAATTCTGGCTTAATGAAAGACTGGATATCAGTAAAAAAAGTATAATTATTTTTTTCATATCGATAAATTCAAAATTGTAGTTCAAATTAAGTTAAGAATTGTATCACTATCAAGTTATTATTAAAAGTTCACTCAAACTAAGATTGCATTTATAAGCATCGTTAGATATATTTCGATCCGAATTTAAGAAGATTTTATTGTCCCGTGGTGTAATTGGCAACACGTCTGACTCTGGATCAGAAGAGTTCAGGTTCGACCCCTGACGGGACAACAGATCAATTTACAATGTACAATGCAGAATTTATAATTAACATTTTCGATTGTGACTGTAAATTTTTAATATTATACTGGCGCGTTCGTCTAGTGGCTTAGGACACCGCCCTCTCAAGGCGGGGATCACGGGTTCGAATCCCGTACGCGCTACAAGTTTTAAGCGGAACTTATTTCCGCTTTTTTAATTTTAGTAAGTATGAAAAGATTTGAAAAACATATTTTTGTTTGTGAGAATAAAAGACACGAGGGTCATCCTCGTGGTTGCTGCCAGGAAAAAGGCGGTGTAGAAGTAAGAGAATTTCTAAAATCCCGTCTTAAGGAACTTGGTCTCTCCTCAAGTATCAGAGCTAATTCTTCCGGATGCCTTGATGCCTGTGAATTTGGTGTAACTATAGTAATTTATCCTGAACAAATCTGGTATGGTGGAGTAACAAAGGAAGATGTGGAAGAAATTGTTCAATCTCATTTAATACACAATAAACCAGTTGAAAGATTAAAAATTAATAATCCAAAATTTAATAAAGATGTCGATAAAGACTGATAAAGCTTTTGCCAAAAAAATTTTTGATATTCTAAAAAGACAATATCCAAAAGTTAAACCTGCTCTTGAGTACTCCAATCCATTTGAATTACTGATAGCAACCATCCTTTCGGCTCAGTGTACCGATGAAAGAGTAAATATCGTTACAAAAGAATTGTTTAAAAAATATAAATCACCAAAAGATTTTATTAAAGTAAGTAACGAGGAACTTGAGAAAGATATTTTTTCAACAGGATTTTACAAACAAAAAGCAAAAAACATTAAAGCTTGTTGTGCTGAGTTAGTAGACAAACACAATGGTAAAGTGCCAGCAGATTTTGATGAATTGGTAAAACTTCAGGGAGTTGGAAGAAAGACAGCTTCTGTAGTTGCTGGTAATGCTTTTGGTATTCCGTCGATTGCAGTTGATACACATGTAAAAAGATTATCAAATCTGCTTGGATTTATTGATTCTCAAAATCCGGATAAAATTGAATTCAGGCTCAAAGAATTGCTCCCAGAAAGCTATTGGATAAATGCTTCTCACTGGCTGGCAACTCACGGAAGAAAAATCTGTATTGCAAACAGACCTAAATGTAATGAATGCGTTCTATCTGATTTATGTCCATCATTCAACCCATCAACAAATAAAAAGAAGAAGACTAATGGATAATTCAAGAAACAGAGAGTATTGTTTATCACTGCTTAAAGAGTACACACAAAGTGATAGTTTATTAAAACATGCGTTTGCTGTTGAATCCTGCGTTCGGGCTTATGCTGAAAAATTTAATCAGGATGTTGAATATTGGGGAAATGTTGCACTGCTTCATGATTTTGATTATGAAAAATATCCAACGGCAGAAGAGCATCCATTTAAAGGTGCTGAAATTTTAAGAGGAAAAGGTTTTGATGAAGAATTTATCAAATCAATTTTATCTCACGCTGATTATAGCGGTGAACCAAGAGACACATTGCTTAAAAAAGTTTTATTTGCCTGTGACGAACTTGCAGGTTTCTTAACAGCCGTTGCATATGTTCGTCCGTCAAAATCAATTAAAGAAGTTGAGGTTAGCTCTGTAAAAAAGAAAATGAAAGATAAAGCTTTTGCCCGGGCAGTGAGTCGGGATGATATTATTAACGGAGCTAACGAACTTGGAATACCATTAGAGGAACATATCCAGTTTTGTATTAATGCAATGAAAAGTAACAGCGAAGCTTTAGGATTATGAAATTAGGTGAAACGGTTGAAAATTTTGAATTGTACGATCAGCACAATAACAAATTTAATTTGTACGAAAATCTGAATTCAGATGTTTTGCTTGTTTTCTATCCCAAAGACAACAGTCCTGTTTGCACAAAACAATTAATGGATTATTCATTAAATCAAACTGAGCTTGAAAAACTTGGAATTAAGATTGTCGGAATAAATACAGAGCCGGTTGAATCTCATCATTCATTTTGTCAGAATAATAAAATTGAATTTCCCGTATTAAGTGATCCCAAAAGAAGCGTAAGCAGTAAATTTGATGCGCTCAATCTGATGGGACAAAATAAACGGAAACTTGTTTTGGTTGGAAAAGATAAAAAGGTTAAATACATTAAAACATCAATACCAATATTTTTTGTGGATTCCAGACAATTGCTTCTGGAATTAAAAAAGACACAACTAAGATAAAGACTTGACTATTTAGTAAATACATGCCTAATTTTGGGTAAAAATCAGGAGAAATTTTTAGAGATCTTTGCTACATAACTATTCAGTAAATAATTTGTTTTAAGAAATGATAAGCAAGATCTCAACATTTTTTCTTTTGATGAGCTTTACCTTCCTTTTTGCTCAGCAAGATTATAAAATCATTTCGTCAAATTTCACATCTACCACTATCGAATATAATCCTGTTTATACTGATACTTCATTTGTAAAAACTGAAAATGGATTATTTAGAAAAGTAGAAATTCTTCTTGGTTCGCTGGTGGCTTCCGCGCAATCCGGAAATCCTGCCATTCAGAAACGTATTATGAATTTTGGTGTGCCAAATGAATTCGGCAACACAATTGAAATTATTTCAGCCTCATACAAAGAATTGGATGGCAGAATAATTCCGATCCCAACTGTGATTCCGGATTCACAATTCTTTTCATATGATTTCAAACCCGGCACAGATTATTATTCTTACAAAACAGACGATGAATTAATTTCTTTTGGAGACTTTGGAATTTTAAGAGGAGTTAATACTCAATCAATAATTTTACATCCTGTTAAGTACGATGCGTCCGTTGGTAAAATTAAGATTTACGCAAAAATTGTATTTAAAGTTAATTACGGAAACCCGGGAATTATCAGTAAAACACCGGCAGATGATCTGATTGAGTATGCAATTGTTAATTATGATGTTGCAAAATACTGGATCAAAGATAAATCAAGTCTGAAGAAAACCACCGTAACGAATAGTGTTTTGGCAAATGGTAAATGGGTCAGGTTCGAAGCACCGGAAGAAGGTATGTACAAAATTACCAGATCAGCGTTAGCCAGCTTTGGAATTGATGCTAACACTGTTGATCCAAGAACGATTAAGATTTATAACAATGGTGGTAAAACACTTCCGGAATTATTAACTCAACCAAGACCCTCTGATCTTGTTGAGAATGCAATAATAGTCGTTGGTGAAGAAGACGGTAAATTTGATGAAAATGATTACATAATCTTTTACGGAAGAGGTGCTGCCTTTTGGGATTATGACAATAATGGTGCAACGATAAAAAGATTTTTTAATCCATATTCTAAGAAAAACTTTTATTGGATTACTTCAGGTGGAGTAAATGGAAAGAGAATTGCTGCAAAACCCGGATTAAATACAACGCCATCTTTTAATCAGACTACAACAAAAGCATTTGCATTCTGGGAAGAAGATAAAATAAATCTTGGTAAAACCGGCAGACAATTTATGGGAGATGATTTCACCCAGTCGGTTAGCTCCAGAACTTATATGAATAAACTTGACGGAAGAATTTCATCAACTCCGATTAATTACAATTTTGTATTTGTAATCGGCTCATCTACAGGAATGGTTTTAACAATCTCTGAAAATGGAAATCAAATATTTTCTCAAACATTAAACGGGTACGGATCAACTCTCTACACAGTAGGAACTGCACCTCCTAATCCAAGAACAATGACTTTTAACGGTGAATTGCCGGATAATAGAAGTGTACTTAATTTTAAAGTTACACCTTCATCAATAACATCAGTTGGATATTTAGATTACTTCACAATCCAGTATGAAAAAGAATTAAAAGCCTTTAGTGATAACCTTTTATTTTTCTCAGAACCGCAAAATGGTGTTGTCGAATATTCATTAAACGGTTTTTCTTCATCAAACATACGAGTTTATGATGTAACTGATTTTGCAAACGTTAAAGTTGTAACCAATTATTCTATGCTAAGCGGAGGCGAGTGTAAATTTCAATTTGATGAATCAGCAAGTCAAAGAGCTAAATACTATGCTGTTGGCAGCGATCAATTTAAAACACCAATCAATCCTGTTGAAGTACCAAATTCTAATCTTCACGGTGAATCTGTTGGAGGAAAATATTTAATTATCACTCACAAAAACTTTAAGGATGCTGCAAATAAACTAAAAACTTATAAAGAAAATCAGGCTCCTGTAACTATAAGCTCATATGTTGCAGATGTTGATGAAATCTACAATGAATTTTCCGGCGGTTTGTTGGATCCAACCGCAGTAAGAGATTACATAAAATATGCTTATGATAACTGGCAGATAAAACCAGAATACGTTTTGCTGTTTGGAAAGGGAACTTACGATTACAAAAATATTGAAGGTTATAACGATAACTTCGTACCAACCTGGCAAGCTGTTGAATCTTTATCATTAATTAATTCTTTTACTACAGATGATTTTTTTGTTCGTGTAGATGGCACAGATAACAGAGTTGATTTAGCACTTGGCAGAATTACTTGCAAATCTTCTGAGGAAGCAAATAACATTGTTAATAAAATAAGAGATTATGAATTAACTCAGCAAAAAGGAAATTGGAGAAATCTAATCACATTAGTTGCAGATGATGGCAGAACTTCAACAACATATGAGGGCTCTGAACATACTGCACCCTCTGAAAATCTGGCAAACTTTTATTTCCCTAAATCCTTTGATATAAAAAAGATTTACAGTGCAGCTTATCCGGATGTATTGACGGGGCAGGGAAGAAGAAAACCTTTAGTCAATCAGGCGATTCTGGACGCAATGAATGAAGGCTCTTTGTTTGTTAATTATATCGGGCACGGAAGTCCTGAATTATGGGCTCATGAAGTAATATTTGAAAAGAGTGTCAGCATTCCGCAGATAAAAAATGATAAATATTTTTTCCTTTGCGCTGCTACCTGTGACTTTGGATATTTTGATATTCCTAATTTTCAGAGTTCTGCTGAAGCATTGATGTTTCTACCTAATTCCGGTGCAATTGCTTCATTTACTGCAGCCAGATTAGTTTACTCAAGATTAAATCATAGCTTGAATTATGATTTTGTTACAGCCCTGTTCCGTGGATTCAGAGATACATTAAATTTATCTATACCAATCGGTAAAGCCGCTCTGATTACCAAACAGGCAAACACAGATGTTAATGATCAGAAATATAATATTTTTGGAGACCCGACATTAAGATTGTTAGTCCCGCAATACACTGCGCTCATTGATTCGATAAACGGAAGAACACTGGATACAGATATTCAGGTTCAGGCTTTAAGCAGAATTAAAGTTAATGGAAAAATTATCAAACCTGATTATTCACTATGGGATGATTTTAATGGGGAAGGCATATTAACATTTTTTGATTCAGAGAGAACGGTTACTTTTGAACAAATTGGAAACTATCCGGTGACAGTTCAGGGCGGTGTGATATTTAACGGTCGTGTTTCTGTCAATAATGGAATATTCTCTGCTGAATTTGTTGTACCCAAAGATATTTCTTACGAAAATAAAAAAGGGAAAATAATTTTTTACTTCTTAAATAATTTTGCTGATGGGCTTGGCTACACTGATAAAGTAATTGTCGGAGGAACAGATAATTCTACTGTCAATGATGGTAAAGGACCCGAAATAGAAATTTATTTTGATAATGTTGAATTTAATAACGCATATCTTGTAGGACCCAATCCAAATCTTATCGTAAAACTGACAGATGAAACGGGAATAAACACAACCGGCACAGGCGTTGGGCATAAACTTGAAGGAATTTTGAATCAGCAAATTACAAACCCAATTGATTTTACGAATTACTTTAAAGGCGATCTTGACGTTGGTGGCAGATCCGGAACAATAGATTATAAATTCAGCAATCTGGAAAATGGCGATTATCAACTTGCGGTTAAAGCCTGGGATGTATTTAATAATTTTTCTGAAGAAACTGCGTTCTTTAGCGTTGTAAATGGCGATGAACTGGTTATAAGAGATGTTTATAACTATCCTAATCCTTTTAGCGGAAGAACACAGTTTACATTCCAGCAAAATTTAACAGAACCGATTGATGTAAAAGTTAAGATTTACACAATTGCTGGCAGACTTGTTAAAGAAATAGAAAAATTAAATCTTAATGAAAAATTTGTTGTTGTAGATTGGGATGGCAGGGATAATGACGGCGATTTACTTGCATCCGGAACTTACTTGTATAAAATAATAGTTAAAGGCACCGGCAGTCAGTTTCAAAAAAGTGTTCTTGGCAAACTTGCCATAATTAACTAGTGCTGATATTTGTTATAAAAAATAGTGTTTCTAATTAAAGTTCTTTTTTTATATTTATTGATTAAAAGATTTAGCAGTTTAATTTAACTTAATTTATCTCGGAGGATAAACATGAAAATAATATCAAGGCTTTTGCTGATCAGCTTTATGTTTGGCGGTCTCGCACAAGTTTCGTATGCGCAAGGTGAAGCAGCTGTTCCATTCTTATTACTCGCCCCGGATTCCAGAGCCGGCGGAATTGGTGAATCTGGTGCAGGACTTGCAGACAACTCTTCTGCAATTTTTTGGAATCCTGCTGGCATCGCTTTTCTATCTGGAACAGAAATCAGCATAACACACAGTAACTGGCTGCCTCAGTTTAATCTGGATTTGTTCTACGATTATCTTACCTACAGACAATATTTTGAAGATCTGAGTGGCAGCGTAACAGCAAGTATTACTTATATGAATTTTGGTGAGTTTGTAAGAACCGGCGAAGCTGATCCAACACCTCTCGGCACTTTCCGATCTTTTGATGCTGCACTAACCTTAGGTTATGCAACAAAACTCTCATCAGATTGGGGATTTGGTTTTAACTTCAGAATAATTCACAGCCGTCTCTCAGATCAAAGTGTTGGAGAAGAAAAAGGCAAAGGTGTTGCAACATCTGTAAGTTTTGACGTTGCTACTATGTGGAGACCTGAAAAACTTGTTCTGCCTTTGCTGGATGAAGATATCGGCGGCAAATTCAGTCTTGGAATTAATCTTAGCAATTTAGGTCCAAAGATTTATTACATAGACAAAGCACAAGCCGACCCTATTCCAACAAATTTCAGATTAGGTTTTGCATATAAGATTCTCGATGATGAGTTCAACAGTTTAATTTACACTTTGGATTTCAGCAAGCTTTTAGTAAACAGATCACTTTCTGTTAATGCTGAAGGAGATACTGTAAGCACATCTGACGATTGGTACAAAGCTATTTTCACAGCCTGGGGCGATAAATCTTTTAACGAAGAGTTAAGAGATATTGTTACCTCTATGGGATTAGAATACTGGTATGGAACGTCAGGAGATTTTCTATTTGCTTTAAGAACAGGTTTCTTCTATGAAGATCCTTCTTATGGAAACAGAAAATTCGTTACCTTTGGTGCCGGAATTCGATATGATATTTATGGCTTCGATTTTAGCTACATAACTACCTCAGTATTTAAGAATGGGGAAAATCATCCGTTATCTAACACGTTAAGGTTTACAGTCTCAATTGGTTGGGGTGGTATTCCCGATAAAGGAAGAGGTTTGCCAAGAGGCGTTTAATATTTTATGACAAAAAATTTTCTCGTACTTGTTATCTGTTTAATTTATTTGGGCAGTTTATCTGCCCAAAGTTTTATCGGAAAGATCAATCCTTACCCGGTTCAAAGATTTCAGACACCTGATTCTGATACACTGAAAGTTCTGGCTGTAATGGTTAGCTTTCAGGAAGATCGTGATGGAGCAACTTTTGGAAATGGCAAGTTTGGAACTATCTATTCTCAGAATTACGGAACAGAAATTATTGATCCACTGCCGCACGATAAAGATTATTTTGAATCTCATCTGACTTTTGCTAAGAATTATTTTCAAAAAGTTTCTAATGGAAAACTAAATTTATCCTTTACCGTGCTTCCCGATACATTTTCTGTATCGAAGACAATGCGTAACTATTCACCTGCGCCCAATTCATCTGATCTTATTCCACTTGTTCAATTTGCTGAAGAAGTTTGGTTAAAAGCCGATCAATTAAATCCCGGATTCAATTTTTCAGATTACGATTTATTTCTGATTTTTCATGCCGGTGTAGGCAGAGATATATCACTGCCCGGCAGTTTGGGTAATGAACGCGATTTGCCTTCTCTTTATTTAAGTGAATCTGCTCTTAAAAATGTTTTCGGTCAAAACTATAATGGCATTCCTGTTTCCGGTGGTTCTTTCAATATTAAAAACAGTATGATTATACCTGAAACAGAAAGCAGAGAGCTCGAAACAATTTCAGGAAAATTTTTATTTGAGATAAGTATAAATGGATTGTTGGTAGCCAGTATAGCAAGTCATCTTGGGCTGCCGGATTTGTTTGATACAGAAACAGGTTTAAGTGCAATAGGCAGATTTGGTTTAATGGATGGACAATCAATCTTTGCTTACAATGGCGTCTTTCCACCTGAACCATCTGCGTGGGAAAAAATTTATCTCGGTTGGGCTGAATCAGTTGAAGCAAAAATTGAAAATTTTAATGTCAGTCTTGCTACAAAATTAGCAGCAGGAATTTCTGATACTGTGATTTTAAAAGTTCCAATTAATTTATCCGAGTATTATCTGATTGAAAACAGACAACGCGATGCTAATAATGATGGATCAAAAATAACATTAAAATCCAACGGAAGCATTTTAACTAGAGAATTTGCAAAAGACACAACAGGTTTTTACAGCTACGATATTGATTCACTTGAAGGAGTGATTCTTGATGTTGATGAATTTGATTGGGCTTTACCGGGCAACGGAATAGTTATCTGGCACATTGATGAAAATGTTATCAAAGAAAAATTAGCAGAGAACAAAATCAATACTGATAAAAGCCGAAGAGGAGTAGATGTTGAAGAGGCTGATGGAATTCAGGATATCGGAGAAAAATTTGTAACTATTTTTGGTGATGAGGTTATTGGTGAAGGCACTGATCAGGATTTTTGGTATTCAGGAAATAAAGCAAAACTTTATAAAAATAAATTTTCAAAAGATACCCGACCTGATACAAAAACAAATTCCGGGGCCAACAGTTTAATAACTATTAAAAACTTTTCAGCTATCTCCAACAAAATGTCTTTTAGAATTGAGTATGGAGATTCGGTTATTAAGCCTTTGTTTATTTCAGATTTAACTCAACCACTTGTTCAACCTTCACCGTTTGCTTCTTTAACTGTTGCAGATAAAAATTCTGATTCAGGTAATGATAAACTATTAGCTGTTTTGGATATTAGTGGTAAACTTTTTTTTAATGATTTAGAAAAAAATCTGGATGTAATACAGAATTTTTCTGACTTTAAAGTTGTCAGTATAAAATTAAATAATATCATTTATATTTTAGGCTCACAAGGAAGCAGAATTAACATTGTATCACTTGATGAAAATTATCCGTCATCAGAATTAATCTTAAGATCAATTGCATTTGAGAATGAAATAACAGCACCGTTGGTTATAAAGAAATCTACAGATAACAATGACGTTCTGTTTATTGGATTTTCTAATGGAAGTGTACACGAATACAATTTACAATCTGTAATAAATAGTAATCCAACACTGCTTGATATCCATTTAACAGGAATTGGAAATCAAATCGTTAAGCAAATTTCTGTTAATGAAAATAATTTTTCTTTTATAACCAGGAACACACCTGAACTTTTAACTTCATCAGGTTCTTTTGCAGACAAAACTGGATATATTGTTTTTGAAGACGAATATCCTGTTCAGGTTTCAATTTGCAAGGACGAAAATGGACAAGATGTTTCTGTAGTTTTAACATCAAAAAACAAAATTTATGTGGTAAAAGGCAGTGCAAAACTTTCAGAATTTAATCTGAAAAATAATTCCGGTGTTAAAACATTTTCTCTGGCAGATTTAAAAAATGATGGGAACAATTATATAATTGTAAATAACAGAGATATCGAAGTTTACAATTTAAAAGGTTTTATTGCAGATAATTTTCCAATCAAAGACCCAAATACGATTGGATTTACCGGAACACCAATAGTTGCCGATATTGAAGGTGATACTAAAGCAGAAATAATTTCTTTAACAGAAGATGGCAGAATCTTTGCCTTTGATGGCGGGACAGGGAAAATTTTAAATGGTTTCCCTTTGTCAACAGGTGCAAATTCTTTAAATGCGAATGCTGTATTTGAACTTAATGAAAAGCTTGTCCTTTCTGTGCTAACTGATTTAAAAATAAAAGGTTGGTCAGTTTCTTCGATTCAGGGAAGATTGGATTGGGCAGAAATTTATGGAAACAACTTGAATCAATCTTCAATCGGAAATCCGCTGAATAAAAATGTTTTAAATCAATTCTTTCCGGCAAATCGTGCTTACAATTATCCAAATCCAGTTTATGATGGACAAACTGCTATCAGATATTTTGTAAGTGAAGACTCAAAAATTAATATTAAAATCTTTGACTTAGCCGGAGGATTTGTTACAGAATTGCAGGACGATGCATCCGGTGGATTTGATAACGAGACAATCTGGAATGTTGGTGAAATTCAAAGTGGTGTCTATCTTGCACGGATTGAAGCACATGGCTCAAGTGGTAAATCAGAATCTGTAGTAATAAAAATTGCTGTTGTTAAATAACTCAAACCTGAAAATTGTATTCCTCTAATATGAAATTTTTAATCTCAATTTTAGCTGCTTTGTTTGTTACTTCAGTTAGTTTTGCTCAATTCACTGAATTTCATCCTGAGCTTGACTGGTACACTATAAAGGGAAAGCACGTTGAAGTTCATTTTCACGATGGTGCTGAAAGAACTGCGCAGGTTGTAGCAAAAATTGCTGATGAAATCTGGGATCCGGTTTGTTCACTTTATGGTTATGAACCTGAAAAGACTCATTATATAATCAAAGACATTGATGATTATTCAAATGGGGCAACATATTTTTTTGATAATAAAATTGAAATCTGGACAAGCGCTTTAGATTTTGATTTGCGGGGAACTCATAATTGGCTGCGTAATGTGATTTCGCACGAGTTTACTCATTTAGTGCAAATTCAATCTGCAATGAAAGCAACAAGAAGTTTGCCTGCTGTTTTTTTTCAGGTGTTAACTTATGAGGATGAAAGAAGACCAGACATCCTTTACGGCTTTCCCAATGTTTTAGTGTCATATCCATTTGCAACAATTAATGTTCCTGCCTGGTTTGCTGAAGGAACGGCGCAGTATATGCGTAAAGAATTTGATTATGATAACTGGGATACTCACAGAGATATGATTTTACGTTCGTACGCACTGGATGATAATATGCTTACCTGGAATGAAATGGGTGTGTTTGGTAAAAATAGTTTGGGCAATGAATCAGTTTACAATTCTGGCTTTGCACTTACCAGATATATTTCACAAAAATATGGAGAAGATAAGCTGCGCGATGTAACAAAAGCGCTCGGAAATTTTTCTACATTCACTATTGATAATGCATTTGAACGCGTGATTGGCAAAAATGGTAAAGAGATTTATGGTGAGTGGAGTGATTTCTTAAAATCAGATTACAAAAAAAGAACTGAAAAAGTTTCTGAAAATCTTGTTGCAGGAGACTTGCTTGCAAGTGAGGGGTTTGGAAATTTTTATCCCACTTTTTCTGCTGATGAAAAAAAAATCTACTACATCTCTAACAAATCATCAGATTATTTTGGACCTGCCAGTATTTTTGAACTGGATACCGAATCAAAGACTGAAAAGCTTTTAGTACCATCAGTTCGATCGACCTTTAGTTTTACTCCGGATGGAAAAAAAATAATCTATGCAAAAATTACTGAGGATAATCCGAACTGGTACAATGTTCACGATCTGTTTATTTATGATATTGAAAATAAAAAGGAATCAAGATTAACCCATAATCTGCGTGCAAATCAACCTTCACTTTCCAGCGATGGAAAGCTTATTGTTTTTCTTTATCAAAAAGATGGTACAACAAATCTCGCGACAGTTGATATCGAAGGAAATAATTTTAAAAGATTAACATTCTTTGAAAATGGTGAACAGGTTTACAACCCTAAATTTTCACCGGACAATTCTTATGTAGTTTTTGATTATTCCTACGGTAACACACGAGACATTGCTAAAGTAAATTCAGCCGGTGGAAATGTTGAGTTTATCCTCAGCACTAAAAATGATGAACGAAATCCAGTGTTTGATTTAAATGGTAATTTAATTTACTCTTCTGATGAAACAGGCATTTATAATTTGTACTCGCTAAATCTTGCAACTAACGAGAAAAAACAACTAACAAATGTTTTAGGCGGCGCATTTATGCCGGATATTAATTCAACAGGAGATCTGGTTTATGCAGGATACACTTCTTCAGGTTACAAGATTTTTAAAGTTTCATCAACTGAACAGAAAAAAGTTCAGCCAGGTTATAATTATGTTTGGATTGATAATCCACCACTCGATAATGATAAACCTATTGGTGATATTAATAATTATAATCTTTACGCATTAAGAAATTATAATGATAAAGAACTAACACCATTACAGAAAGAAAAATACACGGGTGCTTTTTCCCGTTTAACTTTTTTCCCGTTTATCAGATTTGATAATTATAACACCGGTAACAGCATTGTAGAAAAAATTAAACCGGGTTTATTTGTTTCGTCAAGTGATATGTTAAATCGTTATTCAATCTTTGCAGGCGGATCAATAAACACCAGGCTTGAAAGAGATTTATTCTTAGTGTTTGATTATAAAAATAAACTTCCTCTGTTAACATCAATCGGATTGAGACCCGAACTATCTGTTGAGCTTTACAGTATCAGCAGAAAAACTGATGTGGATATATTCTTTACTCCAATTGATACTTTACCCACCGGAGTGATTTACGAAGATTCTCTTGGTACAGATGTTTCTTATAATTTGTTTGAATTTGATTTTGTTATAAGGCACAGATTGTTCTCTAGAGATCAGAATCTTCAATTGAAATTTACTTACAGCAGTTACACCGCAACTCTTGGAAGTTTTATTTTGCCGGATGCAAACAACACACTTTATCCAACTACAAATGATAATTATTTCATCGGCCGGAACATTGAAGCAAGATACACGTGGAAATCAATTCTGCCCACTAAAGATGATGAGATAAATCCTGTTGGTTTCTTAATTGATCTGGCGTACAATTATGAATTCAATAAGTTCAATGAAAGCGGGGAGTATGAAATTGATGATGGCATATTAAAACCAAAATATTCAAATTTTAATTTTCATAAGTTGGAACTGAAATCAGGATTATATCTTCCTCTGTTTGATTCACATACGTTTAACACATCTTTACGGCTTGGGAGTATTCTTGGACCGCAGGTTCCTGACTTTTTTGATTTCTATCTCGGTGGTTTGATTGGAATGAAAGCATATCCATTTTATTCAATCAGTGGAAATGAAATTGCCTGGTTAAATTTAACTTATCGTTTCCCGCTTTTCAGAAACATCGATACCAAAATCGGGCACCTGTATCTTGATAAAATTTTCTTTTCAATCAATGCAGATTTTGGTAATGCGTGGAATGGTAAAATCCCTTCAATGAATGAATTCAAAAAAGGCGTTGGCGCAGAGATGAGAATTCAGTTAAACTCGTATTATTTGTTTCCCACGAGTATTTTCTTAAATGCCTCTTACGGACTGGATGAGTTTACAAGAGTTGTAAACAATGAAACTATTAAGTACGGTAAAGAATGGAATTTTTATGCAGGCATTTTGTTTGATTTTGAAATATTAAACTTTGGCAGCATCAGAAGATTTAGATAGGATTAAAATGCACAAAACTTTTTTATCACTCTTATTAATTTTATTAACCACATTTGGTTTTTCTCAACAGGAAATCAATTCGTTTAAACTGACAGGAAGTTTATCTGCTGATTCAAAAATTATACTGAATCAATACAGTGAGTCTTTAAATCCACAAATAACATTTCCAGAAAAAAGTAAAAAGTCGCCATTTCTTGCAGGATTGTTTTCTTTAATCCTTCCCGGTGCAGGAGAAATTTACACTGAAGAGTATTTGAAGGCTGGAATCTTTTTAGCGATTGAGGCTGCTGTAGTTACTACTGCCGTTATTTATGATAAAAAAGGTGATGATAAAACAACCGAGTTTGAAAATTATGCTGATGATTATACAAATCCACAGCATAACTGGAGTGTTGTAAGATATGCACAGTGGTTAAACCAGTATGAGAGGGCAAGTATTCCAATTAATCCTGATGAATCGCTTCCGCCTTGGGAAAGAGTAAACTGGAGAGAGCTGAATGCTGCAGAATCAGGTTCACATAAATTACCTCCTCATGGTCAGCAACAGTATTATGAGTTGATTGGGAAATATCATCAATATTCACCCGGTTGGAATGATTTTACCGGTGCCGGAAATAAAAATGAGATTTCACCAAACTTTCTTTATTATTCCGGAATGCGAGGTGACGCAAACGATTTTTATTCGGTTGCATCAACAGCAGTTATCGGAATTTACATTAATCATTTTTTGAGTTCTTTGGATGCTATCTGGTCTGCTGCAAAATTTAATAAAGATCTGGCGGTTAAAATCAGGGTAGAAAATATTCAGTTAGCTGATAAAAATGAGTTTTATCCTACAATTAATTTTAATTATAATTTTTAGTACAAAGTCTCAACAGCAAATTTATTCTCGGTGTAGGCACTAAAACCAGATTCAGGAATCATTCCTTCATTAAGAAATCTTAATTCTTTATTTTTCATCTATGAAATTACCTTTAGTTGCAATAGTTGGCAGACCAAATGTCGGTAAATCCACATTGTTTAACAGATTGCTTGGAAAAAGAGAAGCAATTGTTGATGATCAGAGTGGGGTTACGCGTGATAGAAATTACGGTGAGTGTGAATGGAATGGGAAAAAGTACAGGTTAATAGATACCGGTGGATACATTCCTGATTCCGATGACCTTTTTGAATCTGCTATCAGAGAACAGGTTGAGGTTGCAATTGATGAAGCAGATTCAATTATCTTTTTAGTTGATGTTAAAGCTGGCATTAATCCAATTGATAAAATAATTATTGATCTTCTTCGCCAGTCGAACAAACCATTTTATTTAGTTGTAAATAAAGTAGATGCAGAAGTTCACGCTCCACTGGCTAGTGAGTTTTATAAATTGGGTGTTGATAATGTTTATGATATCTCTGCAATGAGTGGAAGGCGAACAGGTGATCTTCTTGACGACATCACAAGAGATTTCCCTGAAGAAAATCAGATAACCGAAGATAAAAGATTAAAGATTGCAATTGTTGGTCGTCCTAATGTTGGTAAATCATCTCTCACAAATGCTTTGCTTGGTGCTGAAAGAAGTATTGTAACTGATATTCCAGGAACAACACGAGATAGTCTGGATTCAATACTTAAATATTATGGTGAAGAAATAGTTTTGATTGATACTGCTGGCTTACGCAAAAAGAAAAAAGTTGAAGAAAGCATTGAATACTTTTCAAACCTAAGAACATTTAAAGCAATCAGTGAATCAGATGTTACTGTTGTAATGATTGATGCTTTGATTGGTTTTGAAAAACAGGATCAAAAAATTATAGATGAAGTTGTACGATGGAGGAGGGGATTAATAATTGCAGTTAATAAATGGGATCTTATTGAAAAGGAAACAAATACTGCGCATCAGTTTGAAGTTGCAATTAAAGAAAAACTTGGCTCTGTGGATTATGCGCCAATCATTTTTATATCAGCATTAACTAAGCAAAGAATTTATAAGTTGGTTGATTTATGTAAAAAAGTGCAGGAGGAAAGAATTAAAAAAATTCCAACTTCAGACTTAAATGATGTAATGCTTGCGGAGATCGAAAGAAATCCACCTCCTGCATCTCCGAGCGGCAAAGAAATTAAAATTAAATTTATCTCACAGGTTGGTGAACACTACCCGATATTTTTGTTTTTCACAAACTATCCTAAATACATCCCTGATCATTACCGCAAATTTTTAGAGAGAACTTTAAGAAGAATCTATGGATTTGAAGGTGTTCCTATAACATTAAGTTTCAGACAGAAATAGGTGTACTTCTATGAGTAAAAATTTTATAACAATTGATCATCCAATAATAAGAAGAGATGTAACAATTTTGCGCGATAAGAAAACCGAATCAGAAACTTTTCGTGCTGCACTACAAAGGATTTCCAACATTCTTGCCGTAGAGATTTCAAAAGAATTTAAATTAAAGACAGTTGAAGTAACCACACCTCTTGAAAAAACAGAAGGCTCAAAACTGGCTAACGATGTAATTCTTGTACCTGTATTGAGAGCCGGACTTGGAATGGTGAACGGTTTTCTGCAAATCATTCCCGAAGCAAAGGTTGGACACATAGGTCTGCAGAGAGATGAAGAAACGTTGAAGCCGGTTGAATATTACTATAAAGTGCCTCATAACCTTGATTCTGCAAATGTTATAATACTCGATCCAATGCTTGCAACCGGAGGAAGTGCATCCGAGGCTGTGAATTATCTAAAGAAAAGAGGTGCCAAAAATTTATTCTTTGCCAGTGTTGTCTGTGCACCAGCCGGAGTTAAAAAATTAGGTAAAGAACATCCTGAGATAAAAATATTTACTGCAGCATTTGATAGAGAATTGAATGATAAAGGTTATATTTTACCCGGATTAGGAGATGCAGGTGACAGGACATTTGGTACACTTTAATAAAATCTTCCTTTTAACTTTTCTCATTTTTATATCATGCCTTTCTTACCCGCAAAGATATCCTGACATATTCGTTCATAACCATTTGAAAAATGGAATTGAAAAAATTATTGCTCAGAATTATGATGAAGCGAGAACGATTTTCAATCAACTGGATAGAGCGAGAAAGGATTTACCACTTGGCAAAATATATTTGGCTGCAACTGAAATTGCCGAATCATTTGATTATGAGAAACCTTTTAATCACAATTTGATTTACAAGTATCTGAATGAAGCAAAAAAAATCTCCGAGAGAAGATTAAAAGAGAATGAAACAGAAATTTGGAACAATTACTTTATTGCACTCACAGAAGGTTATTCAGCTTACTATGAGGCTCTGAATGGTAATTGGTTAACGGCATTCTCACAAGGTTTTAAATCAGTATCATATTTTGAGGATTGCCTAGATATTGATAATAATTTTTATGAAGCTCTTATTGCAGTGGGTACATTTAAATTCTGGAGAAGCAAAAAAACAGAATTCATCAACTGGCTTCCATTTGTTCCTGATGAAAAGGAAATTGGAATTGAGCTACTGAAGAAAGCTTCTTTAATGTCAGTCTATAATTCTTATCTTGCAGTGCATTCATTAATCTGGATTTACATCGAGCAGGAAGAATATAACCTGGCGATTGAATTAGCAGAAAAATTTATAAAGGAATATCCGAAATCAAGAATATTTAAATGGGGATTAGCAAGAGCTTACGAAGATATTGATCCGAACAAATCTGTTATGGTCTATAAAGAAATTCTGTTCTCATATCCTGATGATCTGAAGCGTAACAGAATTAATGAGATTACACTTAAACATTTAATTGCCCAGCAATTAGTAAAGTTAAGAAAGACAGATGAAGCGTTAATCCTTTGCAATGAAATTTTAGCTTTAAATAATTTAAACGATTTTGAGAGAGAAAAATTGGGCAATCGGATACAAAGAGTTAAACAGCTAAAATCAGAAATCACATCAAAATAAGCCCTGTCTTGAAAATTCGCTCCCTTTAAGAAGTCCTTAAAATAAATTAAATTATCATTGGATTAAATTTCATCTACTAAAAAATTAATCAAAATGGCATTGGATAATCCTAAATATCAAAAGATGCTTGAAAGCCTCCTAAAGGTATGCAAATCTAATCTTCCAAAAGTAGATGAAGCGCTTATAATAAAAGCATTTGAGATCAGCATCGAAGCGCATAAAAACGATTTACGTGCTTCGGGTGAGCCATATTTTACTCATCCGTTTGAAGTTGCAATGGTTGTTGCGGAAGATTTTCCACTTGATGATATAACTGTGGCAAGTGCACTATTACACGATGTTATCGAAGATACAACATTCAATTATGATTTTATCACCAGACAATTTGGAAAAGAAGTTGCAGAAATTGTAGATGGGGTTACTAAAATCAGTGGTATTTTCAGAGGGCACGATATTACCAAAGCAGAAAATTACCGCAAGCTATTACTTTCCATGGTTAAAGATGTTAGAGTGATTTTAGTAAAGTTTGCTGATCGATTGCACAATATGCGAACTCTTGAATTTGTAAATCCTGACAAACAAAGAAGAATTGCGCAGGAAACTTTAGAAATTTATGCACCTTTTGCTCATCGTTTTGGACTAGGTAAAGTTAAGTGGGAGCTGGAAGATTTATCATTCAAGTATCTTAACAGGGAAGCATATGAAGAACTTGCCAGAAAATTAAAAGCTAAAAGAAAAGATCGTGAATCATATATAAAAAAATTTTCTGATCCGATAAAAAAAAAATTAGATGAAGCAAATCTTAAATATGAATTAAGCGGCAGGGCCAAACATCTTTACAGCATTTACAGAAAAATGGTAAGGCGTAATAAACCGTTTGAAGAGATTTATGATTTGTTTGCCATCAGAATAATTCTGGATACAGAAAATAAAAATGATTGCTACACTACTCTTGGCATAGTTAACCAGATTTATTTGCCCGTGCCTGATAGATTTAAAGATTACATTTCCATTCCCAAGACCAATAACTATCAATCAATTCATACTACTGTGGTTGGACCGGAAGGAAGATTAGTTGAAGTCCAAATCCGAACAAGACAGATGCACGAAGTATCTGAAAAAGGTGTTGCAGCACATTGGCGGTATAAGGAAAATAAAACTGCCACAGATCATGAAATGGAAACCTGGGTTAACTGGATAAGAGATATTTTTGAAAATGCGTCCAAGGAAGACCAGAGAAAAGAACTGCTTGAAAACTTTAAACTCAATTTATATCAGGATGAGATTTATGTATTTACGCCTAAAGGAGATTTAAAGCGATTACCTGTTGGTTCAACTCCCGTGGATTTTGCATTTGAAATACATAGCAAAGTTGGATTTCATTGCATCGGTGCAAAGATAGATGGTAAAATTGTTCCGCTTGATACACAACTTAAAAGCGGTGATCAGGTAGAGATCATCAGTTCAAAAAATCAACATCCGAATAAGAACTGGATAAAATTTGTAAAGACACAGAAAGCAAAAAATGAAATTCGAAAGTGGCTTAACAAAGAAGAACAAGCTATAGTTGAAAATGGTATGGAAATCTGGGAGAAGAAAATTAAAAAGCTAAAATTAAGCTTTACTCCCGATGATGTTTTACAAATTGCACATGCAAATAAATTTGATAATTCCAGACAGTTCTACAAAGCCATTGCACAGCATACTATTGATATTGATGAAGTTCTGACTGCACGTTCACAAAAAGATGAAAAGGAGTTCGAGAAAGAAGTTGAGTTCAATAAGTTTGCTAACGTTGCGCGAAGTGATATTGGTGGAGTATTAGTTGATGGAAAAAAATCAGGAATACTATACACTTATGCAAAATGCTGTAATCCTATTCCGGGTGATCCAGTAATCGGATATATTACTGTTGGTGAAGGTATAAAAATTCATCGTAAAACCTGTGTTAATCTTATCAACCTATCTGCTACAGATTCCAGTAAGCTAGTCAGCGTTCAATGGCCGGAAGCAGAAGGTTCACTGTTTGTTGCAGGAATAACTGTAAAAGGTAAAGACAGACCCGGTATATTAAACGATATTTCGCATTCCATTGTAACTTATCAGAATACAAATATTAAGTCAATCAACATAAACACAAGCGATTCTGTTTTTGAAGGTAGCGTTGCATTGTATGTTAATAATCTGGAGCATCTTAACAGAATTATAGAAAGATTAAAAAAAGTTGCAGGCATTTATTCAGTTGAAAGATTTGAAAGCTCGTAATGACTGAAATGGAAGAGACCAGAATAATGGGGCTGGATTTTGGAAAAGTGAGAATTGGAATTGCTCTTTCTGATCCATTAAAAACTTTTTCTTATGCGTTTAGATCTTTGAGCAATAACGGGTTTTTATTAAACGAACTTGCAAAGATCATTAAGGAAAAATCTGTTATTAAAATTATACTTGGGATACCGACTGAAAATAAAAAGCAATCAACTTCTGTTGTTGCGGATGTATTGAAGTTTAAAGAGATTTTGGAAGATAAGTTTAAAATTGAAGTGATACTTTGGGATGAAACTTTTACATCCGTAATTGCTGCAAATAAAGTCTTGGAATCAGTTTCAAGTAAGAAGAAAAGGAGAGACAAGTCATTGCTTGATATGAATGCGGCATCCGTGATATTGCAGGAGTATCTTGATTCAGTTAAAGAATACAATTGACTTTGCTGCATATACATTCTATTTTTTCATATAAAAAATCTTTCCGGGAGCAAGCGTGTGAGTTTTAAATCAATTGGAGTAATAGAAACTGAAAGTATTTCAAGTGCTCTGCTAATAGCAGAGAAAGCCTCATTGGAGAAGAATCTTAAAATACTTAAAAAAATTTCTTTACAATCCGGAATTACAACACTTATTTTTGAAGGAGAGTTGGGAGCACTGCAGAAAGTTCTGAAAAAAGGGATTGAGCTTGCTAAAAGTGCAGGTAAATTCCGGAGTGCACATATAATTCCGATGCCTCATCCGGAGCTTATTTCAATTTTTAATTTCTCAAAGTGAGTTAAACTATGAACTCAATTGGACTGATTGAATCAAAAGGATTAGTTGCTTTATTTGAAGCGGCTGATTATCTGTTAAAAAATTCTCCTGTCGAAATTCTTGGTATTAAAAATCTTGATAACGGTTATCTGACATTAGGAGTCTCAGGTGAAAAAGAATATGTATCAGTTGCCATTGAGTCAGCGGTTGATGCGGGCAGAAAAGTTGGGGAGATTTATGCTTCCTCTGTAATAGATAATCCCACACCAGAATTATTAGAATTAGTTAAAGAAATATTTAATACAGAAATTGAAAAATCTGAGCTGAAAAAATCTGGCTCAAAAAAAGTTGATATACCGGAATTTAAGGGTGAATCAAGTGTTACTCAAGCTGAATCTTTAATTGATAACAAAGAGATAAAAAAAGAAGAGAAACCTTCGATAAAAAAACAGCTTTTAGTTAAACCTGAGAAAAAATTAAAAGAAGAACCGGCAGCAGAAAAATCGGAAGAAAAGGAAGAAACTGTTAGACAAAAATTTTCTTCATCTACTATTGAACGGTTGAGAAAAGAAGCACTTGGATTAGCGGGAAATAAAAAAGAAACAAAAACTTCAAAAACGGATGAGATAAATTCGCACACCAAAGTGGATAGTAAAGAAATTGATTTTGATGCAATCAAAAAAATGAATGTTCACAAACTCCGTCATTATGCAAGGGAGTTTGAGAATTTCCCGATCAAAGGGCGTGAGATATCCCGCGCAAACAGAAGCGAGTTGATTGAGCTATTTAAAAAAATGTGATAAATAATTAATCGTGATTAAAAATACTTAAGTGAAACATAAGATATACATAATAATTTTTGCAATTGTCTTTTCCATTCTTATCTGGGGCTCTGTAACATTATCTGAACAATACTTTTCAACTATCACATTAAAAGTTAATGTGGTCAACTGTCCAAGCGGTTATACTTTTGGAAACATCAATCCGGAAAAAGTTACTGTAAGGCTAAAAGCAAATGGATGGCAATTGTTAAACCTGAATCTAAATGCAGGAAATGATTTTTTCGTTTCTGCAGATAACGACAGTGGTTCGCTTTCAGTTGATCCGCTTGCAGAAGTTTCTGAAAATAATTGGCTGGGTTCCGGAATTACAGTTACAGATATTTTCCCAAGAAAAATTTCATTCCGAGTAGAAGAAATTGCTTTCAGAAAAATTAAAGTTGAACCGGTTACAGAATTAGATTTTCAATCCGGTTATGGGCTTGCAACACCAATTAAGGTTTACCCTGATTCAATTTTATTGTCCGGACCTAAATCTGCTTTATTAACAAAACAATCCATCAAAACTCAACTAGTCTCACTTTCATCGCTTGATAGTAAAACGAAAATAATAACTGATCTAGTTGTTCCGAAAGGATTTGAAACTCTACAGAAGCAAGCTGAATTAACGTTTGATGTTCAGAAAATTGTAGAACGTTCGTTTGAAAATATCAAAGTTGACATAATTGATATTCCTAATGATAGAAATGTTGTATTGATTCCAAATATGGTAAGTGTTAACCTGAGAGGCGGCGTAAATCTACTGGGCAAAATTTCTGAAAATGAAATAATAGCAAAAGTTTATTATAGGGATATTGTATCTGACACCTTAGGACAGTTAAAACCAGAAATTCAGATACCCAAAAACACTCAGCTTCTTTTTATCAAACCAGATAAATTAAAATACATAATCAAAAAATTTGAATAATATCATACCAATTACCAATGTTTATAACTTTTGAAGGAATAGATTTTTGTGGTAAATCCACACAGGTTGAATTGCTTAAAGAATATCTTCTTGCACAGAATAAAAAAGTTAAAATTATTCGAGAGCCGGGCGGAACAGAAATTTCAGAAAAAATAAGAGAAATTCTTTTGGACAGGAAGAACAGCAGGATGGTGATGGAAACGGAAATATTCCTGTTTTCAGCAAGCAGGGCTCAGCTTGTACGAGAAGTAATCAGACCTGCGCTTCTTGAAAATTATTATGTAATTTCTGATAGATTCCATGATTCTTCCACAGCTTATCAGGGGTATGGGAGGGGTTTATCAGTTGCAGATATTCTTCATATTCATAAATTAGCAATAGGTGATACTATTCCTGATTTAACTTTTATAATTGATATTCCAACTTCGCTGGCATATGAACGTAAAAAGATTAAATCATATTCAGAATTAGACAGGATAGAAATTTCTGAAGATAAATTTTATGAAAGAGTAAGAAATGGTTATCTTGAATTGGCAAAAAATGAAAAGCGGTTCCGGGTTTTGGATGGAACTGCAACAATAGAAGACATCCATAAAAAAATAATCTATGAGATTAAATTATTAGAAGGTTAACTAATTTATGAATAGAAAAAAGTCATTAACGATTGTATTTCTGACAGCAATTATTTTAACAGCTTTTGGTTTTGTAGTAACAAAAACTGATATCTATCTGGATATAAGTAAAAACCTCGAGTTATTTGGCAAAGTATATAAAGAAATATCATTTAATTACGTAGATGAAATTGATCCACAGGAATTTATGCGTGCCGGAATTAAAGGTATGCTAAAAACTCTTGATCCGTACACAATTTTCATTGATGAAAAAAATCAGGACGATATTAATTTACTGACTAATGGTAAATATGGCGGCGTTGGAATTTCAATCGGTGTTAGAGACAACAACATTACAATTCTGGAAGTCCTGGAGGGTTATTCTGCGCAAAGGCAGGGAATAAGGGTTGGAGATGTAATCACAAAAATTAATGAGAAAGTTGTTTCACCAAAAATTATTGATGATATATCTTCGCTTGTTAAAGGTGAGCCCGGAACATCAGTGCAGCTTCATATCATGCGATTTGGTGAAAAGGATACACTACTTTTCAATTTGATTCGTGAAGAAGTGATTGTTAAAAATTTAATCTTTGCTGATTTCTATCCTGAAAACTCAAATAATGTTTACTTGAAGCTTACAAATTTTAGCCGCTCTGCTGCAGACGAGCTGAGGAGCGCTTTAAGAAATTTGAAAAGTAAGAAAGAAATAAAATCGGTAATACTTGATTTGCGTGGAAATCCTGGGGGCTTGCTTGATGTGGCGGTAGATATTTGCGATAAATTTTTGAGTAAGGATTTGCTGATAGTTTCTACGAGAGGAAGGGATTATAAAAGCGAAAAGAAATATTTTGCTAAAGAAGAACCAATAATCCCGAATGAAAATCTTATTGTTCTCATAAATGGAGGAAGTGCATCAGCTTCTGAAATTGTTGCAGGTGCAGTACAGGATCATGACAGGGGAATTATACTAGGTACTCAATCTTTTGGAAAGGGATTAGTGCAAACGATTACTCCCTTAAGTTTTAATACTTCATTAAAAGTAACAACTGCTAAATACTACACTCCAAGCGGTAGATGTATTCAAAAAATAGATTATTCAAAAGATAATAATGTAATTCCATTTCCGGATTCTTTAAGTTCTGATGCCTACACAACAGATAACAAAAGAATTGTTTATAGTGCCGGTGGGATAACCCCTGATACACTTGTAAACGACGGAATAGAATGCAATTTATTCAAAGACCTGCTTGCAAAAGGATTATTCTTTAGTTTTGCTGATAAGTACTATTTTGAAAACAAGAATATAAGTTTCAATAAAATTAAAGATGAAAATCTGATTATCGATTTCAAGAAGTTTTTAGCCGATAAAAAATATGATTACCAATCAGATGCTGAAAAAAAATTAGATGAAGTACTTAAATCTCTCGATGAAAAGAAAGACGATTCTAAACTAATCTCCGCCACTAAAAAACTTAAAGAACAGTTTGATGAAATGTTTGATAAACAATTTGAGCAAAGTAAAAATCTTATTACAGGTGAACTTAAATCCGAATTAGCAATGCGATACTTTGGCAGTGAAGAAGGTTTGAAAGAAGGATTGAAGTACGATAAGCAATTTTTAGCAGCACTGGATCTGATTAAAAATCAGAATAAGTACAATAGTTTTTTGAATAGAGCCAGATAAAAATTTTCTAAAAAATATTTATTCTTTGCTGAATGAAACAGGTAAAAGCATTATTTAAGAAAGATCCATTGTTTGATAATTGTCCATCTTGTAAATCACAAGGAACTTTAAGGCGATCCCATTCCCGTAACAATACCGAAAGATTTGCAAATCACTTCACGATTTATAAAACTTATCGTTGCAAAAAATGCGGCTGGAGGGGATATCTGAAAACATTAACATTTACCACAAGGACTCTTACAGCAATATTATTTTATTTGGCAATTCTGGTTGGTAGCGCTGTTATAACTTATATGATAATTAAGAGGATTTTGTAGAAATTATTAGTAGAGGCAATTATTCTCTGGCTATCTAAAATTTATACATAATAAAATCATCAATACTTTTGTTTTCAAATCTTAAATTTTTAATTTTGACCGTTAAAAAAATAAACTATTAATAATTAGCAAATAGGGAATCCTGCATTTTCCCTGTTAATCCGCACAAAATAATCATAGATTAAAAAAAATTTTTTAGGTCTTGTTCCCTAAAGAATTACTTTTGGCTGTTAAACTCTAAAAAGGGAATTTAATGAAAAAATCTTTACTGGATTATATTTTTAGGAACAGATTACCAGTAGTTGTTTTTGTAATTATTGCATCTTTTACAATCACTTATTACACATCTCGGGCAGAAAGAGATGGAGTTGGTTATACACCTGAGCAGCCTATAGCTTACTCACATAAATTGCATGCAGGAGATATGAAAATCGATTGCAAGTATTGCCACGTTGGTGTTGAAAAATCGAGGCATGCAATGGTACCTGCAGTGGCAACTTGTATGAACTGTCACACCGTTGCAAGAAAAGACAAACCAGAAATAATAAAACTAACTGAATATTATCGTGACGGTAAACCACTTCAATGGAAAAGAATTCACAAAGTTCCTGATTATGCATATTTCAATCATTCTGTTCACGTTAATAAAGGAATAGATTGTACAGCCTGTCACGGAGAAATTACACAAATGGAAAAGGTGGGACAGATGAATTCATTTACAATGGGCAGCTGTTTGAATTGCCATAGAAATGCTCACGATAAATTTCCGGAGTTAAAAAATCAAATTAAAAATGGACCGGAGTATTGTTCCGCTTGTCATAGATAACATCTTTTTATCATAGAAAATATTATGAACAGAAAAAAATTTTTTACATCAATTTCTTTATCTGCCGCAGGTATTTTTATACTTAAATCTATTCCATTCAGTGGCTTTACAAAAAAGTTTTTATCAACGAATGGCGAAATAAAAATCAAACAAAATCCTTTGGCAGTTAGTAGAACAAAAACAGGTGGAAAGCATGTCTGATCACAAATCTGATTTAAACTTGAAGGATGATAATTTGGATTACAACTACTGGCGAAGTTTCGAAGAATTATATCACGATAAAAAAGTTTTAGATGCAAGACATCATGAATTTAAAGAAGGTACAACTGATGATTTTGATCCTTCCGGTCTTTCTTCAATCTCCAGAAGAAAATTTCTGGCTCTACTCGGTGCTTCAACTGCATTAGCAGGTGCGGCGTGCACGGATTACAGAGATAAAGGAGAAATAGTACCTTACAATATCAAACCGGAAGAAATTACAGTTGGAAAACCAAATTATTATGCTTCTACCTGTACTCTTTGTTCAAATGCGTGTGGAATATTAATTAAAACCCGTGAAGGACGCCCGATTAAAGTTGACGGTAATCCGGATCATCCTGTAAGTAAAGGTAAAATATGTGCAAAAGGACAGGCTAATGTTCTTAATCTTTATGATCCTGATAGATTGAAAACACCATTAGTAAGTAGGGAAATTGGATACGATGAAATCAGCTGGATTGAGGCTGATAAGGCTATTTCGGCTCATTTATCTTTTGTAGGAGCAAAAGAGATTGCTATAATTACTAATTCTATAACTTCTCCAACTACTCTAAAAGTTTTGGATGACTTTAAAGCGAAATTTCCAACAACAAAGGTTTATTCATTTGAATTATTTAACGATTCAATAAAAAACTCAGCCTGGCAGAAATGTTATGGCTCGGGAACTTATCCGCTGCTTCGATGGGATGAAGCTAAAGTTATTCTTTCTTTGGAATCTGATTTCCTTGGTACAGAAGGTAACCGAATAGAAACATCAAGATTATTCTCCCAAAACAGAGATGTTGATTCTAAAAAATTTACAAGACTTTATTGTGTTGAGAGTAATTTAAGTCTTACTGGATTAAACTCAGATTACAGATTAAGATTAAAACCTGAAGCTCAGTTTGAATTTGTGATGAGTTTAATTAATGAACTTCAAACCAAAGGAGCAATTAATCTACAGGTTAATACTTCTGGCTTTTCAATTAAATCTTTTGCTGCAAAAAATAATTTAGATATTTCGGTTATCAATCATTTGGTAAATGATCTGATATCCAATAAAGGCAAATCTATAATTGATGCCGGCAATTCTTTACCAGAAAATGTTCACGTTGCGGTAAATCTTTTAAATGCAGCTTTAACAAATAATCAAATGTTTAGAACAGATTCATCGAAAGTAAGGTTATTCCAACTATCAACTGCATCGGATTTTGATGAGTTGGTTTCTAAAATGAACAGGGATGAGATTGCTGCAGTTATTCATTTCGATTGTAATCCCGTTTATCATTTAGCTCCGGAACTGGGATATAAAAACGCTCTTAAAAAAGTTGGATATGTTATTTCACTATCGGAAAGACAAAATGAAACAACTTCAGTAAGCGATTTTGTTTTGCCAATCAATCATAACTTCGAAAGTTGGGGCGATTCAAAAACCAGAACAGGATTTTATTCTTTACAACAACCGGTAATTGCGCCTCTGTCAGATACAAGAGAAAAAGAAGCTATTCTTTTAACTTGGATCAGCAGTAAGCCTGAAGAATATTCAGAGAAATTATATCACGATTACCTGATGAAAAACTGGGAAAACAGCATTTATCCCACTGTTAACTCTGCTTTGGACTTTAAAAGATTTTGGTACGGCGCCTTACACGATGGTGTAGTAATAAATAATGAATCTGTTCAAACGGTCCCATCTATAAATCAAACCGTAACATCATCGTTATCAGTTAAACAAACTGAAAAAGATGGCTATACAGTTGTCATCAAAGAAAGCTATTATTTAGGTGATGGAAAACTTGCTCACAATGGATGGCTGCAGGAGCTTCCTCATCCCATCTCTAAAATTACATGGGACAATTACGCTGCTATTTCTGAGAAGACTTGTAAAAATCTTGGTCTAAAAGATAATGATGTAATCGAGATATCAATTGAAGGAAGAAAATTAAAGTTACCTGTTTTTATGCAAGCTGGCGTTGCTGATGATGTAATTATTATTGAAGCAGGTTATGGAAGAGAAAATTCGGGTACAGTTGCAAACGGAGTTGGGTTTAATGCTAACTTGCTCTTAACTAAAAATGGCGATTACTCTCCCTGGGTTTATCGTGTAGCATCTGTCACTAAGACAGGTGAAAGTTATAATTTAGCTTCATCTCAGGAACATCACGCATTTGATAATTCATTAACTCAGGATTTACATCGCAAAAGAAAAATTATTCAGGAAGGTACAGTACTCGGTTACTTAAAAAATCCTCATATTATAAAAGAAAAAAATCACGGTGAACTTGAAAGTGTTTATGAACCACATCCATACAAAGGTGTAAAATGGGGAATGGCAATCGATTTAAATAAATGTACCGGATGCGGAGATTGTGTCGCTGCCTGTAATGTTGAAAATAATATTCCAATCGTTGGTAAAGATCAGGTATTAAATAGCAGAGAAATGCAGTGGTTAAGGATCGATAGATATTATTCCGGAACACCTGATAATCCAAAAGTGAGCGTTCAGCCAATGCTTTGCCAGCATTGTGATCAGGCTCCCTGTGAAAACGTTTGTCCGGTTGTTGCCACAACACACAGTCCTGATGGCTTGAATCAGATGACATACAACAGATGTGTGGGAACAAGATATTGCTCAAATAACTGTCCATACAAAGTAAGAAGATTTAATTTTTATAATTTCAGAGATCACTTCAGAGATAGTTATCAGGAAAACCCAATAATGGCATTAATGCATAACCCTGAAGTTACTGTTCGCTCCAGAGGCGTTATGGAAAAATGTACTTTCTGCGTACAGAGAATTTCAGAAGCACGTGCTGATGCCATTCACGAAAAAAGAGAACTAAGAGGAACAGATGTTACAACAGCCTGTCAGGATGCTTGTGGAACGAATGCAATTAAATTTGGTGATATTAACGATAAGGAATCTGAGTTCTACAAATACAGAAATCATGAACTTGGATATTATGTTCTGGAAGAACTGAATGTTAAACCAAATGTTACATACATCGCAAAACTCAGAAACATTCATGCGGAGGAAGTATAGTGAATATTGATTACTCCCAGGAAGCACCAGCTGTAGCCGGAAGGTTGACACTTGCTCAGATAGAAGAGCTTGTTGCCAAACCGATGGATACAAAACCTGATAAGAAATATTTTATTGCTTTATCGATATCAGGTTCACTTTTAATGTTGGGTGCGATATTCCTTGGTTTTAGTTTTTATTACGGAACTGGTTTGTGGGGTAACAATCAGCCGGTTGGCTGGGCTTTCCCGATTGTTAATTTTGTTTTCTGGGTTGGTATTGGACACGCAGGTACACTTATTTCTGCTATACTTTTTTTGTTAAGACAAAAGTGGCGTACAGGAATTGCGAGATTTGCTGAAGCGATGACAATATTTGCTGTAATGTGCGCAGGCATTTTCCCGATTATACACACCGGACGCCCGTGGCTTGCAGGATATTTACTTCCTTATCCTAACCAGCATAGCCTGTGGGTTAATTTCACTTCACCGTTGTTGTGGGATGTGTTTGCAGTTTCCACTTACTTTACTGTATCTCTTGTTTTCTGGTACGTCGGTTTGATCCCTGATTTTGCAACATTAAGAGACAGAGCCAACTCAAAAATTAAAAAGACTATCTATTCAATCTTTTCACTTGGATGGAGACACTCAAATCGGCACTGGACACATTATGAAAAAGCATATATGCTGCTAGCAGGATTTGCAACACCGTTGGTTCTTTCCGTTCACACAATTGTAAGTTTTGATTTTGCAGTTTCAATTTTACCCGGTTGGCACACAACAATCTTTCCACCTTACTTTGTTGCCGGTGCAATCTTTTCCGGATTTGCAATGGTTGTTACTGTTTTGGTTTTTGTAAGAAAGATTTTTGATCTTGAGCATATTATTACTTTAGATCATTTAGAGAAAATGAATAAGATAATTTTAGCTACAGGAATGATGGTTGGTTATGCATACGGAATGGAATTTTTTATAGCATGGTATAGCGGTGTGCAGGCAGAACAATTTGTTTTCATCAACAGAGCTTTTGGACCATATGCCTGGGCTTACTGGATTATGGTAAGCTGTAATGTGATTTTCCCGCAGCTCTTCTGGTTCAGGAAAATCAGAAGATCTATACCAATTATGATGGTGATTGTAATTCTTGTTAACGTTGGAATGTGGTTTGAAAGATTTGTTATTACCGTTACTTCTCTAAGCAGAGATTTTCTACCTTCAAGCTGGGCTTATTACAAACCAACTATGTTCGATCTTGGAATCTTGCTTGGAAGTTTTGGATTATTCTTCACTTTAGTAATCCTGTTCACTAAATCACTTCCGGTTGTTTCAATCTCAGAAGTAAAAGCAGTTGCTGATGGCGCCCAGCCAACTCATCACGGAGGTGAAAACCATGAATAATCATAATAATTTATTTGGAATTGCTGCTACATTTAAATCTCCGGATGATATTATAAATGCGGCAAAAAAAGTAACCAAAGCCGGATACACTAATTTTGATGTGAATACTCCTTATCCAGTACACGGAATGGATAAGGCTATGAACATTAAACCTTCTAAACTTGGATTTGTTACATTAGTGATGGGATTAAGTGGTGCTTCTATTGCACTGCTTTTTATGTACTGGACAATGTCTGTCGATTATCCTTTGGTGATTGGAGGCAAACCATTTTTTGCACTGCCTGCTTTCATCCCTATTACTTTTGAAGTCACAGTTTTACTTGCAACTGTTTCCACGGTAATTGCAATGCTTGCTCTGTTCTTCAGATTGCCGGATAACAAACATCCTTTGCACGATACTGATTATATGAAAGCTGTTTCAGCAGATAAATTTGGATTAGTGATTGAATCCAGCGATCCGAAATTTAATGAGGTATCTGTAAATGATTTTTTAAGTTCTCTTAACCCAATCAAAATAGAAAAAATTTATTTCCCGGAAGTTGAGACTTATCCGATTTTTCAGCCTAAGTTTATTTTATTGTTGATTGCAATTGCTGCAGTAGTTTCAGGAGGAACATATCTTACACTGAACAAGCTGCTTTATATAGTTCCGTTTGATTGGATGATGAATCAGCCTAAACTTACACCCCAGCACTCCAGCGATCTTTTTGAAGATGGCTTTGGAATGAGAACCCCTGTTGAGGGAACAGTTGCTCGTGGATTTATCCCTTATCCATATATGGGTCAAACTAATCCAAATGAAGTTTTATCAAATCCGATTTTACCAACTAAAGAAAATCTTGCGCTCGGAAAAGAAAAGTATCTTACATTCTGCAGCCCTTGCCACGGTAATTTTGGCGATGGTGACAGCCGGTTAAGAGGTCAATTCCCGAATCCTCCAACATTGCATTCAACAAGAGCAAGAGAATTCAGTGATGGAATGATTTATCACATTATTACAAACGGACAGAATGTAATGCCATCATATGCTTCTCAGATTACAAGAGAAGAGCGTTGGTCAATAGTTAATTATATAAGAGTTTTGCAGAGAGCAAAAAATGCTAAAGACTCTGATTTAGTACAGATCAATAAGGAGACCGGTAGCAATGTCGCAAACTGAATTTAACTACCAGAAAAAAGAATTACCAGCCGGTTTAGCTAAAAAAGCAATCATTATTTTTTTAGTGGGTGCTGTTCTTTCTTTGATTGCTTTTTTTGTTGATAGAGAAAGAGCAGTCTTTAATTATTTAGTAACCTACATGATGATTCTTAGCATTGGATTAGGTTCACTTTTTCTTATTGCTCTCGAATATATTGCAGGTGCCGATTGGAGCACTCCGATAAGAAGAATTCCTGAATTTTTTGCCGGCTTGCTTCCACTGCTAATTGTATTGGTTATACCACTTTTAATTTTTAATCACGATCTCTTTCATTGGGCTCATCAAGAAGCGGTTGCCGAAGATAAAATTTTGCAGGGTAAAGCTCCGTATCTTAACATTGAATTTTTTGTAATAAGAACTTTTCTTTTCATTGTGTTGTGGTCGCTTTTCTTCTGGTTTTTAACAAAGAATTCCAGAAAGCAGGATGAAACAAAAGATCAATCACTTACCACTAAAAACATCAGACTTAGTGCAATTTTTATACTGATATTTGCTATCAGCCTAACCTTTACAGCGATAGATTTTATGATGAGCCTTGAACCGCACTGGTTCTCTACAATTTTTGGCGTTTACTTTTTTGCTGGAACCGTAATCGCATCTCTCTCTGCAATTACTTTAGCAGTGCTTTACCTTAAAAATCGTGGATATTTTAGTCCGTGGATGAAAGAAGATCATCTCTTTAGTTTAGGTGCATTGCTTTTTGCATTTGTTAATTTCTGGGCATACATTGCTTTTTCACAGTACTTGTTAATCTGGTATGCTGATTTACCCGAAGAAACATTTTGGTTTTTAACCAGATGGAAAGGCGGCTGGATTTTCTTCTCGCTTGTTTTAATAATTGTTCACTTTTTGGTCCCGTATTTTGCACTGCTCACACAGCCTTCAAAGATGAATCCTAAAAGATTAAAATTTATAGCTGTGTGGTTATTGATTGCTCATTTGATTGATCTCTTCTGGCTTGTAATGCCAAATATGGGCTCGATGAAGACAGGATATTATTTTAGCTGGATAGATTTAGTTTTTCCAATTGCCGGAATTGGATTAGTGATTTATGTATTTACATTACGATATAAGAAAAATAATTTATTACCGATTGGTGATCCGAAATTAAAACGAGGTATAAATTTTCATCTATAATCTTTGTGATTTAGAGGCTTGCTGTATATGAAAGATATTATTCAAGGAATAAAAAATAAAACTTCACATCTAAAAAATCCGGGTGCTCTTTTCGGATTGTTATATCCTTACATACTTGTGATGGTATTGATTTTAGGAATTTTTTATGTGAAAAATCTGGATAACATTACTCGTCAAAAAGTGCCGCCAGTAATGGCAGATTCAACAGTTTTGCAGGATATTCCTGTTAAAAATTCTGTAGTCGTTCCACCATTAAATATTTCTGAAGTAAAAAATTCTTCAGCTGATTTGCTGGCTGAAGGTGAAAAACTTTACAAAGCAAATTGTTCATCTTGTCATGGGGAAAACGGCGCTGGCGGTGGTCCAGCCTCAATGGGATTAAATCCTGCTCCACGAAATTTTACTTCTAAAGATAATTGGAAAAATGGAACCAAACTTTCGCAAATCTACGTAACACTGCAAGAGGGGCTACTACCAAGTGCGATGGCGTCCTATGATTATCTTTTACCTCGTGAAAAATTTGCACTTGGTCATTATATCAGGACAAATTTCATTCCGCAGCCGGATAATGATTCAGATGCTGATTTATCAGCATTAGATGCAACTTACAATTTATCTGCTGGTTTACAATTACCGGCTCAGATTCCCGTTGCACAAGCATCTGCAATTATAGTTTCCGAAAATGAAGAAAGAGTAAATAAAATTAATTCAGCCCTGTCAGTATTGAAAAATTATAAAGATGAACAGGGTTTTAAATTATTTAATCACGTTGTTAAAAATGAAAATACCGCATTTACATTTTTAATTCTGAATCAAAACTGGAGAGCCAGCGAAAAAGCATTTAAAGATCTGGTAATTAATAATGTAAATCAAAATGGGTTTAACGGAAGAGTTTTTAATATAAATGCAAATGAATGGAATTCTCTTTATAACTTTTTGCTTAAAGTAATCTAAAATGAAAAGCATTTTTTTAATCATATCAGCTATTTTAGTTTTCAATATCCAAGTATTATCTGACCAAAAAAAGATAGAAGTTGGAATTGATGAGCAGCTCGGTAAAACAATTCCTATGGAAGAAAGTTTTATCGATGAAAATGGCAATAAAGTTATTCTGAAAGATTTATTTACTAAGCCAACCGTTTTATCTTTTGTCTATTATAATTGTCCGGGAATTTGCAGTCCATTATTGATGGAGCTTTCGGACATAATAAATAAAACCGATCTTGTTCTGGGCGTTGATTATAATATTGTTGTAATAAGCATGGACCAGCATGAAACTCAGGAAGATGCGATGACGAGGAAACAAACTTTCTTAAAAGTTTTGGATAAAAATGTTCCCCCTGATAGCTGGAAATTTTTAACAGGTGATAGTGGAACAATTAAAAAAGTTGCAGATGCTTCCGGATTTTATTTCAAAAGACAAGGTAAAGATTTTTTACATTCCGGAGCTTTTATTTTTGTTGATAAATACGGCAAAATTTGCAGATATCTTTTCCCCAGCTTTTCAGAAAGAAGTGGATTTGGAATTCTTCCATTTGATTTCAAGATGGCTGTTTTAGAAACATCTGAAGGAAAAATTTCTCCCACTATTGCTAAAGTTTTACAGTTTTGTTTTACTTACGACCCACAGGGTCAAACGTATGTGGTAAACTTCACAAGAATTTTTGGAGCGGGAATTTTAGTTTTTGTAGGATTGTTTATACTATACATAAAGTTTAAACCCAAAAAAGAGATTATTAAGAGGTAATATTAAAAGATGAGTGAACCTATAACAGTTCCAACAAACGGAAAGCATCCAAGTTATCTTGATTATCAGGGTAAGCATAAGGGAATATTGGGCTGGCTGCTATCAACAGATCACAAAAGGATTGGAATACTTTATCTAACAACTATAATTTCATTTTTCCTGGTTGGAGTAACTTTTGGCTTTTTAATGCGCCTTGAGTTGATTGCACCGGGTAAAACAATTATTGATCCGCAAACTTATAATTCATTTTTTACGCTTCATGGTGTAATAATGATATTTCTTTTTGTGGTTCCCGGTATCCCTGCAATCTTTGGAAATTTCTTTCTGCCTATTCTGATAGGTGCACGTGATGTATCCTTTCCAAGGCTTAATCTGTTATCCTGGTATCTTTATGTAATTGGTGGATTGTTAGCTATTCTTTCTATCATTCTGCCGGGTGGACCAGCAGATACCGGTTGGACATTTTACATTCCCTACAGTGTTAGAACAGGTACAAATGTAACTTTCGCTTTATTTGCAGCATTCATTCTTGGTTTTTCATCCATCGTAACAGGGTTAAATTTTGTTACAACCGTTCACCGTTTACGAGCACCGGGAATGGATTGGTTTAAGATGCCACTATCGGTTTGGTCACTTTATTCAACAGCATGGGTTCAGATTTTAGCAACACCAATTATTGGTATAACACTTTTACTTGTATTTATCGAAAGAGCTTTTGGAGTGGGATTATTTGATCCGGCTCTTGGAGGCGATCCTGTTTTATATCAGCATTTATTCTGGATTTATTCTCATCCTGCTGTATATATAATGATATTACCGGCTATGGGCGTAATATCCGAAGTGATTCCTGTGTTTGCAAGAAGAACAATTTTTGGTTATAAATTTATCGCATTATCAAGTGTAGCTATCGCTGTTTTTGGATCACTTGTTTGGGCTCATCATATGTTTACTGCAGGAATGAGCAATACAGGTCAATTCATCTTTTCTTTACTTACAATGGTTGTTGCTATCCCAAGTGCTATAAAAGTATTTAACTGGACTGCAACTTTATACAAAGGATCTATTGAACTCTCAACACCGCTTTTGTTTGCTCTGGCTTTTATTTTTCAATTTACTATTGGTGGATTGACCGGAATTATGCAGGGTGTTTTATCGATTGACATTATGATTCACGATACTTCATTTATTGTTGCTCATTTTCACTATGTTATGTTTGGGGGAACAGGATTTGGGCTTTTTGCTGCTCTGCACTATTGGTTCCCAAAGATGTTTGGAAGGTTATATAATGAAAAAATAAGTAAAGCAGCATTTTGGTTATTGTTTGTTGGCTTTAATGTACTTTACTTCCCAATGTTTATTATGGGTTGGCTGGGAATGCCCAGAAGATACTACGATTATCTGCCAGAGTTCCATTCATATCATTTTATTTCCACTATTGGTTCCTGGATTTTAGTATTAGGAATTCTTTTAATGTTTGGAAATTTGATTAAAGCATTACTTAGTGGTAAGAAAACCACAGAAAAAAATCCGTGGGGCGGAGAAACACTTGAATGGCAAATAGAAACACCGCCGATTCATGAAAACTTTGTTGATATCCCCACTGTCCACGCTGCTCCTTATGAGTATAAATTCAATGAAGAACTTTCAGAAGAGGAGGCAAAGTGAGTACACAAGAGCAAGCAGTAACTCATATTCACAGGGATGATGTTGGTGCCCGGATGGGAATGTGGCTGTTTCTTTTTACGGAGTTATTATTGTTTGGTGGAATGTTTATTTTATATTCAGTGTACCGTTACAAATATCCTGAAGCATTCCATATTGCAGCTAAGGACCTGAATACTATTGTCGGAACATTTAACACAGCCATACTTCTCACAAGCTCTCTTACAATGGCGCTGTCCATCACTGCGATTCAGAGAGGGCAAAAGACGCTGTCAATTATTTTTCAGTTTCTTACGATTGTGTTAGCTCTTGGATTTATGGTTAATAAGTATTTTGAGTGGTCTGCAAAGTTTCATCACGGAATTTTCCCCGGATCAGATACACTTTTATCAAAACCGGCTGGTGAAATATTATTTTTTGGATTGTACTATGTAATGACCGGTTTACACGGGCTGCACGTTATAATTGGAATGGTTCTTATCGCATTTATGATGAGATTTACAGCTAAAGGTATAATTACTTCAGATAGCTATGTAAAGCTTGAATCTGCAGGATTATACTGGCACCTGGTTGATATTATCTGGATTTTCTTATTCCCATTATTCTATCTGATAACTTAAAGGATTTTAATGGAACATAATCACGAACATACACAGCACAATCACGGATATGGAGTTTACATCCTTGTCTGGATGGCTTTGATGGCTTTAACAGGAATTACTGTTGCTGTTGCCGGAATTAATTTTGGCGGACTTACTATTGCAACTGCTTTGGTTATTGCCTCTGTTAAAACATATTTGGTTCTTACAATATTTATGCATCTTAGAAGTGAGAGTAAAACATTCAGAGTATTTGTTGGTGTTGCACTTCTGTTTCTTTTAATCTCCTTTATACTATTGTTTTCTGATTACTCTTTTATAGTAAGGAATTAATCATGTTTATAGGAGCTTCAAATTTTGTACAGGGTGTTGATTCAGCTTTTTTATTTACTCTTATAGTTTCAGTCTTCTTTCTTGTTTTAATTACAGGATTGATGATCTACTTTGTAATTAAGTATAACCGCAAGAAAAATCCAAAAGCAACAAATGTACACGGCAACATCGGATTGGAAGTGGCGTGGACAGTTATTCCAACCATCTTAGTCTTAATTATGTTTTGGTTCGGTTGGGTTGGATATTCTGATATGTCAAATGTTCCTGAAGAGGGAGTAAACATAGAAGTTACCGCAAAGATGTGGGCGTGGTCCTTCAAGTACGAAAATGGTAAAGTAAGTGATTCACTATATGTACCAATTAATCAACCGGTAATATTAAAACTAAAATCTATAGATGTTAATCACGCATTTTATGTCCCTGCATTCAGAATAAAAAAAGATGTCTATCCAAATCAGGAAAGAACCGTTTGGTTTAAGGCTGAAGAATTGGGAGACTATGATATTGCTTGTGCTGAGTATTGCGGACTGAATCATTCATATATGTACAATAAAGTTAAGGTTATTTCCGAAAAAGATTTTACTGATTGGTTAAATAAACCTTCTGATCCAGCTGATACAACAAAAACAGTTAATGAGAATTAATTCTTGATAGAAAAAATTAAAATACTTGCAGAGTTAACCAAACTGAAGATTACAGTTTTTGTTACAATAACTACAATGTTTGGTTATGTAGCGTTTGCAAATGCAATAGACGTTAAATTATTGTTTGTTGCTTTAGGATTACTATTGTTGGCTTGCGGTTCAGCAGCATTAAATCACTATCAGGAAAGACATACTGATGCTTTGATGGACAGAACTAAAAATCGTCCTATTCCTTCAGGGAAATTATCATCCAAATCAGCATTAGTAATTACTTTAGTTCTGGTGTTGTTGGGCTCATCAATTATATATTTTAGCAGCAATATTATTGCAGCGTTACTTGGATTACTGAATTTGTTTTGGTACAACGGAATTTATACTCCACTTAAAATGAAAACACCGTTGGCAATTGTTCCTGGCTCATTGGTTGGGGCAATACCGCCGATGGTCGGATGGGCAGCAGCGGGCGGAGCTTTGCTGGATCCACAAATTATTATGATTGCTTTTTTCTTTTTTATCTGGCAGATCCCTCATTTCTGGTTGCTGCTTCTTATTCTTGATAACGATTATCAGAAAGCAGGCTTTCCAACTTTAACTGAAGTTTTTAGCAAACCTCAACTTACAAGAATTACTTTTATCTGGATTGCCGCAACTGCTGTTTCAGGGCTTCTTCTTCCGTTTTTTCAGATTGCAAATAATACTTTCGTAAGTTTCAGTTTGCTGATTGCTGCCATTTGGCTCACACTTGATTCTGTAAAATTGTTAAAACAGAACAGAGATTTTAATTCAGTTGGAATATCAATAAAATTTGCTTTTAGGGATATAAATTATTTTGCACTTTTCGTGGTGCTTATTATTTCAGTAGATAAACTTTTTGTTTCATAATTTTTTAAGTGATTTATTATGGAG
Organism: uncultured Ignavibacteriaceae bacterium; assembly: GCA_964499095.1. Lineage (GTDB taxonomy): Bacteria > Bacteroidota > Ignavibacteria > Ignavibacteriales > Ignavibacteriaceae > IGN3. The sequence continues at coordinate 115,119 of CAZCJF010000001.1, forward strand.
TTTCTGGATAAATTAGTTTTACCTCAGTCAGCCGAACACATAGAACTGCTGCATTATATGACGGTATTAGTACTTTCGTTATTTGTGCCTTTTATAAGCATTGTATTTGGTGGAACTTTTCTATCTATTCAGTTCAGGAAAAAAGCTAACAAACTTAATGATGAGCATTACGCTAAGTTATCACGTGATATTATTGAATATGTAACCGTAAATAATTCTGTTGGAGTAATACTCGGAATTATTCCAATTTTAACTTTGATATTGATTTTTGCCCAACTACTTCATACCGCGCAAATCAACACTACTATTTTACTTGTTATTTCATTTCTTTTGGTCACTGTTGCGTTAGTTATGGTTTATACTTACAGACATTCGTCCATAGTAAATTTTGTTATTAATTCACTGGAAAATATTTCTGTTAAAAACACTGACGCAAAAAATGAATTAAACAGGATTAAGAATACTTCATTTCAGTTAAGCATTAAATATGGCAAATTAGGTTTGGTATTCTTATTTGTCGGAATATGGTTCTTTGTAGCCGGCTACACTTCCGCAATTAAATTTTCCGAATGGAACCTGACAAGTATTTTTACATCATTAGCAAGTCCTGTAGTTTTACTTAACCTTATCATTTTTATCTGCTTTGCTTTTATGCTTACAGCAGCGGCTGTGTTATTTGTACATCTTTATTGGAAAGATGATAAGAAAAATGAAAATCCTGAATACACCGGTTTTCTTAAGGATAAAATTTCTAAAATTGGTTTGAAATTTGGAATTCCTCTTCCGTTATTTATTACATTAAGCATTCTCACTATATCTGGAAATAATCTTTCCGGTTCCATATTTGTTTACAGTGTGATTGCAATACTGTTAATATTTCTGGCTTATCATCAATTCTATATGATTGAAATAAAGAATGAATATAAGTTCAGCTCATTAGTATTTTTTATTCTGATTCTTGCTTCAGTTTCATTGATAATCAAAGATCAGAAAGCGATGAGCAACTCAACTGAATTACATTCTTTAGCTTTGAGCACAGAATACAATAAAATGCTGGCAGAGTTAAAAGGAGAGGGAATAGAAGCCGTTATTAATGCCAAAGAATTATATGATGTCCGATGTGCCAGCTGTCATAAGTTTGAGCAAAAATTAGTTGGTCCCGCACATTTTGATGTACTTCCTAAATACGTTGGAAAAGAAGCACAACTGGTTGCATTTATTAGAAATCCGATTAAAGTAGATCCTGCATATCCTCCAATGCCAAATCCTGGACTTAAACCGCAGGAAGCTGAAGCTGTTGCTAAATATTTACTTGAAGAGTTCGAGAAAAGAAAATAATTATTCTGTTAAAAGCAGTCTTTAAGATTATTTTTTAGTAAGCTCTCTTATTTTATTGTTCACATACTGATTACGCGGATTAATCTGCCAGGCAATTCTAAAATGCCTTAATGCCAAACCTGTATTCTTATCAGCAAGATATGCTTCTGCTAGTGCAACCTGAATATTAAATGATTTTGGGTAACGTTTAATAAGATTCTTTAAATATTTTATTGATGCAGCTTTATTATTCAATCCCAACAAATCTTTTGCAAAAGATATTAACTCAGATTCAGAAGTATTATAATCCGTGTAATTTGAATCAAGAACTACATTACACCAACTTATTGCGCTGTCAATTCCACTTGTACTAAAAATATTGGTCAGATCATCAGAAATAGTTTTTGTTGGCCTTGAGTAAGGAAGACCTAATTCAATTTTTACAAGCTCAGTTGCTGGTAATTCAAGATTTCTATCTGAAATATTTATAAGATGTGCGGCAGCAATTTTTTCTTTTGGATAAATGATAAGCATGGTTGTAAATCCCGTCCCTCCGCCAGTATGCGAAATGCTCTTAAGTGAATCATTTCCAAATGAGAGAGCAAATCCTAATCCATAATTAACCTTGTTACCATTTTTCAAAACCGTAGGAGATGTCATTATTTGAAAAGATTTGGGTGAAATTAACTTACCATTCATTAACGCATTCGAGAATAAAAGTAAATCCTCTGCATTGGAAAGCAAGCCGCCACCAGCTACTTTAATGCTCAAATCAGCCAGCGGCGCATTTTGAAATTTTCTTTCAAAATCTTTTTCATAGCCTCTGACACGATTAGGAATAATTATTTTTTGCTTATCAACCTTTGTGTTCTTCATCCCTGCCGGATTAAATACATTTGCAACAAGATAATTTTCAAAGCTGCCTTTCGTAACATTTTCAACTACTGCTGCTAAGAGTGTGTATCCAAGAGATGTATATTCGTATTTAGTCCCCGGTTCAAACCTTAAAGAATCATATGCAAAAACTTTAATCGCTTCATTAGCGTTTGCGTAAAACTTTTTACTGTGAAATTCACCTTCTTTATATCCACGAATACCTGAAGTATGATTTAATAATTGCCTGATTGTAACTTTCCACTTTTTTGCCGGAAATGAAGGTATATATTTTCGAACATCCTGATCCAAATCAATAACTCCACGTTCATACAATTGCAAAATTGCTGTTGCGGTTATTGGTTTGGAAATAGAAGCGATGCGATAAAGTGAATTATACGTGGCGTGAGTTAGTAATTCTAAATCCGCAATTCCTCTTACTCCCAGCCAAATTATTTTATCATTTTTTGAAATACCTGCTGAAATTGAAGGTACTTTCTTATTAAAAAAATATTCTGAAAGGTAATTATCGAATAATTTAATTTTATCCTTTTGGAGGTACGAAGGAATAAACGAAGTTAAAATAAAAACGGCTAAAACAGTTAATGATAAAAAAAACCTGTTATGATTTGACATATCGTTTTAAAAGTTTTAGCCGTAGTAAAAAATAAATGATGTTACTTTGCAATAACTCTTTTTTCAATGATTGTATCAATAAGATTGTATTCTTTCGCTTCTTGAGAAGTTAAGAAATAATCTCTGTCACAGTCTCTTGCAATTTGCTCTATGCTTTTATTGGTACTTTCTGCCAATATCTTGTACAATGAATCTCTTGTTTTGATCAACTCTTTTGCGTGAATTTCCACATCCGTAACTTGTCCTCCAATTCCTTGCGTCCAGGGTTGATGGATCATAATTTTTGCGTGAGGTAAAGCTGATCTTTTACCAATCTTACCACCTGCAAGAAGAACTGCACCCATGCTTGCAGCCATTCCAACGCAGATTGTTGCTACATCCGGTTTGATAAAGTTCATCGTGTCGTAAATTGCAAGTCCAGCAGTAACACTTCCGCCCGGTGAATTGATATACAAATTTATATCTTTCTCCGGATCTTCAGCTTCAAGAAAGATTAGCTGTGCAATAGTTAAACTTGCTACGTGATCATCAATTGGAGTCCCTATAAAAACTATTCTTTCGCGAAGCAAACGGGAATAGATATCCATCCCTCGTTCACCGCGCCCGGTTTGTTCAATAACGTACGGGACTAATTGATTAAAAATTTCAATTTTATTATTCATTTATTGCCTCTGTGTTAATTTTAAATTTTTCTGGTGCAACTTTGTTTATGGTATTATTTGATTTAAGAAACTCAAAAAGTTTTCTATCCAGATTTTTTTCTGTTTGTCCCGATGATTTTAAAAATGATATCATTTTTTCCAAAGGAATCCCGGTCTTTTCTGATTCCTTTTGTGCTAATTCAGTAAGCTCTTCATCAGTGATAGTGATATTCTCATTTTTCTGAATTTCATTTTTTATCAGATACCATTTCACCTCATTCTCAGCTGATTTTTGTAACCTCGTTCTGGCTTCATCCCTGTTAAAAGGATATCTGGATTTTTTTGCCTGTTCTTCTTCGCTCTTTAAATATTCTTCTAAGATATTATCCACTAAACTTTTGGGGGGAACAAAATCATTATTTTTAATAATCTCTGAAACAAGTCTCCCTCTCACTAATTCTTCAACTCTCTGATCATAATATTTTTGAATATCATTCTTTATTTCACTTTTTAATTCTTCTTCAGTTGAAACTTTATCCTTGGTTACTTTTTTAATCAGTTCTTCATTTAATTCCGGAAGAATAACTTTTTTTATTCCTAAAATATTTACCTGATATAAATATTCTTCTTTATGTACTTCTTCTTTACCATCCTCTAATTTGTGCGAGTGTTCATCCTTAAAAGAAAAATTAAAAGCTTCTCCGGTTTTTTTATTAATTGCATTATCAACTATTTCTTTAGAGATTCCATCGGCACTTAAATCAATTTGCATTTTCTCAGGTTTTGCGTCTGTAACTTTTTCACCATTCCTTTCCAACAGAATAATTTCAGCATCGATAATGGTTTTTTCATCTGACACAATATCAGCCTCTTCCAAAGTTTTGTTGGATTGAAGAATATAGTTTATTTCGCGATTAACTTCATCTTCCGAGACCTGATAATCGGGGATATCGAATGAAAGATTTTTATAACCGGAAACAGATAAAGTTGGAATCGTTTCATATTTAACTTTAAATGATAACTCTTTTTCGGGTTCAAATTTCAGGTCAGTCATAGTTGGCTTTCCGATAGGCTTTAAATCTTTTTCTTTGGCTACTTTCCAGAAAAATGAATTAGCGACTTTTTCAGATGCTTCATACTCCAATGCATCGCCATACATTTTTTTTAACATAGAAACAGGCACTTTACCTTTTCGGAAACCGGGAACCTGAATCTCTTTAGCTTGTTTTTTTACTTCATCAATAATTTCAGATTTAATTTCATCGCAAAGAAGTTTAATCTCTACTTCTTTTTCTGAATCATTAATAGCGATAACGTTAAATTCCATAAAGTTTTAACCTCAAAAAATTAAAAATGTCGAAAGTGCGAGAACGGGGACTCGAACCCCGACACCTCTCGGTACTAGATCCTAAGTCTAGCGCGTCTACCAAATTCCGCCATTCTCGCAAATTGGTGTGTTTGATTTATAATTTAAATTTTATTGAAAGAATGCTGCTAAAATGCAGTAAATAAATGATTTATCTCAATAAAATTGGTTACAAATATAATCTTATAAGCCTTGTTTAACAAATTAGATTTGATGATTAGAATCACCCATCTTTGCTCTATAAAAGAAGGCAGAAGTTGAACATTTATTTTGTTATTTTTGATTAAATAAGATATAAATTAAAATGAAAGGGCTGAGTTTTAATGGGGTTCAAGCACATTAAATTTTCCGGAGTTGGTTTTGAAAAAAGAGTTAACGAAGATGCCGTTGAAGTTCTAGAAATTGAAGGTGGCTTGCTTTCAATTCTTTGTGATGGAGTTGGTGGAGACTATGGTGGAGATTTAGCTTCCAAGATAGCAATTAAATCTGCCGTTTACTTTTTTTCAACACTCGAAAGTGAAGATTATTTACATCGTATTAAAATGGTATTGGACGAAACAAATAGTTTTATTATTTCACACGCTTCCGGCAGTGAAAGCATTAAAAGTATGGCCACCACTATCGAGATACTTTTTTTAAAGGACAATTTTGCTTTTTACGGTCATCTTGGTGATTCAAGAATTTATCAATTTAAATCGAGTAAAATTAAACAGATTACAAAAGATCACTCGCTTGTTCAAAAACTTCTTGATGAAGGTTTTATCAGCCATCAACAGGCTTCAAAACATCCCAATAAAAATATCATTTTAAAAGCACTTGGAGATAATCCTTTCATTCAACCTGATATAAGCAAGAGCAAATTAAATGAATTTGAAGATAACAGATTTTTAATTTGTTCTGATGGTGTAACCAACATTATTAGTGAAAGAGAATTAGAGCAGATTTTTAATGATGGAGATATGGAGCAGAAAAAAAATGTATTGGTTAATTTGGTTAAACAACGTGGTGCTCCGGATGACTATTCATTTATTTACATCGAAAGAGATAAATGATTGGTAAAAAAATTCAGAATTATAAAATTCTTTCCTTACTCGGTGAAGGAGGAATGGGAGTTGTTTACAAAGCTCTTGATGTGAAGCTGGAGCGATTTACAGCTTTAAAAATTTTAAATATCAGCTCAAATAAAACTAATCTTATTGCCCGTTTTAGACGTGAAGCAAGAAATCAGGCAAACTTAATTCATCCAAACATTGTTTCTGTTTATGGCTTTGTTGAAGAAAAGAATATTATGGGCATTGCAATGGAATATGTTGAAGGGCAAACAGTTGAACAGATTCTTCAACAGGAGGGAAGATTAGAAACTTTTCAGGCTCTTGGTATCATTTCACAGGTACTATCAGGAATTGCCTATGCGCATAATCAGGGATTTATTCATCGGGATTTGAAACCATCAAACATTGTAATTGATTTAAATGGCAATGCTAAAATAATGGATTTCGGAATTTCCAAGTCAGTTGATGATATAGAAAAATTAACCCAGTTTAATGTTAGACCAGGAACTTTATTATATATGAGTCCTGAGCAGCTTAGCGGAGATGAAGTAACGGTTAAAAGTGATATCTATGCACTGGCAGTCACACTTTATGAAATGATTGCCGGTTATTATCCCTATGACGCTAAAACTTATTATGAAATTGTTGATTCACATATAAACAAAATTCCTCCAAGAATATCAGAACTTTTCCCCGAGGTTCCGGCTCAGGTTGATGAAGTAATTCAGAAAGCGATGGGTAAATCAACATCATACAATTATGTTAGTGCTGAAGAGTTTAAGACCGATGTTGATAATCTTCTTAATAATATCGAACTCTCATCATCTTATAGTTATAAACCGACTGAAAATATTGCCGTTGATGAACCAGAAGAGAAAAAAAGTTCGGTTGGAGGGAGAATTGGTAATTTCTTTTTATTTCTGATTTTTGTTGGATTAGCAATTGCTGTTTACTTTGTTGTTAATGAGTATCTGGAACTGCAGAAAGAACTTGAGAAAAAAAACAATTTAAGTTACACTCAGGATTATTCTAAAAATCCAAATTTTATTGAACAAACAAACTGGGAGCCATTTGTTTTTAATCCTGATATTAACTTGAACTCTATTTTGGTATTAGATAATCTGAATAGTTACATAGTTGGAAGTAATGGAACAATTTTAAAATCTTCTGACGCGGGCATAAACTGGACTGAAATTAAAACAAACAATCAAGATGATTTTTACTTTATAACTTCTAACAATGGTAAATATTTTGTAGTTGGTGATAATGGTCTTCTGTTGGTCAATAATGTTAATTCAAAGGGATGGAATAAGATTAATACAAGCACTAGCGAAACATTATTTAACATTACTTTTTTAGATCATAATACCGGATTTATATGCGGAAAAAATGGTACTATTCTCAAAACACTTGATGGTGGTCTTACCTGGCAAAAAGTATTCTCAGCAACGAATGAGACTTTGTTTAAAATAGCATTCGCTGATGATAAAAATATTTTTGCAATTGGTTGGGGTGGAACATTGTTAAAGTCAACTAATCAGGGAAATAGCTGGGAAAAGGTTCGGAGCGGAAGTTCTGCTTATTTCAAAGATATTGTGTTCGTTAATCAGTTTTTAGGATTTATTGCTGGTGGAGATGGCGTTTTACTTAGAACTGAGAACGGAGGTAATTCCTGGAATAAAATCAATTTAAATACTACATCCGGATTATTCAAAGTATTTTTTGAAAACAACGAAGATGGAATAATTTTAACTAACAGAGGTGAATTATTCTCATCAAATGATGCAGGCAAGACCTGGATTAAAAGCAATATCGGGAAACCGGTTGTCTTAAACGATATACAAAAATTGAGCACAGGTAAATATATCGTTATCGGAAATAATGGCTCCATTTTTAAAAGTAAATTATAATTAGCATAACGATTAATTATTATCTCCCAACTGATCCAGATAATGTTGAAATTAAATAAAACTCTGCGTGAGAATGTTGCCTTTTATGTTGCAGCAGTAATTTTAATAATATTTAATTTACTTCTGATCAATCTTCCTCTAACAAAAATTTTAGGATATGAATTTTCTGCAGTTAATTCTTTTGTTCTTGTCATCATCTCTAATCTGTTAACAATAAATTTTCTTAAGCAAAATAAATCTCATAAATCACTCTTAATCAACCTTACCGTTTTACTTTTTATTCCTGTACTGATTTCACTGATTAACTCAGTTTTTACGATGTTTTGTTCTTTTACTGATGGATTGTTATTCTATATAATAATCACATTCACCTCTGTCATCGTTGGGTTATCCATTGGAATCTTTGCTTTCACTTATGCAAAAAAATATCACAGAACTTTATCAATACTAATAATTTTACTGCTCATAGTAATTCCTATTCTGGAAATATACTTTTATCCTCAGGTTTATTTTTATTCACCCTTGATAGGATACTTTCCGGGAAATATTTATGATGAAGGTTTGAGTCCGAGTTGGAAGCTTATATTTCATCAGATATTGATTTCCATTTATTTCATATTTCTCCCATACATCTATTTTAATAAGAATGGAATTATTTCGGATTGGAAAAAAAAGATTTTTGCTGTAATGATTTTTGTCCCTGTTATTTTTCAGTTTATTTCACCGGAGCTTGGTTTTTCAACTACTTATTCAAAACTTGAGTCACATTTATCCAAAAGTATTTCATCTGAAAACTTTACTTTATACTATTCATCAGCTGATAGTTCTGAAGCTCAACTGATAGCGCTGCATCAGGAATATTATTATCAATTGCTCAAAAAGAAATTAGACATAGTGCCAGCAGAAAAAATTAAAGTTTACGTATATGATTCAGCTGAGCAGAAAAAAGAATTATTTGGTGCCGGTAATGCAGATGTTGCAAAACCCTGGCAATATTCAATTTATATCAGCAGAGAATCGTGGCAGCGTACTTTGAAGCATGAAATTGCTCACATATTTTCTGCTGAGTTTGGCTGGGGAATATTTAAAGTAGCTAAAAATTTTAATGCTGCTTCAATAGAAGGATTTGCTCAGGCTATTGAAGGAACGTATGACGATTTAGATATAAATGAATTAGCTTCTCTTGCTTATAATGAAGGTTATTCCATTGATTTAGCTGATTTGTTTGACGGTTTTAATTTCTTTAAATCAAACTCATTACTTGCATACAATTACAGCGGTGCTTTTTATGACTTTCTGATTAAGGAATATGGAATTGAGAAAGTAAAAAGATTCTACAACACAGGTGATTTTGTATTATCATTTAATGCTGATAAAAGTGATATATTCAGAAAATTTATTGATCAACTAAAAGTAAACACTTCTCTTGCAAACAAAAATATGGCAGATTACTACTTCGGAAGATTATCAATCATTCAAAAAATTTGCCCAAGATTTGTTGCTGATAGAATCCAAAAAGCCTGGGAATATCTTAATAACAAAAAGTATTCTGATGCTGAAGAATTATTTAATCAAATTAATTCTAAAGTAATCAATTATTCAGCAATAATGGGTCTCTCCGAATTATATTACAGAACAGATAAATTGGTTCAATCAATCGAGATTATTGAAAAACAGATAAATAAATTTCATAACACACCATATTATTATAATCTTACTTTCAGGTTAGCTGATCTTTATGTAAAAGCGGGAAATATCACAAGAGCAAAAGAGTTGTATGAAAAAATATATAATGATAATCCGCACTTTGGATTAATCCGCAGTTCTGCAATGCGTTTAAACTTAATTAAAGAAAATCTTTTAACAGATTATTTAACTGATAACGATACAATAAAATTTAATATCCTCAAGAGCTTGAATAGAGCACAATACGATTTTAATTCTATCCCGGCATTAATATCAATCGCAAAAAAGTTAAATATCCGGCAAGATCTTTTTAGAAAAATATTTGATAAAACATTTTTAATAGATGATGTTAGTGCGAGCTATGGAGTTTATTCTTTATCCCAGTATTTTCTTGAAAAAGGAGATTATAATATCAGTAGAAAACTTGCATCATTAAGCTTGAGGCAAAAAGTAAATAATCCATTTAATAAAGTGATGAAAGAAAATTTTGATAAAGCCAACTGGTTTTTTTATAATGCCGATAAAATAAAATCGACTTTTATAATTAATTAATTTTTTAAGTTATTCTCTCTTAATTTGAACTAATGAGCATTGAAATCCCAAAACATTTTTTTGACGAAATAGAAAATTCTGTTTTATTTAAAGCTATCAGACAAACTGCCAGCGAGCTAAACAAAGAGGTTTATCTTGTGGGAGGATTTGTTCGTGATTTGCTGCTCAGCAAAGTAAGAAAGGACATTGATTTTTTAGTAATTGGAAATGGACCTGATTTTGCCCAGGCAGTAGCAAAGAAGTTAGGAGTAAAGCAAGTTACAATATTCCGTAATTTTGGCACCGCTCACTTTAAATTTGAAAATTTAGACCTTGAATTTGTTGGTGCACGAAAAGAATCCTATGATAGAAATACCCGCAAACCGGTAGTTGAAGATGGGACTTTTTTCGATGATATCTCGCGGCGTGATTTTACTATTAATGCACTCTCAATATCACTTAATGAATCCGATCTGGGTGAACTGATAGACCATTTTAATGGATTAACTGATTTATCAGCCAGAATAATTAAAACTCCTTTAGACCCACTTCAGACTTTTGATGATGATCCATTAAGAATTATGCGTGCTTTCAGGTTTGCATCACAATTAGAATTTACTATTGATGCAAATCTTTTATCCGCTGCATCTCAAATGAAAAACAGACTTGAAATTGTTTCTCAGGAAAGGATAACAGATGAATTTCTAAAATTACTTCAATCTGAAAAGCCTTCTATCGGATTAAAGTATATGTTTGATACAGGTGTTATGCAGGTTGTTTTTCCGGAAATTGCAGAGCTGGCAGGTGTTGATCAGAGGAAAGACTATCATCATAAAGATGTTTTTCTTCATACACTGATTGTTTTGGATAATATTGCAAAAGAAACTGATAATGTTTGGTTAAGATTTTCAGCGCTGGTTCATGATATTGCAAAACCTGCAACCAAAAAATTTGTTGATGGGATTGGCTGGACTTTTCACGGGCATGAAGATCTTGGCGCAAAAATGATGAAGAAAATTTTCGTCAGAATGAAATTGCCATTTAGTAAATTGGATTACGTCGAAACATTGATAAGATTACATCTGAGACCAATTGCACTTGCTGATGAAGAAGTTACTGATTCAGCTATTCGCAGATTGGTTGTTCAGGCAGGGGAGTATCTTGAAGATCTTATTACTCTTTGCCGTGCTGATATAACTAGCAAAAATCCCGTCAAAGTTGAAAAGTACCTTTCTAACTATGAAAGAGTAATGAAAAAAGTCAGAGATGTAAAGGAAAAGGATAAACTTCGTGAATTTCAATCTCCTGTTAGAGGAGAGGAAATAATGCAGATATGCAATCTTAAACCATCTAAAAAGGTTGGAGAGATAAAATCCGCTATAGAAGAAGCAATACTTGATGGAAAAATTGGAAACAATTATGAAGAAGCACTTGACTATTTACTAAAAATCAAGGACAAAATTTTAAATCAATAACCTCTACTAAAAATTATATCTGACACCCAAAAAATATTGTTTCTCTTCAGTTGCATTTGACAACTGTTTTAATCCCAATTGTAATTGCAGCGGTAGATTTTGTTGGACTAAATAATCCGGCTGTTTCTCAACATTAAGCAAACCGGGATTTATATGCACCGAGCTTGAATCCTTTGTTTCAGGAGACTTTTCTTCTTTACTTTTCTTTTTCATAATTGCATAAACAACTGCTGCAACAACAACTGCTCCGGCTGCAACATATAATAGTGTATTATCACTTGATCCCACTGTTGTCGAAGAAGTGCCTCCGCCTCCTCCGGGGGGTGCTAAAATTCCATTTACCTGCTGAGCGTAACCGGTTGTTAGCGATGCACTAAAAATAATAATCAAAACTGCTATGAGCTTAAAGAACGATTTTATCATTTTTTGTTCCTTAATTTTTAGTTAACGTAAATTAAAACATTATTAGTAAACTATCTACCTAAAAGATTTTTACTAATATAATTTTAAGAAGGCTGCTTTTTTTACCATTGATGTAAAAATAAAGCCGTTTATACCTAAGAAATTAAAACCATTAATCAAATAGCTATTTTTGGAACGGTGATCGCAATTATATTGTTGTTTTTTGTTAGATTTAACTTATAAAATGATTTATAACTGATATTGGAGCACAAAAATGAAGTTATTCATTTCATCGATTTTTTTAATTCTTTTCATCTCTAATAATTTTGCTCAGAATGAACTAACACTTCAAGACGCTATAAAAATAGCTCTCCAGAAAAATAGCGGATTAACCAAAACAGAAAATGAAGTTAGCAGAAACGAATCTAATCTTGATGCTGCTTATGGCAGATTTCTTCCAACGCTAAGTGCATCAGCCGGTTGGGATTGGAGCAGATTTAAAAGTGAAAACTTTTCTCAGGATACAAGATCATGGGGTGTTGGAGCTAACTCCAGCCTGGTTTTGTTTGATGGACTTTCAAACTATGCAAATTTATCACGAAGTAAAAATTCTCTTGAATCAATCAAACTATTGATTGAAAACAAGAAACAGGAAGTTGTTTTTCAAACAATAAATCTTTACTACGCAATTGTTGAAACAGAACAGCTGCTTAAAGTAAGAGAAGAAAATGTTAAACAGCAGCAAAAAAATCTTGAAACAATTGAAGAAAGAAATCGCCTTGGTTCTGTAACAATGGCTGATGTTTATCAACAACAAGTTCAGCTTGGAAACGCTGAGTTAGAGGTGATAAGGACTAAGAACAATCTTGAGACCGCAAAAAGCAATTTACTTTTTTACCTTGGTTTGGATGTGCTTGAAAACTTCAGTTACTCAAGTGAATTTACCAAAGCTGAATTACAGATTCTTGCAACTGAATTTGATACAGATTATAACAGATTAGATGAATTAGTTCAGCAAGCCCTGGAAAACAGAAGAGATTACAAAGCCCAAAAACTTACACTTGATTCATTTTATGATAACATAACTATTGCCCGTTCCGGTCATCTTCCAAGATTATCAGGCAACTTAAATTATAATACTGGTGCAGATGTACCGGGTGATCTTTTCAAAAATCATAATTACGGTGTAGGATTAACCTTAAGCTTACCCTTGTTTACCGGATTTTCAGTCCACAATGCGATTCAAAGTGCTGAAGTTGATGCAATGAATTATGAAATTGATTTGAGAGATTCAGAGCGATTGATTAAACAAGATATACAAAAGACTATTTTAGATCTTGAAGCAGCAAAGAAATCGCTTATTGTTACACAGAAAAATGTAAAAGCCGCTGAAGAAAATCTAAAGATTGAACAGGAAAAATATAATCTTGGATCCGGAAAGCTGCTGGATGTTTTAATTGCAAATACTACTTTTCAAAATGCTCAGACCAATTACATTAATGCACAGTTCGCTTACATAAAATTAACTGAAGAATTAAAATATAATCTTGGTGTTTTAGATTACACAAAGTTTGAATAATTTTTAATCATAGGAGACCATTTAAAATGGCAAATGGAAAAAAGAAAAAATCAAAAAAGAAATTATTTATTTTCGGTGGAATAGGATTACTTGTAATAATTCTATTAATTATTGCTTTTGCCGGTGGTAATAAAGAGGAAATAATTCCAGTTCAAACTGAAAAAGTTGCGAAGAGAACTATTACTCAAAAAGTTACTGCTACCGGAAAAATAAATCCTGAGTTTAAAGTAATCATCACACCTGAGGTTACAGGTGAGATTGTCGAACTTCCTGTAAAAGAAGGTGACAGAGTAAAAAAAGGTCAATTACTTATAAGAATAAAGGGTGATCAATATCAGGCTCAAAAACAAAGATTAGAAGCTAATCTTCAATCTGCTGAAGCCAGCTTAAAGATGCGGAAGGCTGAGCTTGACAGAATTTCTTTGGAATACACCAGAGCAAAAGAACTTCACAGCAAGGGATTGATGAGTGATTCTGAATATGAAACTGTAAAATCGAACTACCTAACAGCAAACGCATCTCATGAAGCAGCAGAAGCAAATGTATTGCAGAGTAAAGCACAGCTAAGGGAGGTTCTGGAGACCCTTTATAAAACTACAATTGTTTCTCCAATGGATGGCGTTGTGACACAATTAAACGTTGAGCTAGGTGAGAGAGTTCTTGGAAGCGGATTTACCCAGGGAACAAACATAATGACTGTTTCCGATCTTAATAACATTGAAGCTGTTGTTGATGTTGATGAAAATGACGTTATATTGGTTTCAATCGGGGATACAGCAACAATTTCCGTGGATGCTTTTAAGGATAAAGAGTTTAAAGGCATTGTTTCTGAAATCGGTAACAGTGCAAAAACAACCGGACTCGGAACTCAGGAGGAAGTAGTTAATTTTGAAGTCAAAATCAAAATCTTAAATTCAGGTAATGAACTTAGACCAGGAATGTCTTGTAATGCTGATATCGAAACTGAAACAATTGAAAATGTATTGAGTGTACCTATTCAAAGTGTTACTACAAGATCGGATTTTCCGAAACAGGAAAATACGGCACAGGGTAATGATGACGATAATCAGTTTGTTCAGGTAAAAGAAAAAGAGAAGAAAAGTGCAAAACCCAAAGAAGTCGTTTTTATAGTTCAAAACAATAAAGCAAAAATGGTTGAAGTTGAAACCGGGCTAAGTGATGATAATTATATCTACGTCAAAAAAGGATTAGAGGGCGGAGAAGATGTTGTATCAGGTAGTTATAGTGCAATCTCAAGGGAACTAAAAGATGGTTCACAGGTAAGGGTAGAAGAAAAACGTTCAGCCGGTACAAAAAAATAATTTTGGTATAAACGAATGAATATTATAAACATAGAACATATTGCAAAAATTTATCAGGTCGGCTCTGAAGAGGTCCATGCTTTACGTGATGTTTCACTTCGAATTGATAAAAACGAGTATGTCGCAATAATGGGACCGTCAGGATCTGGCAAATCAACTTTGATGAATATGCTTGGATGTCTTGATACACCCACTTCAGGACTGTATGAGTTTAAATCTGTTAGTGTAAGTGAGATGTCTGATAATGATTTAGCAAAAATCCGTAATAAAGAAATCGGTTTTGTGTTTCAGACATTTAATCTTTTGGCAAGATCGGATGCAATTCATAATGTTGAACTTCCATTAATTTATGCTGGTGTTCACACGGCAGAAAGAAGAGAAAGAGCTCAGCAGGCATTAATTGATGTTGGACTAAAAGACCGAATGCATCACAAACCAAATGAGTTATCAGGCGGACAGAGACAAAGGGTTGCAATCGCACGTGCGTTGGTAACTAATCCTGCGATAATTCTTGCTGATGAACCAACAGGTAATCTTGATTCCAAAACCGGTGAAGAAATTATGACACTCTTTCATGATATTCACGAAAAAGGGAATACAATCATTCTTGTTACTCACGAAGAATACATTGCTGAGCACGCTAAAAGAATTATCCGTTTAAAAGATGGTTTAATTGAAAAAGATGAACAAGTTGAAAAAAGATTTGTGCCAAAATCAAAAGCTTCTGCTGTTTAAGAAACTTTAAATTTAATATGAGCCAATTATGTATGCTATAATATTTGAATTAAGAGAAGGTTTAGGAATTGCGTGGCGGGCAATAAAAGCCAATAAAATCCGTGCTGCACTTACAATGCTCGGAATTTTTATTGGTATCACTGCAGTTGTACTTATGTCAACTGCAATAAAAGGTATAGATAATTCTTTTCAGCGCGGTATTAGTGCTCTTGGCTCAGATGTTATTTACATAAGCAAGTGGCCCTGGTTTTCAAATGAGGAATGGTGGCGCATCCGTAACAGAAAAAATATCTCAATGGATGACTACTATAAATTTAAAGATCTTGTAAAAACACCGCGAGCTATTGCTCCCGTTATCAGCAGCATTCAGACAATTAAATATGATGAACGAAGAGTTGAAAATATTTTCCTGAACGGTTCAACTTCAGATTATGTTGCTACCACCAACTTTACTTTTGATCAGGGAAGGTTTTATTCTGAAATTGAAAGTAATGCATCCAGAAATGTTGCAGTTGTTGGAAGTGAAATATTTAAAAAACTTTTTCCAAGAGGAGATGCACTTGACAAAACAATTAAAATTGGCGGCGTAAATTACAAAGTAGTTGGTGTATTGGCAGAGCAGGGCAGTACCATGCTTGGTCCATTTAATCCTGATAATCAGGTTTTTATTCCGATTGGAACCATATTTAAAAATTTTGTTTCGCGTCATTTCAATTCCATTACTATAAATGTCAGAGCCCAAAGTCCTGATATGGTTGAAGAAACACGAGCCGAAGCTGAAAGTGCTATGCGTAAAGTTCGTGGCTTAACTTACTCAGAAGCAAATGATTTTTCTATAAACCAGCAGGAAGCATTACAGGAACAGTACAATTCCGTTGTGGGTGTTATTCAGATTGCAGGTTTATTCATTACTGGATTATCTCTGTTTGTAGGTGCAATCGGAATTATGAACATAATGTTTGTATCTGTTAAAGAGCGTACAAAAGAAATTGGATTAAGAAAAGCCATCGGTGCAAAACGAAGAAGCATACTTGCTCAGTTTCTCCTTGAATCTTCTGTTATATGTTTATTGGGCGGTTTAGTTGGTTTAATTGTTGCTTTACTTCTAAGTTTGATGTTGAACCAATTTTTCCCAACAGCTATTCAGTATGATGTTGTGATTATTGCTATTTTAATTTCACTGTTAACCGGGATTGTTTCCGGAATTGCACCTGCATACACAGCTGCAAAGATGGATCCCGTAGAAGCTTTGAGGTATGAGTAAATGAAAGTTGGTCAAATATTAGCCATCTCAGTGCAATCATTAAAAAGTAACAGATTAAGAACAGCTCTAACTGTTCTTGGTGTAGTTGTTGGAATTTTTTCCATAATAGTTATTATGACAATACTAACTATGCTGCAGAATAGTATCGATGAAGGTCTGTCCAGTTTGAGCAAGAATACTTTTCAGATTCAGAAAAATGATATTGTATTTGGAGGCGGACCAAGACGTGAAGATCGTAACAGAAAAGATTTAACAATCGAAGAAGCTTATCGGCTTAAAGATTTATTACCTCAGGCTAAATATGTAGGTGCAGAGCAATGGCAGTTTGGTAAAGTTGCCAAATTTGGAAACAGGGAAACTAATCCAAATATATCTGTTGCAGGATTAACTGTAGAGGCAATGAGAACGAATGATTGGAACGTTGAGTATGGCAGAGATTTAAGAGAAGATGATATTACTTATTCAGCCAATGTTTGTCTGATATTTCAGCCAATAGTTGAAAAGTTATTTCCTAATATTGATCCGATAGGTCAAACAATCAGAGTTGATGGAAGACCATTAAAAGTAATAGGTGTTGTTGAAAAGCAGGCAGCACTTTTTGGTTCAAGCCGCGATAATTATGTGATTGTACCAATAACTACGTGGCAATCTATGTACGGGAAATACAGCCGTTCAGTTAATATCACAGTTATGACCAGAAGCAGTGAGGATTATGCCTCTGTTTTAGAAGCTGCAGAAGGTCATATGCGTAAAATAAGAAAAGTCGGGCCGGGAGAGCCAAATGATTTTTATATTTTCAGCAATGAATCGGTAATGTCTCAGGTAAATCAGATTACTGGTCCGATTAAAATTATTGCATTAGCAATTTCATTGATTGCATTGGTTGCCGCAGGTGTTGGGATAATGAATATTATGCTTGTATCTGTTACTGAAAGAACCCGAGAAATCGGAATACGAAAAGCATTAGGTGCAAAAAAGAATTGGATACTTACACAGTTTTTATTCGAAGCTGTTATTCTCTGTCTCTCAGGCGGATTGGTCGGAATTATTTTTGGAGTAGGGCTTGGAAATTTAGCCGGAAGCCAGTTAAATGCTCAGGCTGCAGTGCCGGTTGATTGGGTTATTATAGGATTGTCTTTATGCCTTGCTGTAGGAGTTATCTTTGGAACTTATCCAGCATATAAAGCTGCTAATCTTGATCCGATTGAAGCACTGAGATACGAATAATTTTAGTTTTAAAAGTTCATATCTATTTGTAAGCCAAATCTGTTATCAAGATTACCAATTATTTCATTATCACCAGAACTTATCGATTTTGCATCTGGCTTATAAGTTTCAGAATATTTTGCTGATATGCTTATAAAGTTTGATGCTTTGTACCGCAGAATAAAATACCATCTGATTCCTTTTCCATACATCGCTAAGTTTGGCATAACACCCAACAAATCATTTTCGTATTGATATATTGCTGAATTGAAAGAATCAGTTTGGAAAAAAATAATTCTTGCGTAAGTAGTTAAATTCTTTAAAGGCATGTATCTCGCTTCCTGAAAAATTAAAAATCCATTTTCTTTTTGCATCACATCTTTAATAAAAAAGTGATTGTATTCTAATCTTGTTCTTAATCTTAGATTTTTGAATATCTCATACAGTAATTCTGTGCGAATTATTTGTTTTAATCTTTTTACAATAATTTCATTTGAGTTGGCGAGCTCAGTTACTTCCTTGTTTTCATATTTGTAGCGCAATCTTGTTTCCAATTTAGGAAGAGGTTTTGTCACAAAATCTAAAAGTATTTCATTCCCTTCACTTGATAATGAGTTCTCATTCGTTTTGTATGGGAACTTAAAAATATCAAAGTAAAAATTCAGTGTACCAACAGGCAGTCTCCACTTTATACCTGTATAAATCCCGAGTTCATTGTTAATTCTGCCGGATCTTTCACTGAATCCAAAACCAAAAAGATTATTATAATTACGAGGATAGCTTCGGATTGCGGATGTAAAAATAAAATTTCTTGCAGCAGAAAATTGAAATCCATTTATTGATGCAACAGATGTTCCGTTATAACTAAACTCTCCAAATAAATTTATTTTATCAAAATTGAAATCATAGAATGCAGATAGGTAACTAAAATTATCTCCGGATAAATCATATAATCCCTTACCGGCAATCTTGTTTGCAAATTTTGAATTATAGTATAACAATCCGGTATAAAATTTATCAATAAATTTGAAATCAATTACTCCACCAAAAGTTTTGACATCAGTGGAATTCTTTCGATTCAACTCGCTTCCAAATCTGTGATATCCTGTTTGTCCGAAAGATGTTATCAAACCCGTAATGGAATCGATTGAAGCATCAAATGATTTATCAGAATAAAATGCAGTTATACTCAGATTATCTAGTCTTAACGTTGAAGCTGCACCTCGGAAAAATCTGTATTCGAGAGAACTAGCATAAGGTCTTACATATCTAGCCCTTTTTTTAACCGGAAAAATTGCATCCGCACCTTTTGAAAACCCAAAAGGACTCCACATTGCAAGCCCTTGACCAAATTCTAATAAATAGTCCCCCAAAACTAAATTATTAAGTAAGCCGAGATTTTTTATTTGCAGATGATAGGAATAAAAATCTGTAAAAGATTTTTCACCCGGATCTTTTTCTGTAAGTGCTCCAACCTGAAGAATATTTGAATAGCTATAAAGAAATCTGTTATAACTTTTTAATTTTGATCCCTGGAATTTATTGGTTAAAAATCCTTTACGATTTTGCAAATCAGTAGTCAATCTGCTTCTTATAATTATTTTTGATCGATTAAAAAATTCATTGTAAGAATCTTTTGTTTGCTGCGTTTCTGTTTGATTCCCCTCAAATGACGAAACCTTAATGAATGGTAATATCTTTTGGATTAACTGCCTGTCTAACTCTTTTATTGCAAATAGTTCATTTGTTGCAAAGAAAGGTCCAAACTTATTTCTTGCATTAAGTATAATCTTAGCAGATTGATTATCCATTTCAGGCAGCTTGAGTAACTCAATTAGGTCGGCAGTGTTAAGGTCAACCGGATTCCTGATTAACTCTTCAACAATATCCAGCAATTCTGAATTATCGGTTTCTTCGCCAGATTCAATTAAAATATCTTCGATGAATTCATCAGTAAACGTTGGGATTGTATCTGACTGTGAAAACAAAAATTGAGTACTGAGAAAAAATGTTAAGGAGATGATTTTAATTTTCAACTAATCCAACCCAAGATATTTTTTGATTGATTCATTTCTGTTACTTTCTCTGCCAAAGCTAACTGTAAGTCCTGCCTGATGTGTTAAACCTAAATCATTGTGAGTAAATAATGCATAATCTAAACTGAACAGAGAATAATTAATTCCTATTCCCGCACTGTAACGGGAAGGTTCATTTGAAAATCCGGTTCTTAAAGATAGGTACTCGATTATGTCATAATTAACACCAAACTGAATTGATGGTTTGAAATTCACATCTTTTTCTAAAGCAGTATTTATTGTTATTTCGGAAGATACATCATAAGATAATCCTGCATTAATTACTGTCGGTATTTGATCATTATCCTCACTCACTGAAGCTCTGTTAATGTTGGATACAGAAAAACCAATTCTGAAATTATTTGCTATGTAAGCAAGTCCACCTACATTTAAGAAAAAAGCTCCTGCACTTCCATAATTTTTAATGGATACAGTTTGATAGTTAAGTGTAGAGCCTATAAAAAACTGATTATCAAAGTTGTAAGAATATGCAAGACTTATGCGGGCTTCCTTATAGAGTTCAAAACCGTAAGTCATTCCACCAATTCCGAAAGAACCTATTTCTGTGGGTTCGTGATAGGCGATATATCCGTTTGCTAAATCTGTTAATCCAAAAGGAGCAGGGGAATAATAAATCCCTACTTCTCTCCAGTTCATTTGAGATAATCCGGCAGGGTTGTTAAATAAACTGAATACATCATTGCTCAATGCAACATCTGAATTAGCTAAAGAAATTTGCCTGGCTCCGGGATTGTACTGACTATATGCACTTATTGTTAATATGCATATTATTATAATTGTAATGTATAGTTTCATAATTATGAATTGTTGATTGCCCGATTATATCTAAATTCCTATATTAAATCAATAAAAATTTTATCAGGTTTGAAATGAAAAAATTAATATTGCTTATCTTTTTATTCACACAAATCAATTTTGGTCAGGAACTTAATTGTAAAGTAATTGTAAATTATGAAAGTCTTCCGGTAGTAAACAGAGAGTTATTAGTTGATTTTGCAGGCGTTATCGAAGCTTATATGAACACTACACAGTTTACAGGTAAGGCGTGGAAAGGACAAAAAATAGATTGTTCATTAAACATTTTTTTCACTTCAGCTGCAGGTGATAATGATTATTCCGCACAAGTAGTTGTTGTTTCAACACGTCCGATTTTCAGATCAACACGGCAATCTCCAATGCTTACCATAAACGACGGCAACTGGTCATTCAGATACGTGAAGAATCAGGCATTATATGCAAATCAATCCACATTTGATCCAATAACCAGTTTTCTTGATTACTACGCTAACATAATTATTGGGTTCGATTGGGATACCTGGGCAGAGCTTGGCGGTACTCCTTATTATAAAAAAGCTTTTGATATTGTAAATCTTGGTGCCAACAGTGGCAATAAAAAAGGTTGGGAGCGATCCAGTGCAAGCTACAGCCGCTGGGGTTTATGCGAGGATTTACTTAATGATAAATACAGACCTTTCAGAGAAGCTTTTTTTCAGTATCACTATGGTATTGATGAGTATCAGGTAAATAAAAAAGCCGGGCAGGATAAAGTTGTAAATCTTGTAAATGTACTTACTAATATGAAAAGTAAAACCGATATTAACAGCGTTTTGATAAGACAATTTTTTGACGCTAAAAATGGTGAAATAGTTGAACTGCTCCGGGACTATCCTGATCACAAAGTAATTGAGAACTTAAAGAGAATTGATCCGCCTCACGCAGCTAAGTACGATGAGATAATACCTTAATCATTTGATAAGTTGAATTGAAATAATTTTATCACCTTGTGCGATTTCATAAACAGTTCTCAATCCAACTGTTACATCAGCAAATAAAGAATATCTTCTGTTAAGATGAGGATAGTTTCCCTGCATCACAAAAAACTGTGAACCCTCAGTATCTTTTCCCGCACTTGCCATTCCAACTTTTCCAATATCATATTTTGTATCAGAAAATTCAGATACTATATCATAACCGGGACCACCCCAACCGGTTTGTGTGGGATCTCCTGCTTGAATTACAAATCCGGGTACAACCCGATGAAATATTATTCCATCGTAGAAGTGATCGGAAGCCAATTTACAAAAATTTGCTGCTGTGATGGGCACAGATTCCCAATCAAAGTTAATTGTAAAAGAGCCCTGATTGGTGTAAACATTTGCACCTCTGTACTTGAATACATATTCCCAGATTTCATCAAAATGATCGGGTTCTTTAAAACCGGCAGTCTTTGATTTTTGTAATGAAGCGGTGAATTTTCTTAATGAATATAATGATGAAGAATTTGCTCTTTCCAGCATTTGATTGAAAAAATTTTTATCAATTTTTTCTGATAGGTTTAATAATGAAATAATAGATTCGATAAATTTAGGATTATCTTTGAATATAACAATCTGTATTGAGATAAGTTCTTTCAGTATTTTTTTATGTCGAAATATGAATGATGAATCTAACCCATCAGCAGCAATTGAGTTTAAGGGGGGATAACTTGATGTAATTGCATCCAAAATTATTGTCGCTACCCCATCTGAATATTTTTTATTGTGTGAGAAGTCCGATAGATATGTTAACGATTCTATTTTATTGTTCAGGTTTTTAGAATTGTAAAATTCAATTAACTGACTGACAGCTTGAGAAGTGTCAGGATTTTGTGCGGCAAATCTTATTCTTAATTTGTCATCCGCATCGAAAGTCTTTAGCAATCGTGAAAATTCTTTATAATCACCTAATATTTTATAACAAGTTAAAAACCACTCAGACTTTAAACGGTTATCTTTATTAAGATCAAAAAGAACATCATTTAATCTTTGATGTATAAAACTTTTTCTGTTCGTGAGCGAATTAGAGTCTATGTTTGCAGCTGAATTGGCTATTTGTAAAGCAACATTAAGATTGGAATCATCCAATAATTTTAATACTAATGGTAAAAAGCTGGTATGCTTTTGTTCAAAATTCAGATAGACAATTGATTTAGCTAACTCAAGATTACTGAGAATATCATTGCTTAAAAATAAGCCGGTAATGAAATGATATTTTTGCAAATTATTATCTGGCTTATAATGATTTGATGGGAAATACTTTAGACGTTGAAAGTTCATAAATGCGAATTGCTTGAGTGCAATTTCCAATCTTTCCAGTGAATCTGCTATTTCAGAAAATTGAGATTTGGTGGATAAAGGTTTTGCTAAAATATCAATCAGCTTGTTTATAATTTTTTCAGAACTGCCATAACGAGTAATGGTAAACAAAGCCCCCGCTTGTCTGCTCAAATCATTTTGTTCATTCAGAATTTCGTTGATTAAAAGTCCCTTTGCCCGTTCGTTTTTTATGCCGCGCAACTGAAATTGTAAAATTGCATCTGCGATACCATTGAATTGAGAATTATCAGTCTTATGTGACTCATAAAAATCAACTAAACGATCAAGATCATTTTCATCCCCGATTTTACCTATTGCAAAGTAAATGTTTGGATATTGACTAATAGGATGAGAAGCTGAAAGGTAATCCCAAAGAAATTCAATTGATTGTTTGCTATATCCAATTTGTCCAATTGCAAAAAGAATTTCATTACCAAATAGTGTGTGATCAAGTTTCAGAAGAATGGGTATGAACGAAGTGTCTTCACTTTGTGAAATGCTTAGTAAAGCGGCTTTTATTTTTTTATCTGACTCCGATTTAAGGTATGAATTAATAATTGATTTATCAAATTTTCTTTCATAGGTGGTTTTAATTAAATCGTACATTGTTGAATCATACTGAGCAAAAAGTGCTTCACTCAGCAGCATCAACACTAAAATCAGATATTTCATTTTCTTACCAGAAAAATTAAAAAGATTTTTCCCAGACTCTGTATTTCTTGTAAAGTTCACCACCCAAAACTGCAGCTCCACGATTCATCATTTCATTATCTTCGAGTATCCAGCTTGCTTCTCCTAAATCAATACCAATAGCGTGAGCACGATTAACAATCTCCCAGTAAAAAACTGAATCGAGTCCTTTCTTTTGATGCTCAGGAATGATTCCTAACGTAATGATTCTTGCCCACTTAATATTTTTCTTCTGAGTGTAAAGCTTTAAGAAGTTAAATGGGAACAATCTGCCATTCATATTTTTAAAGACCTGATTATAATCCAGCATCACAAGCGCAAAACCAACCACCTGATTATCGATTTCACCAAAGAGCACAAGAGAAGGTTCAACAAGCGGCTTTAAATCTTTTGCCATTGCCTCTATCTGAGCATCACTCAGAGGTATAAAACCCCAATTTGGTGCCCAAGCTTTGTTATAAACTATTTTTACTTTTTCAAGCTCAGAAGCAAAATTTTTCATCTCCAATTGAGATATTTTCAAATTATATCTATCACGTGCTAATTGCTGAACTCTTTTCAGTTTTTCAGATGACATTACTTTATGATTTTCCAGTTTATATGCATACAAGTCTTTTGCTTTGGTCATTCCATAATTTTCACAAAGCGTTAAATAATATTTTGGGTTATATGTCATCAACAATCTCGGACTGTCATCAAATCCCTCTAAAAGCATTCCCCATTCATCATTACTTGAAGGATTTGCCGGACCAAGCATTTTTGTCAGTCCTTTTTTCTTTAACCAGCCTTTTACGGTATCAAATAATAAGTTAGCTACTTCCTGATCGTCAATACATTCAAAGAAGCCAAAAAAGCCCGCATTATCATTATGATGTTTTAAATGTATATCATTTTTAATTGCAGCGATCCTCCCGACAATCTCTCCATCCTTAATTGCAAGGAAATATTCAGCTTCTGCATTTTGAAAAAAGGGATTTTTGGTTTTACTTAATAAAACTTTTCTTTCCATTATCAATGGTGGAACCCAATATGGATCATTTTTATAAATTTTCCATTGGAATTTTATGAAAGTCATTAAATCGGATTTTGTCTGAACCGTTCTGATTTCAATACTGCTCATTACTACCTCATAATAAAAAAGCATACTTAATTAAAAGTATGCTTTTAATAGAATGTTTTTTACTGAATTAAATTAGTCCTAATTGTTTACCTGCTTTTTCAAAGACGTGAATAATTTCATCAAGGTGTTCACGTTCGTGTGTTGCCATATAGCTGGTTCTCATCATTTGTCTTCCGGCAGGAACACCCGGAGAAATGAATACATTAACAAAAACTCCATTATCATAAAGAATCTTCCACATCTGAAAAGCCAGAGAGTCATCACCAACTATAACCGGTACGATTGCTGTCCTTCCTTCTATTACATTGAAACCTTTTGCAGTAAGATTTTTACGCATATAGGTTGCATTATCAATAAGCTTGGTTACGCGTTCGGGTTCAGCCTCCAGAATATCTAAAGCAGCAAGTGCAGAAGCTACAGAAGCAGGAGTTGGCGATGCACTGAATATTAATGCAGAAGAAAAATGCTTAAGAAAGTTTATTATTCTTTCTTCACCTGCTACAAATCCACCAAGCGATGCGAAGGTTTTGCTGAAGGTGCCCATTGTAAGATCAATTTCATTTTCAAGATTAAACTCGCTGGCTGTTCCTCTTCCACCTTTACCAATAACACCTACAGCGTGAGCATCATCAACCATAACACGTGCACCATATTTTTTGGCAATTTCATAAAGTCTTGGTAGGTCAACAATTTCTCCGCCTGTGCTGAATACACCATCAGAAACAATAAGTTTACCTGAGTCTTCCGGTAATTTGGAAATAACTTTTTCCAGGTCTTCCATATCATTGTGTTTGTATCTTACAAGCCCACCCAATGCACCTTTTGTCATTAGGGTTCCTGCCACAATGCAAGCGTGATTGTCTTTATCTGAAATCACATAATCATTTCTCTGAACAAGAGTTGGAATTACACCTTGAGCAGATTGGTAACCCGTACTGAATAGCAATACAGCTTCTTTTTTAAAGAATTTTGCAAGTCTTGATTCTAATTCGATATGCAAATCAAGAGTACCGGTAAGATACCTGGAACCTGAACAACCCGTGCCATATTTCTCTACAGCTTTGATTGCAGCTTCTTTTACCTTAGGATGACCGGTAAGACCCAAATAGTTATTGGATCCAGCCATAATGATTCTTTTACCTTCAATTTGAACTACAGGTCCCTCATTTTCTTCAATAGGTCTAAAATATGGATACACACCTAGAGCTTTTATATCATCTGCACGTGTAAACTCGTAACATTTTTTAAATATGTCCAAAAATCCTCCAACGTGATAAGAAATACAGTAATGATTTGACTTTTTATTAAATTTGACGGCAAAATTTATCATTTACTTAACATAAAACCAAATAATTAAAGATATGCAAACTCAATCAATAGCAGTAGTTACGGGTGCCAATGGATTTGTAGGAAGCCATTTAGTTGATCTTCTATTAAGTAAAAATTATCAGGTAAGATGTCTTGTAAGAAAATCCAGTAATCTCAGATGGTTGGAAGGAAAAAATGTAGAAATTTATGATACCGGATTATTTGATAAAGAGGGAATTCGTAAAGCTTTTAAGGATGCGGAATATATTTACCACGTTGCGGGAGTAGTAAAATCCAAAACAAAAGAAGAGTATTTCAAAGGGAATGTTGATACCACCCGAAATTTGCTCGAGGTTGCACTTGAAAACTCTAAGACAATTAAAAGATTTTTAGTCGTTAGCAGTCAAACTGTTACAGGACCCTCTACAAAAGACAAACCAGTTGATGAAACTACTGAATGTAAACCGATAACAACTTATGGAAAAAGTAAACTGGAAGAGGAAAAGCTTGTTATGTCTTTTAAGAATAAACTTCCGGTAACTATTTGTCGTGCACCAGCAGTTTATGGAGAAAGGGATACCGAAATCTTCATCTATTTTAATACTTTTAATAAAGGCTTAACAACAACTATAGGATTTAATAAAAAAGAGTTAAGTCTCATCCACGCAATTGATTTAGTTGAAGGATTCTATTTAGCAGCCACAAGTGATAAAGCTGTTGGAGAAATTTATTTCATTGGCTCTGAGAAATTTTATACGTGGGAAGAAATAAATTCCATCACCTCAAAAATTCTGAACAAAAAACCAATCATAGTAAAAGTGCCTCATTTTTTAGTTTACACTATTGCGGCAATTGCACAATTCTTCGCTTTGTTTAGCAGTAAGCCGGCAACATTAAACATAGAAAAGGCAAAAGATATTACTCAGCAATACTGGACTTGCAACACTTCAAAGGCAATTAGGGATTTAGGTTATCGGCAAAAAATCAGTATTGTAGAAGGGATAAGAAGAACTTGTGATTGGTATAAACAAATGAAGTGGTTATAATCAATTATTTTTTGCACCTTCTTTAACCCAGGTTCTAAAACCTTTCTTTTGGTTTTCGGTTAAAACGATTCCGGTTCCGGGTGGTGGCATAATTTGACCTGCAATGGTTCCTTCTACAGTCCACACTAAACTGCTTAAATCCGGCTCACCTGGGAAAACAACGGTTATATCAGCAGTAACATTTCCGTAAGTGGTTAAATCTATTCCACCTGAGGGATTTGGACCAGCGTGACATCCAGTAAATGCGCATTTAACCTGAAGAACAGGATAAATGTGCTCACCAAAACTGACATTGGAATCAGGTATAATCTTATTATCAACATTATCAATTGTGATTGTGTCATCACAGGCCGGCACCAGATTGATAAGTAAGAGTATTGCAAAAATTTTTTTCATAGGTTTTTAACTCCGCACAAACATAACCAAGAAAACTAAAATAAATAAAGTCATTACATAATCATTTTTCAACTTAATCAAATTGATTATTGCAATAATGATAATTATTTTTGAAACCGTTAAGTCATCAGTTTGTTCTGAAAATATTTTGGTTAAAGATTAGAAAAAATTGTTCTGATTATTATTTCAGTTTAGAGGGGCTATAGCTCAGCTGGGAGAGCGCTTGAATGGCATTCAAGAGGTCAGGGGTTCGATCCCCCTTAGCTCCACAAACAAATCTGTGAAATAATTTTGGAAAAGTACTACGTTTATATTCTTCAAAGTATCCTTTCAGATAAATACTACATTGGTCAGACAAGTAATCTTGAGAGAAGATTGTTCTACCACAACTCAGGATACTCAAAATCAACTAAAAGCGGACTACCTTGTAAACTTTTTTATCAAGAAGAATTTAACAGCAGATCTGAGGCGATGAAAAGAGAAAAACAAATAAAGTTATATAAAAGTAAATCATACCTTGAAAAAATAATTCAGAACCGATAGCGTCCCGATGATAATCGGGAAGTTCAGCGATTCTCCCGAAGGGACCCCTGCCAAAGGCGTTCCTGTGGAGAGATGGAGGATCCCGCTTAGCTCTACTCTTTTTGTAGGTATCTTACTTTTCTTTTTGCTCATTCTATTCTATTTAACTTTTAAGAAACGAAAAATTACTAACTAACAAATTCCCAAAATATTACTTTGAAGTATTTAAAGAGGATTAGCTTGGTTGTGAAGTTTTTTGTTATATTAAGTAAAAGCCTGAAATAAAACATTACAAAAAAATAATGAACCTAAAGAAGGTGTTAATTGTAAAAACTAAGCCGTTTGTTCACGCCATTAGAATATCCTCTATATATCTTGTAACCGGGCTAATCTACATTTACTTCTCGGATCTGTTAGTAAATTCTTTTATAGACGACAAGGATCTCTTAACTGTTTTTCAAAACTTTAAGGGATTTGGATTTGTAATTATAACAGCTCTAATTCTATTGTTAAACCTTCATAAAATCTTTAAAGATCTGCAAAAAGAATATGAAACTCATAGTAAAATTGAATTAAAAAGCAACGAGATGGAAGGAAAATACAGTTTGCTTTTTGAAAACAGTGGTGAGGCTATTCTTTTAACAAGACCAGATGGTTCTATTGATGCAGCTAATCCTGAAGCTTGCAGAATTTTTGGAAGAACTCAACAAGAAATTATCCAAATTGGTAGAAATGGTTTAGTCGATTTAAATGATGAAAGGCTTAAACCTGCTCTTAAGGAAAGAAGTCTGGTAGGAAAATTCAAAGGGGAATTAAATTTTGTAAGAAAAGATGGGACTATATTTCCTGCTGAAGTATCCTCAAACATCTTTAAAGATTCAAAAGGACAGTTGCTAAATAGTATAATTATTAAGGATATAACTGAAAGCAAATTAGCCGAAGAAAAAATCAAAAAATTGAATTTGGAACTTGAACAACGCGTTGCAGAAAGAACAAAACAATTAAGGGAAATTAATCAGGAACTTGAAACATTTGCTTATTCAGTCTCTCACGATTTAAGAGCTCCTTTAAGGCATGTGGATGGATTTATAGATTTACTAAAGAAAAATCTATCAGAAAATACAGATGAAAAAACCGAACGATACTTTTCTATCATTAAAAAAGCTATAAATCAGATGGCAACATTAATTGACGATCTGCTGATGTTTTCGAGAATCAGCAGAAAAGAAATAAATCGCTCTGAACTTGATTTAAACAGTATAGTTATCAACGTGCTGGAAAAGTTCCAGGATGTTATTGATAACAAAAACATAAAAATTACAGTCAGTGATCTTCCTGTGGTTAAAGCTGACGCAATGATGATGAATCTTGTATTTCAGAATCTGATTTCAAATGCTATTAAGTTTACTTCTAAAAAAGGAAATCCCGAAATTAAAATTGGAAGCTTTAAAGAAAATAAAAACGATGTGATATTTGTAAAAGATAATGGCGCTGGATTCGATATGAACTACTATGGTAAAATATTTGGCGTATTCCAAAGATTACATCATTCTGATGAATTTGAGGGGAGCGGTATAGGGCTTGCACACGTTAAACGAATTATTTCTAAACACGGTGGTAAAATCTGGGCTGAGGCAATAGTAAATGAAGGTGCGTCCTTTTATTTTTATATACCAACTAAATAATTAAAATTTATAAACAATCAATTGAGGCCTGATAATGAATCTTGAAAGAGTATTGCTAGTGGAAGATGATTCTGCTGATATTGAATTGACTGTTGAAGTTTTCAAAGAACTAAATATAGATAATAAATTAGTTATTGCTCATGATGGTGAAGAGGCGCTTGATTACATTTACAAAAAAGGTATTTATTCAGAAAGACAAAACGGAAATCCTTTAGTAATACTTCTGGATTTGAAGATGCCAAAGCATGGCGGCTTAGAAGTTTTAGGGCAATTAAAATCTGACCCGGAAAAGAAAAATATACCGATTGTAATTCTAACCTCATCCTGTGAACCAAAAGACCTGGACGAAGCATACAAACTTGGTGTAAACGCTTATGTTGTTAAACCAGTGCTTATCGGTGAATTTATAAATGCAATTAAACAGCTTGGAATATTTTGGGCTTTGATAAATCAGCCTCCAGCAGATGCAAATACAAAAATTTAGTATTATTTAATTATGAAAAGAAAAATTACAATCCTTCATCTTGAAGACAGCCAGAATGATCGAGAGCTGATTAAAGAAGCATTGAAAAATGTTGATCTTGATATCGAATACATCGAAGTATCGGGCGAAGAACAATTTACTAATGCCGCTGTTAATGGAAAGTATGATATTGTATTTGCCGATTATTCTTTACCTTCATTTGATGGCTTAAAAGCGCTGGATATAATTAAAAAAAGCAATCCGAATGTACCATTTATCATTATTTCAGGCACAATGGGCGAGGATGCTGCTATAGAGTCATTGCTTAATGGTGCTGATGATTATGTCCCAAAAAATAAACTTAAAAGATTGCCTTCTTCAATATTAAGAGTTTTGAAAGAGCTTGATGAAAAAAAACTAAGAATTGATACTGAAAAAAAATTACGCGAGAGCGAAGAAAACTACAAGCTGCTGGTCGAGAACCAGAATGATCTTATTGTAAAAGTTGATAAAGAAGGAAGATTTCAATTTGTCAGTCCATCTTACTGCCGTCTTTTTGGAAAGAGAGAATCAGAGTTACTTGGAAATAATTTTTTGCCTCTTGTTCATGAAGATGATCAGGCTTCAACAATAGAGGGAATGAAAAAATTGTTTAAACCGCCTTACTCTTGCAAAGTAGAGCAAAGAGCAATGACAAAAGATGGATGGCGCTGGCTTGAGTGGTCTGATAATGCAGTTTTAGATGCCGATGGAAATATAAAATATATAATTGGTGTTGGCAGAGATATAACTGAGCGAAAACTGGCTGAACAAGAAGTAAAACGATTTAGCCAAATATTTGAAGAATCAATAAATGAAATTTATTTATTTGACCCTATTACTCTTAAGTTTAAACAAGTTAACAAGGCTGCTCAAAAAAACCTGGGCTATTCAATTGATGAGTTAAAAAATATGACACCGGTCGATATTAAACCGGAGTTCACTGGTGAAAAATTTATTGAAATGATAAACCCTTTAATATCAAAACAAACAGATAACATTGTATTTGAAACTGTCCATCAACGTAAGGATGGCAGTAAATACAATGTAGAGGTTCATTTGCAATTATTAAAATATCAAGATGATGTTTCGATAGTTGCCATAATATTGGATATTACTGCCCGTAAACTTGCAGAACAAAAACTAAAAAAAGAAAAATCTCTCCTTGATGCAATCATCAATAATATACCGGTGATGATAACGCGCTATGACCCAGATATTAATATAATGCTTCTTAATAAGGAAACTGAGAGACTTATTGGATATACTACAGAAGAAGCTGGTAAAATAAATTTTATGGAAAAGATATATCCGGATCCAGCTTACAGAAAAGAAGTGGCAGATTATATGGCTAAAGCAACTGTAGAATGGCGTGAGTTCCAATGCCAATCAAAATCAGGTGAGATTATTGATAGTCAGTGGTCAAACATAAGGCTTGATGATGGGACACAAATAGGTATTGGACTGGATATTAGAGAAAGAAAAAAAGCTATAACAGAATTGATTGAGAGTGAAAAAAATTACAGAATACTTTTTGAAAATAATCCGCACCCGATGTGGGTTTATGATCTGGATTCATTAAAATTTTTAGCTGTTAACCAAGCGGCAATAAATAAATATCATTATACTCGTGAAGAATTTTTATCAATGACTATAAAGGATATCAGACCCAAAGAGGACTATGAACAATTACTAAAAAACATAAGTGAAAGAAAGGAATTAATTCAGGAATCCGGTGTTTGGAGACATTTATTAAAAGATGGAACTATGATTTTTGTTGAAATAGTATCGCACGGTTTGATTTATGATGATAAACCGGCTCGTCTGGTTTTAGCAAACGATGTTACTAAACGTGTTGCTGCAGAAAAGCAATTAAAGCTCAAATCAGAAAATTTAACGAAGTTACTTGAAATAAGTTTAGAGTTAAATAAATCTTATAATAAATATGATGTGCTTCAGAAAATTGTTAACAACTCTGTTATTCTTATTGGTGTTGATAGTGGTGCAATTTACCTTCTTAAGGATGATGAACTGAACTTGGCTGCTACAATTCCAATATTGCCGCCAGATTTTCCTGAAGAATACCGCAAAGCAAAACTGCAAAATCATCCTCATATTAAAAAAACGGTTGAATCAAAAGGAATTCTGATTATACATGACACGCTAAAAGAAAATCTTAGCGAACAAGAAAAAGTAATTATAGATTCTAGTGAATTCAGATCGCTCATTTACCTTCCACTTATATCAGAAGAAAATGTTATCGGTGTTTTAATTCTTGGCACAAAGAGAAGATTACATAATTTTTCTGACTCAGAAATTAATTTGTGTTTAACTCTCTCAAACATGTCTGCTCTTGCTTTAACCAATTCCATGCTTTTTGATATACTTAACCAAAACCTAATTGAACTTAACAAAGTTATTGAAGAAAAAACTGCAGCAACAATTGCATTAACAGAAAGTGAAGAGCGTTTCCATTCAATGTTTGAAAAACACCATGCAGTGATGCTGCTGATAGAGGTTGAAAGTGGAAAGATAATTGATGCGAATGAATCTGCTGTTAATTATTATGGTTACTCTGCAGAAGAGATTAAAAGTCTGCGTATCGATCAGATAAATATGTTAGACCCTATTCAAATAGCTGCAGAAAGAAAAAAAGCTGCTTACGAATCAAGAACATATTTTAACTTTCCGCACCGGATTTAAAATCCGGGGAGATAAGGAATGTAGAGGTTTATACATCTCCTATAAGATTAAAGGGAGAAGTTGTTTTATTCTCAATCATACACGATGTAACTGAAAGAAAAAAAGCAGAAGATGAAGTCTTAAAATCCCGTGAAATGCTTAGAGCACTAACTGCCAGATTAGAACAAATAAAAGAGGAAGAAAGAATTAATCTTTCCAGAGATTTGCACGACAATCTTGGTCAAAGTTTAACGGCTTTAAAAATGGATACAGCCTGGATCGAACGAAAAATTAGAGAATTAAAAATTGAAAGCGTAGATGCTTTTATTGCAAAGGCAAACTCTATGTCATCTTTAATTGATGATATAATTAATAATGTGCGAAGAATTTCATCAGAGCTGCGACCAAATACATTGGATTATTTTGGTTTAATTCCATCTTTAGAATGGCTTGTAAAAGATTTTCAGAAACGAACCGAAATTGAAAGCACTTTTATCTGTGAAATCTCTGAAGTACCTATTGATAAAAATGTAGCAACCTCGGCATTTAGAATTTTTCAGGAAGCTTTTACCAACATAACAAGACATGCAAAAGCCACAAAAGTAGAGTTGAGAATTGATCAGACAGATGATAATTTTAGAATAAAATTATCTGATAATGGAAAAGGAATTGAACCGGCAAGATTACTTGATACCAAATCTTTAGGTATTATTGGTATGAACGAAAGAGCTCTTCAGTTCGGAGGTCAAATAATTTTTTCAGCACACAAACCAAACGGAACAACTGTTACATTATTAATTCCAAAGGGGACAAAAGTATGATTAAAATCTTAATAGCAGATGATCATCCTATTGTAAGGAGAGGGCTAAGGGAAATTATTGAAGATGAAAAAGATTTCCTTGTTATTCACGAAGCATCCAATTCATTTGAAGTGCTGGACGGCTTAAGGAATAATAAAGTGGATATTTTATTGCTTGATATTTCTATGCCGGGTAAAAGTGGATTGGATTTATTAACAGATGTTAAAAAAGAATTTCCCGATTTAAAAGTTCTTATGCTAAGCGGAATGTCTGAAGAACTTTTTGCAAAGCGAGCAATAAAAAGCGGTGCTCAGGGATTCCTTACAAAAGAAAGTGCCCCGGAATTATTAATTAGCGCCATTAAAAAAGTGAGCGATGGAAAAAGATTTGTCAGCGAAAAATTGGCAGAAATAATGGCTAACGAATTAACCAATTTTGCAGGCAGCAAGCCGCACGAGAGATTATCTGACAGAGAATTTGAAGTACTAAGATTATTAGGAAGCGGTAAAACCGTTGGCGAAATATCAGAAACCTTAAACTTAAGTGTAAGCACAATCAGTACTTTCAGAGCAAGGATACTTGATAAACTTCATCTGAGAAACAATTCTGAATTAATCCAGTACTGTATAAATGAAAATCTTTTAAGCAGTTAAAACTTTTTTCCCACCATAAAAATTCTTCTTATTTGTAGTTTAAACTATTACATACTCATCCAAA
Organism: uncultured Ignavibacteriaceae bacterium; assembly: GCA_964499095.1. GTDB lineage: Bacteria > Bacteroidota > Ignavibacteria > Ignavibacteriales > Ignavibacteriaceae > IGN3. The sequence continues at coordinate 149,812 of CAZCJF010000001.1, forward strand.
TATTTCGATTCATAATAAGCATTTCTCTCTATTTTTTATCAGCATTAATAAATTCAGATTTATGGTAGTTAAAAGAGGAACGTATAATGCGTTTATTAATAATTGATGATTCAGTGCTTATCAACCAAAAGTTGAGAGAGCTGCTCTCTGACATTAAAGGGCTTAAAATAGTTGGGGAAGCTCTTGATGGTCTTGATGGAATTGATAAGTACTGGAAATTCAAACCGGATATTGTGATACTTGATATCAAGCTTCCTAAGTTCAATGGTATCGAAGTTCTTCAAAATATTCGGCGTGTAAAATCACCAACTAAAGTAATAGTACTTACTAATCATAGTAATCAATACTTTCGGGAAGCCTGTCTTACAGAGGGCGCAGATTTTTATCTGGATAAATCTACTGAGTTTCAGAAAGTATATGATATTTGCAACGAATATAGCATAAATAATAGTTTTAATTCACAAGCTGGAACAACTAATAACAATTGGAATGGAAATACCTTAGATGTTTAATATAAAAAACAAAAGACAAGAAGAAGAAAAATTTTACCGATTATTTGTTGATTCTCCAGTTGGTATAAGCTTAACTCAACTTAACGGTAAATTAAAAGTCAATCAGGCTTTTTACAACTTACTTGGCTATCAGGTGCCTGAACTAAGCAATATGCATTGGAAATCTATAACCCATAAGGATGATATAGCTAAGTCTGAAGAAGTTATTAAGCAGCTTTTAAATTCAGAGAAGGAAATAGTAGTTTTTCATAAAAGATATATCCATAAAAATGGTGAACCTGTTTGGGTTGAAATGACATCCACGCTTCAACGCGATAACAAAGGAAAACCAATTTCTTTTATAAATTTTGTCAGAGATATAGAAGAAAATAAAACATCAAACTTAAAGCAATCTTCTGCGGATGATACTTATAAACTTGTTTTTGAAAATGCAACTGATGCGCTCCTTTTGATCAATCAAAAAACTTCGAAAATTCTTGATGCCAATGAATCTGCTTTCAAACTCTACGGCTATGCTAAAAATGAATTGTTAAAAATGCCAATGATTAACTTATCTGCTGAACCAGATCAGTCTTTAACCGATCTGAAAAATTTTGTTAAATGGGTACCTGAGAGAATTCATATAAAAAAGGATGGGTCAAATATTCCGGTTAATCTGAGTGTAAGTTACTTTAAACTTAAAGGGATCGATTGTGCACTAATCTCTGTAAGAGATATTACAAAGCAAAAAGAAATTGAAACAAGAATGAAGAATAGTGAAATCAGGTATCGCGAGCTATTTGAGAATAACCCGCAGCCAATGTGGTTTTACGATGTTGAATCTTTAAAGTTTTTGATGGTAAATAATGCAACTATAGCTAAGTATGGTTACTCCCGTGAAGAATTTATGAATATGACTATTAAAGACATCCGTCCAGCTGAAGATATCCCGCTCTTAGAATTAAAATTAAAAAATAATAGAAGTATATCGCAGGGTGATAGTGTCTGGCGTCATAAAACAAAAAATGGTCAAATAATATTTGTAGAAATTAATTCTCAATATATACAGTTCAACGGATGGAAAGCTCGTGTTGTAATGGCTACTGATGTTACTGAGAAGAAAATTGCTGAGAGTAAATTAATTAATGAATATGCTAAACTTAATTCTATTATCGAAAGTACTTCCGACATAATATTTGCAGTTGATAGAAACTACTGTTACACTTGCTTTAATACCAATCATGCAAAAGTAATGAAAACTCTTTATGGCGCTGATATACAAATTGGAAAATGTTTGCTGGATTATCAAACAGAGGAAGATAGAGTAAAGGCAAAGGCAAATCTAGATAAAGCACTTAATGGAGAAATTGTCCACGAAATTTCTATTTCAGGAAATAAAGATTATGAGCAGTTATACTTTGAAATCACTCACCATCCAATTAAGAATGATTCAGGAGATATTGTGGGTGTTTCAATTTATGTTAAAAATGTTACAGAACTCTTAATGCTGCTTGAAACTGTGAAAAGAAGAGAATCCGAATACCGAGAATTATTTGCAAATGATCTTACCGGAGATTTTCTTTCAACGATTGATGGAAAAATTTTATTGTGCAATAAAAAATTTGCAGAGATTTACGGCTTCGAAAATGAGGATGAAGTTTATCAGGTTTCATCATTTGATCTCTATATGAATGTTGCTGACAGAGCAGAGCTTATATCGGAGATTAAGCTAAACGGTAAGGTTGATAATAAAGAGATACGAATGAAAAAGAAAGATGGAACTGAAATTATCGTAATCGAAAATGTTATCGGGCGATTTGATGAAAACGGGCAACTCCAAACATTGATGGGCTATGTTTTAGATATAACACAACAAACTATCGCTTTTCAAAAAGTTAAGCAACTTTCTCAGGCAATTGAACAAAGCCCAACCTCCATTATGATAACTAACAAAGATGCAATAATAGAATATGTTAATGATAAATACACTGAAGTTACCGGTTACAGCAAGGAAGAACTGCTTGGAAAAAACCCACGCATTTTAAGTTCTGGTAAAGGCTCTAAAGAATTTTACGCTGATTTATGGAATACCATTACTTCAGGTAATACCTGGCGCGGAGAATTTCATAATCGTAAAAAGAACGGAGAATTATACTGGGAAAGTGCCTCAATTTCACCAATCAAAAATTCAAAAGGTGAAATCATCAATTACATAGGGGTAAAAGAAGATATAACTATTAAGAAACAAGCTGAGCGTGAACTTATTGCAGCTAAAGAAAAAGCCGAAGAACTAAATAGAATTAAAAGTAACTTTTTCTCTAATATGAGCCATGAGTTACGGACTCCTCTTAGCGGGATTCTTGGATTTTCGGAAATACTGCTTGAAGAATTACAAGATGTTGAGCATAAAAGGATGATTAATGCTATTACAATCAATGGACAAAGATTACTTGAGACACTTAATAAAATATTACAAATCTCTAAGCTTGAATCCGAAAAACCTGTTATCAATATTCAACAACTAAATATTTGTGAACAGTTAAAGGATATAGTGAAAGACTTTGAGTCGAATTTGATTACAAAAGGCATTTATCTTAAGCTCAATTGTAGTCGTGATCTTTTAATTGCTAACCTTGATGCAGACTTGTTCCGAACCGCAATTAGTAATGTAATTTCTAATGCAATTAAATTTACCTCTAAAGGAGGAGTAACCATTTCTTGTTCAAGCCATAAAATAAATGATCAAGACCTAGCAATAATTGAAGTGGCTGATACCGGAATTGGTATTTCAGAAAAAGACATTGATATAATATTTAGTGAGTTCAGACAGGCTAGTGAAGGACTGAGCAGACATTTTGAGGGAACCGGACTTGGCTTAACTATAGCTAAAAAATACACTGCAATTTTGGGCGGCAGAATTTCAGTAGAAAGTAAACTTGGTCTCGGTTCTACTTTTACGATTCAATTTCCTAGATTGTTAACAAGTTTTGATAATGATAACACTCTGATTGAGCCGGAAATTAAAGAAAGCGAAACAATAATCACACCTCAGAATAAACCGAAAGTATTATTAGTTGAAGATGATTTTATGAATACTCATATCATAAAAAAATTTCTTGTGGATTTATGTGAAATGGATACCATACAAAGCGGCGAAGAAGCTGTGGAATTAGTTAAAGTAAAAAAATATGAAGCTATCCTGATGGATATAGGACTTGGTGAGGGAATGAATGGTGTAGAAACTACTCAGGTAATAAGAAAAATTGATGGATATGCGAATATTCCGATCATTGCAGTTACAGCATATGCCATGAACGGAGATAAAGAAAGATTTTTAGCTTCCGGATTTACGGGTTATATATCAAAACCATTTAAAATGGGTGAACTTGTTAATGTTCTTGGCAAAGCATTAAAACTACTTTAATAGTTGTTGTATAAAAATTTTATTAAGGAATATGATAAACAAAGATTTTATTAGCGAAGATCTTGGAGACGTTGTTATCGAAACCATCAACTTCTCAAGAGCAACATTAAAAGAAGCAGAAGAAATGAAGAATCGTATCAGATCTTTAGCTGATATTGGCTGCAAAAAAATAATAGTAGATTTAAGTTTATGCGATTTTTGCGATTCTTCCTTTATGGGGGTATTAGTTCTGTGCAGTAAAAAAACTTTGCCTGAAGACTTTGATTTTGGGATAGTTATTAGACCAGGCAGCTATATTCAGAAAATAATTGAAAGCACCGGTTTAAATAAAGTTCTTAATATTTATAATGACAGGTCGATTGCAATTAATAAAATTAAACTAATACCAAAAGATCTCATTAAAAGGATCGATATAATAAAAAATTAATAATAAATATGAACAGGCTCTACATACTTCTATTCTGCTTTCTAATGGGGATTAGTAGCTCAATTTTCGGTCAATCTGCCATCGAGAATAAAATAAAAACTCTGTTTCAAAAAGTTAGTGAATCAGAAAGTAATAAAAGATTATCCGCGTATATTGAACTTACTGAATACCTTGCAAAAACAAGACCAGTTATGGTCGATTCGGTTTTCATAAAAGCTTTTAATGAAGCAGAAAAATCTAATAACAGAAGTGCACAGGCAAACCTTCTGATTCTAAGAGGTTACGCTTATACAAAACTCCACGAATTCAAAAAAGCTGCACCATTTTATGAAAAAGCTTATCAAATTGCCGAGGAAATAAAAGATAGTTCTGCACTCTGCAATGCTTTGATTAAAATAGGTGCGGCTAATATTTATAAGGGTGGAATTCATCTTGCTGTGCAGGATTTTATTCGGGTTGAAAACATTTCCAAAAGGATTGGTGACAAAAAGGCTTTTATTGATGCTACAAATTATTTGGCTATATCCTATTATCTGCTTGATGATCTTGTTAATGCTCAGATTTATTCTGATAAAGCATTACAATTAAGTGAGCAGATAAATTATCTGGAAGGCAAAGCTTTAGCTTACGAACATATCTCTATTATTAAAATCAAACAGGAAAAATATGATGAGGCTTTAGATTATTGTAATAAAGTTTTAATGATTAGAGAACAAGCTGACGATTTGCCAGCCATTGCAAGTATTTACTACAATTATTCTATTATAAGTAACCGTACCAACAATTTTGATCAAGCAATTGAATACACCAAGAAATCTATTGAGTTAAGGAAAAGTTTTGGCAACATTAATGGTGTGGGTTCAAATTATTTAACTTTAGGAAACATTTACCTTCGATCAAATAAGATTGATTCTGCACTTGTATATCTTACTAAAGCTTATCAAATAAAAAATAACTCAGGTGATACGAGAACTATTGTAAGCATTGATAAAAGCTTATCAGAAGTTTATGAAAGAAAAAAAGATTACTTGAATGCCTTTAAATATTTAAAGGAATATAAAGCACTAAATGATTCTGTTCTTGGAGAGGAGGCACGAAGATCAGCCTCAAAAGAATTAGCTCGGCAAGAAATGGCTGGAAAAGATGAGGAAATAAAACATCTTCAGGCAATAAATTCTTATCAAGAAAACATACAATGGTTTTTGATAATCCTTATCACCCTTAGTCTGTTTGTATCATTTTCGATAATTTATTTATATGTTAAAATCAACAAGGCAAACAAAAAATTAAAGACTGCAAATGAAGAACTTCTTTTGCTAAACCAGGATAAGGAAAAATTCTTTCGCATCATTTCTCACGATCTTCGAAGTCCCTTTCATCCAATAATAAGTTATTCAGACTTTATAAGAAATGAAGCTGATAACCTTTCCAAAGAAGAAATTAAAGAATATGCCGGCAACATCTGTTCATCAGCCGAAAAAATATATGAACTGCTTGATAATCTTTTGCAATGGCTTCGATTAAGTACAGGAAAAATAGAACACAAACCCGAACCCTTTAATCTTTACGCAGAACTTAGTTCTACATTAAGATTATTTGAGAACAATATTAAAAGTAAGTCGCTTGAATTGATCAATAATATTGAACCTAATCTTATTGCCTTTGCTGATAAATCTACGGTAGGAATAATATTTAGAAACATCATTTCCAATGCAATAAAATTTTCAAATTTAAATGGTAAAATTATTTTAGAATCACAGTCAAATGAAAATGAACTCAAAATTTCTATAACAGATACAGGCAAGGGAATATCTTCAGAGCGTCTGTCACAACTTTTTACCAATGATCTTAAATCGACAAGAGGTACAAATAATGAATTAGGAAGCGGGCTGGGATTACTGCTGTGTAAAGAAATGACAGAAAAAAATGGAGGCAAATTAAATGTAACTAGCAATTCGGATATCGGTACAACAGTTACGTTTACCTTACCGTTGAAGCCAGGGAATAAATCTAAACAAAGTTAAAATGGCAGGCATAAACAAAAATGGATAGTGCAAGCAATTATTTCGAGTTTCAAAATCAGTTTAAAGACAATAGGTGCTTAACTTTTTTTGATACACCTAATCGAACTTCTTCAGATGAGATAAAGGTTCTGAGGAAGAAAATATTTGAAAATATTCTGATCATTCAATTACTTAACGGATTTCCTGCGCTTGCTGTTATTTTAGATTCAAACAGACAAATTGTTGCCTATAATAAGAAAGCCGAGAGTCTCTTGCTTGCTGATAATAATGGTTGCATTAGTGGGCAGAGATTCGGTGAAGCAATACGATGTAAACACGCATTTGATATGCCTGCGGGTTGCGGCACGTCCAAATTTTGCTCAGAATGTGGTGCAGCTAAATCTATTAAGTACACTAAAAAAAAATTACAAAATTATTCTGAAGAATGCAGGATTACAGTTAAAAAAGAAAAATCAGAGTATTCGCTTGATTTAAAAGTGTTTACGTCAATTATAACAATTCAGGGAGAAAATTATATTTTGTTTTCTATTGAAGATATTCAAAGCGAAAAAAGAAGAAAAGTGCTTGAAAGAATTTTTTTCCATGACGTGCTCAATACTTCAACGGCTATTTTTGGTATATCAGAGATTTTGCAAAGCACAAATAACATCAATGAAGTTAATGAGTTTGGCGGAATTTTATATCGGACATCTCATCAATTGATTAGTGAGATACAGTCGCAGAGAGATCTTACCAATGCTGAATATGGATTGTTAAAAGTCAATCTCGAATTAAAATCTGTTAATGAAATTATAAGTAGATCGTACGAAATTTATAAGAATAATGAGCTTAGTAAAAATGTAAATTATACCTGTGAGTTTCTATCTGATGATGTATTGATAGAAACAGATGTGGTTTTGTTAATACGATCCATAGGTAATTTAATTAAGAATGCTCTGGAAGCTTCTAATAAAAATGATGAAGTTAAAGTTTTTGCAGAAAAAAATCCTGATGAAATATTCTTCCAAGTACGAAATTCTGTAGTGATCCCGGAAGAAATACAATTACAGCTATTCCAAAGATCATTCAGTACAAAATCTTCTTTCGGTAGAGGTATGGGAACCTATTCTGTAAAATTATTGATAGAGACTTACTTAAAGGGCAAGGTTTCCTTTATATCAAATTCAAACCTGGGAACAATCTTTAGTATTAAGGTACCTATCCGTTGGTAAAAAATGAAAAATATTAATAAGGATAAAAAATGAAGTCGATTTACAGTTTTATTTATTTTTTAATTTTAGCTTTAATGCTGATACTAATTATTACAGATAAATTATCTGCACAAGAAAACAGAGCACTTGCTTTTTCAAATTCTAATTGGAAAAATCACGGCGACTTCGTTTATCTTGGCTCACCCAATTATAATTTTGGTGATAAACTTACAGTAGCTGCCTGGGTTAAATGGAATATGGATCCAACATCGCAGCCTCAGATAAATGGGCATGAACAAGAAGGCAGATGGGCAAATTTAATTACAATAGATAAACATAACGCATTCGATCAGGGGCAATTTTGGCTTCAGCATAGTCTTGGTAATACAAAATTTGAGTGGGCAGTAAAAGCAAATAACAGAAGTTATGTGCAATCTTCAACATCTCCTGCAAATGGACAATGGTATTTCTTAGTTGGTGTTTATGATGGTTCTGCTGATACTACAATGAAATTTTATGTTAATGGAGTTCTAGAATCTTTTCTTACTAAAGAAAGTATTAGCGGAAACATTGCGGTTTATAATTCAGATTTTAGATTAAATTTTGCAAGAGTTCCCTCTGGTTACAGATTATTTACCGGAAATCTTGATGAGATAAGAATTTATAAAAGGGCACTAAATCAAAATGAAATTAGATTGCAGATGTTTAGTAAAGAAACCATTAACAATACAGATCTTCTAAGTTATTGGACTCTAGACGCAGCCAGTGGTTCTGCTGTAATTGATTATGGTAATGCAAATATTAATGGAGTTTATTATACAGCTCTTGTTGATGTACATCCGATAATCTCTTCGCCTCCATATCAGATTTCAGATGCAGATAAAGATTGGATAGAAAGTGGATGGGTTAATAAAAACCTTAAGACGGTTGCCGGAGCAGGTGTAGATGAGTCAAATCTGATTAGTGCAAATACCAGAACTGTTTTAACTTTACAAAATTCCTGGATTAATGCACCAGTCGAAGACGGTCAACAGAATATGACGTGGTTTGGTATTGAAGATCCAACGGAATCTTCTCAGTGGGTTAATTCAGAGATACCATTATCCAGTCAATCAGCATTTGTTAATTCATCAACTTACACTACAGTAGGTGCAGGAGGCACAATCTCTGTTACAATTACATCTTCTGTTGGGATTAATGATAACTTGGTAATATATCAATCTGGTTCAGCAAATGGATCTCCAATATTAAGTGGCGAATCCTTCCCAAATGGTGTAACAAAGAGATCAAATATTTTGTGGGGTATAAATGAATGGGGAAATGTAACAGCCGATGTAATTATTAATTTTAGTGGCGTTGCAGGTATAAATGATGTATCTTCATTAAAATTATTAGGCCGAAGCAAATATTCAAATAATTGGTTTGAAATTACTCCTTCATCAAGAGATAATATTAACCGCACATTTACACTTTTAAATCAAACAGAGTTTTATGAATATGCCCTTGGTTCGGGTGATCTCAACCCATTACCTGTTCAAATAAATATGTTCAATGCTTATAAAGCTGGCAATCATGTTAAGTTGATATGGTCAACAGCAACTGAATTAGATAATTACGGATTTAATATTGAACGTGCGCTTGCTAAAGATTTAACTGCTGTAAATCATTGGAAAAACATTGGTTTTGTATCTGGAAGTGGTAATTCAAACTCTCCTAAAAATTATTCTTTCGAAGACAAAGATGTTCCTTCAGGTACATATTTATACAGATTAAAACAATTAGATAATTCAGGGGACTCTACTTTCTCAAAGTCAGTAAATGTCGAAATTGAATTTCCTGAAAAAATTGTACTCGAACAAAATTTTCCAAACCCTTTTAATCCTGCTACTAAAATTAATCTTGTTTTGCCTGTACAAGTAAAAGTAACACTAACTTTAATCGATATTATTGGAAAAGAAATTTCTGTACTCTTGGATGAGACGTTAGAAGCTGGTACACATTCTGTTTACATTGATGCAAATAAACTTGGATTATCGTCTGGTGTTTATTTTTATAAATTAAAAGCAGGAGAGTTTACCGAAATAAGAAAAATGACTTTAATAAAATAATATCATCAAAATTCTGTCTCCAAAAAATTGCGCTAAATGAATATTCTTATAATTGAGGATGTTGAAGAATTACAGATAGTTTATAAAAACTTTTTAAGAGAACATAATTGCTTCTTTTGTAGCTCAGAGAAGTTAATGTTTAATACATTAAATAAAAATACAACTGATCTAATTATTTGTGATATTGGGCTGCCTGGTCAAAAAGATGGGTTGGATTTAATTAAAGATCTGAAATCTTCAAATAAATTTAAAAAAATTCCTTTGATTTGTTCATCTGTTCACATTGATAAAAAAGATCTTGCTTTAGAGATTGGAGCTGATTTTTTTCTCCCAAAACCATTCCGAAAAGAAATTTTATTAGATACAATTAAATCCCTGATGCAAATCAAATTAGATTGATTAAGTAGTTAAAAATTCTTTTCAATCTAAATCATAATTCCTTATTTTTAATAAATGAATTTGCTACCTATAAACAGTTACTATAAGAAAATCCTAAAAGTAGCCTTACCTGCAATTGCTGGGTTGTCAACACAAATGGTCGTATCGCTTGTTGATTCTGCGATGGTTGGCAGATTGGAAGAGGCTACTTATGCTCTTGCTGCTATGGGGATTGGTGTTCTTGCAACCTGGGCTTTGGTTAGTTTTTTTTCAAGTTTGGCAACCGGTACTCACGTTATAGTTGCGCGCAGATTCGGACAAGGAAATTTTTTGGAGTGTGGGAATACACTAAATAATTCACTAATCATTTCAGTTTTAATAGGAACTATTGTAGCTGCAATTGGAGCTTTATCAGCAGGACCAATTGCACATTTTTTTGCATCTGATAATACTGTTGGTGATTATGCTGCAGATTATCTTTTCTTCAGATTCCTAGGCATACCCTTCTTTTTAATTTCAGTTTCTTACCGCGGATTTTTCTTTGGAATAAGTAAAACTAAAATTTTTATGGTCTCAGGAATTCTAACAAATCTATTTAATGTAATTTTTAATTATATATTTATTTATGGATTGTTTGGATTGCCACGAATGGGTTTAGCCGGTGCCGGTTTAGGATCTACACTTGCTACTTTCAGTGATGTTGTTTTTTATTTGATAATTATTCTTTTACCATCGTACAGAAATAAATTTCAAAACTTTAAACACTTTAAAGTTGATAAAGAAATTATTAAAGGTATTTATAAAATCTCAATACCAGTATCATTCCAAAATATTTTTGTTTTAATTGGATTTTTAAGTTTTGTTGCAATTACCGGTATTATTGGAACTAAAGAACAAGCTGCAACTCAGGCTATTATTTCAACTCTTTTTATTTCATTCTTACCTCTATTTGGATTTGGAATTGCAGTTCAAACTTTGGTAGGAAATAACCTTGGGGCAGGGAAATTTAATCTTGCAAAACTTTATGGGTTTGAAACTGCTAAGGTTGCAACCTATTATACAATGTTACTTGGAATAATTTTTATATCTGTTCCACAATATGTATTGCTAATTATAACAAATGATTGGAGCATTATAGAGTTGGCAAAGACCTCTTTAAGGATTGCCGGGTTTGCTCAGGTTTTTTATGCAACAGGAGTAGTTCTGGCAAATGGCTTACAAGCGGCAGGCAGAACTGTATATGTGATGAGGGCAGAAGTGATAACAAACCTTTTCATTTTTGTACCAATAGCTTATTTGTTTGGAGTAAGCTTTGAAATGGGATTAAAAGGTGCCTGGTTAGCATTGCCAGTTTATGTTATCATTTACTCTTCAATCATTTTATTAAAGTTCAATTCAAAAGAGTGGCAAAAAAATATTCCTATTAATTTGAACTAATCTTTTAAGTAGTAAAATCCTAACAAAGCTATAACAAAAAAAATAAATCCTGTAACTAAAAATGAAAATGAAAAACCTATTACTGCACCAGCATATCCACCGAATAATGGACCGACTAAATTTCCAATAATCTGAAAGCTGGATCCTACTCCCATAACTCCGCCTCTTCTGTCTCTAGAAACATTTTTGCTGATGGCTGTGAAGAGCAAAGGAAGTAAAGCGCCGTAACCAAATCCTAAAATTGTACGCACTGGAATTAGGTAGTATGGATTGGAAATTACAAAGTGCATTATGTACATCAACCCTGTTAGTAGAGCAGCCATCATTATAGATTTTGATAATCCAAATGTTTCTACTTTTTTACCCCACCAATACGCAGAAAAAATTGAAAATATTCCAACAATACTATAAAGTGCACCTGTAATTGTTGGTAGAAAATTCTTGTTGATTTCAAGAGTTTCTATATATAAAACGAAAATTGGTCTGACGAATGAAATCCCAAGAGCAGTAAGCATAATTAAAATTGAAGGGATCAAAAATATTTTGTTAAATACAACATATTTCCAATTTTCAATCATAGATAAGTTTTCTTTTCTTTTTTCAAAATTTTCTTCCTTCACAAATATTATTATTGCTATGCCAACTAAGAATAACAAGCCAGCAACTGCAAAAAAAACAGCCCTGAATGAAAGAAGATCAGAGATAATACCGCCAAAGAGAGGACCCAGCACAGTGCCAGCCGCGGTAGATGATTGTAAAATTCCAAGTGCATATCCCGTTTTATCCTCGGGAGTGTTTGAGGCAATTAAAGCCATTGCAGCGGGCAAAAAACCACTGAGTGCTCCTTGCAATAACCTACCAATAAATAATTGATTTATATCCTGAGAAAATCCGATTAAAAGTTGTGCTAACCCTAATCCAAAAATGGCGCGGATTGTCATTAACTTTCTTCCGTATTTATCACCAAGGTTTCCCCAAACCGGGGATAGAAAAAAGGATACGAAAAATGGTCCGGCAAAAACAAGACCGCTCCATTTTGAAGTTTCATCAATGTTGGTTATTCCCAGATCTCTTACAAAAAGAGGCAAAAATGGAACAATGGCACTCATTCCAATCATAGCCAAAAACTGACAGATCCACATTACGTATAGGTTTCTTTTCCAATTTGTCATAAAATCTATTTGATTTATTGAATTTTTATAAGTTTAATCCTGTTAAACTTCTGATTACAGGTATGTAAACTTAACGTTATTTTTAAAGAAATTTCTTGACAATATTAAATAATGGGAATATATTTCCGCTAGAGATATGAAAAAATCACTAATAATTCTCGGTCTTTTACTATTTGCAACTGTTTACGCAGGGGCATACATAGAATTTTTCCACGCAAGAAGTGAATCAGATGATGTTAAGCTTGAGTGGAAAACATTGGAAGAGAATAATGTTAGTCACTTCGCAATACTTAGAAAAACACCTCAAAGTCCGTACATCGAAATTGCCACAGTTCAGCCCAAAGGGAACAATTCCTATTACACTTATGTAGATCAGAATGCTTATAAAGCAAATGATATTTTATTTACTTATCAGATAAAGATAGTTGATAAAAATGGTCAGGTTGCATCAATAGAAGAAGCATCTGTTTCACATAATATTTCCGGTGTAAAGAGAACGTGGGGCAGTATAAAAGCCATGTTCCGTTAATTGATGTGAACATCCTTCATTTCAAGTCATCCTTAATAAAAGTCAATCATTTTTTTCTTAACCCTTTTCTGATAACTCTTTTTTTAGTAGCAATTTTCTTTGGTTGTTCAAGCTCAAAAAGATTTACATCAGATAAAACTGAGGAAGTTTATGTTTCTTCCAATACAATAAGGGTTTTATTATCTGAAAAAAATGATGAAATGCAAATAAATGTAGATGATGAAATTTACATTTCTGATAAAACCAGAAAATTTGCTCAGGTCAGATCGGGTAATAAAATTATTTTTACATCAACAAATGAAAATTTACAATTAAGGATTTCGGATAAAATATTTTATTCTGATACTTTTTATTTAACAGGTGCACAGGAAGATAATATCATTAAATTTAACGCAAGAAAATACAGGGGAAGGATTAAAATATTTTCCTCCGGTTTTGTTATAAAATTAGTTAATGAAATTTCTCTCGAAGATTATGTGAAAGGTGTAATCACAAAGGAAATGCCCCTTGGTAAAGGCAGAGAAAATTATGAAGCGTTGAAAGCATTTTCAATTTGTGTAAGAACTTATGCCTATAACAAATTATCATCCGGCAGAAAATATTTTGATGTTTTTACTGATGTGCGTGATCAGGTTTATGGCGGAGTTGATGGTGAATCCGAATACTCCAATTCAATTGTTGATGAAACCCGTGGACTGCTTTTAACTTTTAATGATGAGCCGGCTACAATTTTTTACTCTTCAACCTGCGGAGGATTTACTGAAGATGTTAAAAATGTGTTTTCTTCTTCAGGTCTGCCTTATCTTAAAAGCATAGCAGATGGCGAAGAACCTTACTGCTCGATTTCTCCAAGATTCAGCTGGGAAGAATCCTATTCAGAAGAAGTATTATTATCCCGTCTTTACGATGCAAAACTAATTTCTGATAAAAACTACAGAATCAAAAACGTAAATGTAAATTCAAGATTTGAATCCGGAAGAGTTAATGAGCTTGAAATAATATTAACTGATAAAAATGGTAAATCAAAATCTGTTGTTTTGGTTGGAAATAATATGAGATCAATAATAAAATCCTCTGACGGTAAATCTCTATTAAGAAGTACTATGTTCAATATAACTTTACAAAATGATAATTCTGTAATCATTTCAGGGAAGGGGAATGGTCACGGTGTGGGACTTTGCCAGTGGGGTGCAATCGGACAATCAAAACAGGGTATTAACTATTCAGTAATTTTAAATCATTACTTTCCCGGAACTAAAGTAAAAAAAATTTATGATTGATTCTTCAATTCCAATTTATCTTGCCTCTAAATCTCCCAGAAGGCGAAAACTTTTGAAACAATTAAATCTTAAGTTTAAATCTTTTAGTGTAGAGATGGATGAAATTGTTCATCCAAATGAATCTCCTTCAAAAGCTGTTTTAAGATTATCAAAAGAAAAAATGAATCTTGCAAAGAAAAAGGTAAATAAAGGAATTGTAATAACTGCAGATACAATAGTTGTCTTAAATAAAAATATTATTGGTAAACCTGTTAGTAAGAAAGATGCTTATCGTATTCTTAAAACATTAAGTGGTAAAACCCATACTGTTTACACCGGATACTCAATTTATAATTTCAGTAATAATAAATTGATCACGGAACTGGAAAAAACCAGAGTTACTTTCAGAGAGCTGACTGATCAGGAAATTAAAGAATATATTTCCGGCGGCAGTCCAATGGATAAAGCTGGTGCGTACGGTATTCAGGATGATTTTGGAGCAGTATTTATTAAAAAAATAAATGGCTGTTACTATAATGTCGTTGGCTTGCCTTTATCCAGACTTTATTACGCTTTATTAAGGATTATTTAATTTGTTTGAAAAAATTAAAAAGAGAATTCTTCTTTCAATAGCGATAGCTGCACTTGTTTACCTTATTCTTACTATCTATCTTGATTTTAACAAAGTAGTTGAGTCATTCAGAAATTTTAACTGGCTGTTTATACCCTTGCTACTCGTACTATCACTTGGGAATTACTTTAGCAGATTCTTTAAATGGCAATATTATCTGCGATTGATTAAAGTTAATTTGAACATCAAAGACTCTTTCTCAATCTTTATGTCAGGTTTAATTATGAGCGTTACACCTGGCAAATTTGGGGAATTGCTTAAATCCTATCTTGTTAAGCAAGTGAACGGAACATCAATTAGCAAAACGGCACCGATCATATTTGCTGAACGTGCTACCGATTTTTTATCACTCACATTAATAGCACTAATTGGAGCATATTATTTTAATTACGGAAAATCAGTTACACTGATAATCTTATTAATACTTCTTTCCCTGATTTCTATCCTGACAAATAAAAAAGTTGCAGATACTATGCTTAATAAGATTTCACGTATTAAATATCTCAGCAGTCATTTGCAAAAAATTAAAAATGCTTACGATTCATCTTTTGTTCTTTTTAATTTCAAATCTCTCGTTTCTATGACAGCACTAAGCATCTTTTCGTGGGGATTTGAATGTGTCGGCTTTTATTTGATTTTAACCAACTATCAGACTGATATAAATTTATTCTGGGCGTTTTTTAGTTACAGCTTCTCAACAATAATTGGTGCAGTTTCAATGCTTCCCGGCGGAATAGGTGTAACTGAAGGATCTTTGACTTTATTATTGATAAACAATGGTCTTTCAAATAATGATGCACTTGCTGCAACTTTTATAGTAAGAGTAGTTACTTTATGGTTTGCAGTTCTGGTTGGTGTAATCAGTGTAATGATGTATAAAAAACGATTTGGAGAAATACTTCTAGAACAAAACGTTGAGTGATCAAGGGCAGCATTTTAACTCCATATTTCTCTCAAAAATCTTCTAAAAATTATTTATTTAAATTGGTCTGAAATTTTTACCTTCCTATTATCTGATTTACATCTAAAATAGCATTGTAAACTACGTATTTTCTTGATTTTAGGACGATGTATTGATATATTTTGATAGTTAATTATCAAATGAAAGGAGTTTAAGTATGGCACAGGATAATAATAATCTTGCAAAAGGTTTTTTGATCGGATTTTTGGCTGGTGGCACTGTAGGAGCTATAATTGCTCTGCTGACTGCTCCTAAAAGTGGTAAAGAATTGAGAGCCGATATAAAACAAAAATCCGAAGAATATTTTGATGAAGCTGAAAAATATCTGTCGGAAGCAAAAGATAAAGCCCGAGAATTGATTAATGAAGGCAAGAAAAAGTCAGAAAAAATAATTCACGATGCAAAACAGAAATCAGAAGATATTTTGAAAGATGCTGAAAAAATATTCAAAGATGCAAAAGTTAAAACATCCGAGGTGTATCAGAGCGGCAAAGAAAAAGTTGAAACAGAAGCTGACAGATTGAAATCATCAATCAAAGCTGGCATAGATGCATATAAGGAAGCTAAAAACTCTTAGCTAATTTTATGCAAATAACAGAAATACTTACCGGCCTTTTGTTATTATCTGCATCTGCACTTTGTATTGCACTGATTTACTATCTTCACAAAATAGTTAAATCAGTGCAATCAATAAACGATAACATCAAAGAATTATCTTCCGATCTTAAACCGCTAATTCAATCAACCCTAGAACTTTCAGATAAACTCAATCAACTTACTAACGATACTAAATCCCAAATTAGTATCCTTAAATCTATTGTTAGTGATTTGAGAGAGCGTGCTGATAAAATTTTACATCTGGAATCGAAAATACGTAGCGGATTTGAAGATGCTGTAATGCCTCTGGTTCAAAACTTACAGGCTGTTGGTAAAGGAGTTGAAACATTTTGGAGAAACTTCAGGAATAAGTAAAAGTTTTTTAATCTCACCTTTAATTTTTTAGGAGGAATCCCTTGAAAGAATATGGTCCCGAATCAATACGTAATATTGCATTAATTGGTCACGGTGGTAGTGGCAAAACCTCTCTATCCGAATTGCTGTTGTTTACAGCCGGAGAAATAAACAGAATTGGTAACGTGCTCGAAGGCAACACAGTTTCTGATTATACTTCCAATGAAATAGAAAAACAAATTTCCATCTCAACATCTCTTATGCATATCGAGTGGAATAACAAGAAGATAAATATACTTGATACACCGGGTTATTCTGATTTTATTGGTGATGTTAAATCTGCTATGAAAGTTTGTGATACAGCTGTTATGGTTCTTAAAGCAGCAGAGGGTGTTGAAGTTGGCAGCGAAGTAACCGGTAAGTTTGTTAATGAATTTTCACTTCCTTCAGCCATCATCATTAACAAAGTTGATAACGAGCATTCATCTTTTTTGGAAACTTTTGAGCAGGCTAAAAAACGATTAACAAACGGAGCTGTAATCGTAACTTTCCCTCAGACTGAAGGAGTTGTTTTTAACACAGTTATTGATGTGCTGAAAATGAAAGCTTACACTTACGGTGAAGCAGGATCACGTAAAGTTACTGAAACTGAAATTCCTGCTGACATTAAAGCAAAAGCAGAAGAATATCACACAAAGTTGATCGAAAAAATTGCTGAAACTAATGAAGAACTGATGAATAAATATTTTGAGGAAGGTTCATTATCCGAAAGTGATATCGAAACAGGATTAAAAGCTGCTATCCTTAACAGAAGCTTAACTCCTGTTTTTGCAACATCTGCCGCACGCGCAATCGGAATTAATAACTTTCTTGATTTTGCTGCTTCTTATTTCCCATCTCCTGCAGAACGTGGTGGGGAAGAAGCTATTATGGCAGGTACTACAAATAAAGTGATTGTAAAACCTGATCCCAAAGGCGAACCTGTTTTATTTGTATTTAAAACAATTTCTGAACAACACGTTGGTGAACTTTCACTATTCAAAGTTTTTTCTGGTACGGTTAGAGCCGGTATGGACTTATTGAATGAAGCTAACAATAAAGTTGAGAGATTGAGTCAGCTTTCAGTCTTAAACGGACGTAACAGAAAAGAAATCTCTCAGGTGCTTGCAGGTGATTTTGCTGCTGTTGTTAAATTAAAAGACACTCATACAAATAACACACTCGCAACAAAAAATCTTTCTGTAATAATTAAACCGATAGAATTTCCCGAGCCGGTAATCAGAAGTGCTATTCTCCCTAAAGCTAAAGGTGATGAAGATAAAATTGCATCCGGTTTACATTCCTTGCACGAAGAAGATCCGTCATTCTTTGTTACTTACGATCCTGAAATCTCGCAAACAATTATTTCAGGTCAGGGAGAACTTCAGTTATCATTGGCTGCCAAAAGATTAAAAGAAAGATACAAAGTTGAAGTAGATCTGGTTGAACCAAGAATTCCCTACAGAGAAACAATTAAAGGACGTGTTGATGATGTTGAATACAAACATAAAAAGCAGTCCGGTGGAAGAGGACAATACGGTCACGTCCACTTTAAGATGGAACCATTACCAAGAGGTGCAGGATTCGAATTTGTTGATGCAATAGTTGGTGGTGTAGTTCCCGGAAGATTCATTCCCGCTGTTGAAAAAGGTATCGTTGAAATCATGAATAAAGGTGTTCTTTCCGGCAATAAGGTTGTAGATGTAAAAGTAACACTTCACTTCGGTTCATATCACGATGTTGATTCTGATGAAATGTCATTCAAGCTAGCTGCAATTCAATGTTTTAAGAAGGGATTCCTTGAGTGCAAACCATGCTTACTGGAACCAATATATGAAGTTGAAGTTATCGTACCGGATGAATATATGGGTGATGTAATGGGAGATATCTCCAGCAGAAGAGGAAAAATTCTTGGTATGGATTCGGATGGACATTTCCAGATTATCAAAGCAAATGTTCCTTTAGCTGAATTATACAAGTATTCTTCACAGTTAAGAAGTTTAACTCAGGGACGCGGTGTTCATAGAAGAAAATTCTCACACTATGAAGAAGTGCCCAAAGATGTTGAACAGAAGGTTATTGAAGAATACAACAAATCACGTGAAGAAGAAAATAAATAAGATTAAAATTTTATTCTGAAACAAAATATGGATAAGCTTTGGTCTCCGTGGAGATCAAAATATATTGAATCTTTCAAATCTGACTCAGATAAATCTAAATGTATTTTCTGTCAGATGAAGGATCTTGATCCAAAAGATCAGTCGAATCTTTTAGTGGATAAAGGTTTAAATACTTTTACGGTATTAAATCTTTATCCCTATAATAACGGTCACTTAATGATTGTTCCTTTTACTCACACAGGGGAATTATCAGATCTCTCTAAAGAAGAAACCTACGAAATGTTTGAAAAACTTAAGCTTGCAAAAATGGCTTTAAGTGAAATTCTTGGTCCGCACGGATTCAATATCGGAGCAAACATTGGCAGAGTTGCAGGAGCCGGAATTGAAGAGCATATTCACTTCCACATTGTACCGCGCTGGAACGGTGATACTAACTTTATGCCTGTTTTGGGTGAAGTAAAAGTAATTTCTCAGGATTTACTTGATACTAAAAATAAACTCCTGGATTTCTACCATAAAATTGAAAGAAAATAATTTGAGAAAAATTGTAAATAGTTTTCTAATCTTTGCTTTTATATCTGCACTTATTTTTTCCTTCTCCTGCTCAAAAAAATCCACTGACTCAAAAATTTCCGCCCCATTGGTTTTAAGAGATGGAATACTTTTCAAGGATTCACTTTCAACTACTCCATACTCAGGCAGACACAAATCTAGAATGTTAGATCAAACAATCGAGTATGAAGTGACTGACGGAATAAGGAATGGTGATTTTATTATTTACTACCCAAATGGCAAAGTTCAAATGCAGGGTAAAATGCTGGATAATAAAAACACGGGTATGTGGAAATATTATCGAGTTGATGGAAGTTTGGAAACCGAAGGCACCTTTGAAAATGATCTTCCGGTTGGTTTATGGAACTGGTTCTACCCAAACGGAATAATTGCTGAAACAGGAATGTTTAACGACGGGAAAAGAAACGGTGAATGGAAAAACTTTGATACGTCAGGAACTTTGATTTCTATCGTCAAATATGAAAAAGATAAAATTGTCGACAGCTTAAAGGTAAATTAATTAGTTTTAAAGCCTGTAAAGTTTATTTAGCATTCAATCCCATCTTGATTTAAGAGATATTAAATACTATTTTTGAGCGCAAAATTTTGGGCCCATAGCTCAGTTGGTTAGAGCATCTGACTCATAATCAGAGGGTCGGTGGTTCAAGTCCATCTGGGCCCACGCAAAAAGGCTGAAAATCGAAAGTTTTCAGCTTTTTTTATTATTAAACTTATTATAATCCTTATAAATTATTTTGATGTCTCCAGATTCTGAAAATGAATTAATAGTCACCCTTCAAAATATTTTTACGAAAAATATTCTTTAAATCGCTTATTACTATCTGAATAAAAATAATATAAATTTATAGAAGGGCAACATTTGATTAAACAAACAGCGTTTTTTTAATTGGACGAACAGGCACCAGAACCAATAAAAGTCGGATTAGAAATAATACTGATATGAAACTGATTACTTTATTAATACTGCTTTGTTTGTTATGAATAATCCACTTGTTTCCAAAACCATTAAATAAATTCCACTAGATAAATTTTCTGCGTTCCAGATAATAATATATGAACCAGGTTCAAATTGATTTTCTGTGAGGGTCTGAATCAATTCTCCTAATATATTATACACATTGATTTTAATTCTGGATTTGACAGGGATATCAAATATAATATTTGTGGATGCATTAAAGGGATTTGGGTAATTTTGTCTTAATATAAAAGAATTCGGGTTAAGAATTTGAAGTTTATAAATTTCAGAAAAATCTGAATTAATATCCAAATTAGCTTTTATGCGCCAATAATAAGTTGAAGCATACCTCAAAGATTCAACTACCATAAAGGTATCTGTTATCAAATCTACATTAACAGCTAAACTACTAAATGTACTATCAGTAGAGATTTGCAGATGATAGCTATTTGCAAATGGATGTACACTCCAATTAAATTGTAATTTATGAGAAGAAATTAACGAATTATCCTCTGGAAATAAGGATAGAGAGTTAGATATATAATAATCATTTCGGTATAAGCCTAAATCAGTAGTAACAAATAATCTATAATACTTATCAAAAACTAAATCAGTTATAATTCTGTCTTCCATATCAAAGTTGAAAGGTTTCCAAATCCGATGGTGCCGTGAATAAAGATAAATAGTTTTATTCGTAAGTGATATTAAGTCTCCATTGGGAGCGGAAAGAAGCTTTTTAACACTGACATAAGTGTGTATTAAGATTTGCCAGTTTATTCCGTTATCCGTACTAAAGTACACACCTTGGTCAGTGCCAGCATATACTGTATCGGAATAAAATGAGAAACAGTAAACTTTTCTATTACTAATATTTGAAGAATAAATTTTTATCCAATTTAAACCTTCATCATCACTGAAATACATTCCCTGTGAAGCAGTTGCGACAAAAATCCGGTTATTAATTCCCTCGCCAAAACTGTAAATACTGCCTGGAGAAAGGTTTCCATTCGACTCTATCCAACTCATGCCGTTATCATATGATTTGTAAATACCATTAATTCCATTATTTGTATATATCACTCCCTTTTTACTAATAAATTGAGCATCTACATTGCTTAAATCTGTTAACTGAATCCAATAAGAGTTTGCACCGTTAGCAATAAATGAGCCATATGGTCCGTAAGCAATCAATCCACCATTCTGTAGTTTGTTAATATCATAAAAATATGAATCTAAAATTTCTGGCTCTTTTCTTTTCCATCTACTTCCGTCATCGATCGATTGATAAAGACCATTAAAAGTACTAACAAATATTTTATTATCATTTAAAATTTCTAAAGATAAACAATATTTATAATTGCCCTCATTTGATATTTCGTCCCCGCTTGTGCCGCCATTTGAAGAATAATACAAGCCATACCTATTAAAATTTCCAATCCAATGCTTATCAAAAGTTATTATTTTTTTTGAAAACTGACCGTCTAAGAAGTAAGGGCAAGATAACCACCGGCTATCCTTGGTAAATTGATTATATAAATATAAACAAGAGCCCGAGGAGTAAATCATTTCATTGTTTAATGTAATAGCAAGTATACCACCATTTTTATCTGCTGTTATTGAATTCACAGTACCGCCTTCGTCGTATGTAGCAATGATAATATGATTAAAATTATTCACTTCAAAGAATAAACTACCAGAAGAAGAGATGTGAATATTCTTAACTCCAGATCCACTTACTACATATTCGCCCAGCTTGTATGGATAAAATGACAGACCGTCATCATTACTTGTTATTAGCCCCTTTTCATAACCCAAAAATATTCTTCCTGAATTATCAATTGCACAACTATAGATCAAATAGTTACTGCTAAATACTATATCCCAATTGAATCCATCGTCGGTGCTTTTGAAAATGCTATTACCAGCTACAAAATATAGTGCATAATTAATTGGTGATTCACATACATAAATATCAGTATTAATTGAATAATTTTCATAAATAATATTCCAACTTTCTCCTTCATCGTAACTTACAACAATGCCATTACCCGCTACAGCAATTATATTACCGTTTTTTCGCTCCGTAAATTTATATATACCTTTGTATACCCCTGTAAATTTACTTTGGGTCCAGCTATTTCCGAGATCATCAGATACAAAAATTCCCTTTTGTGCTGAACAAATGAGTCTTCCGGAATTTGTAAAAATTACGTCGTATGAGATTTCTTCTTTAGGCCCACCCACAAATTTCCAACTTTGTGATTGTAAATTCGAGGTTAGAATTAATGAAAAGCTTAGTATTGATATAAAAATTTTAATATTAAAGTAATTAAGTAGGAAGGAGTTGAAGTTTATTATTAATTTCTTATTCTTGATAAAGGGATTGGGTAGTTCAAAGAAATTTAAGCAATAATTCAACGAGAATTTTGAATTTTTCATCTTTGATGCACCCAGAAATGATCTGTGGATAAGTTTACTGGTTACCTTTTTGAAAAATAGAATAATTAAATCTATTAATCAACTTATAACATTAAGCATAAATAGACTTCCATTTACGATATAATAAAATTGAAGTAAACTTTAGCGTCAATTAATCATTTCCGCATTATCCATCGGTTTATTTATTAAAGTTTATTTCGTAATTTCTTTATCGTTAACGGAGCGCTGCCTTCATAGTGATTATTAACATTTACATAAACATCCACTTTTTTGCTGTTTAGATAATTTACTATTTCCGAAATCTTATCAAGCTCATCATCTTTTGGTTCAATTATTTCATTCCATATGCCGCCAGTTTTCTCTTCAATTCCGCTTCTGTCCGGTCCGTGTAATCTTATTACAACTGTATCATTTACGTATTCCTTAAACTCATTAAATACATTCCAGATAGGAGGCATATAATATCCGTGAAGAAAAACCATTACAAGCTTATTTCTTTCCAGAAACTCAAAGAATGGTTTTTTCAGGTAGTTTGGATTTCTTAACTCGATACCGTACTTGTATTTCTTATCTAATGAGTCTTTAAAGCCTTCAAATCGGTCTATGAATTCAGTTAGTCGACTCATCTTTAGCTTGTTAAGATATTCAAACTGAAACATCAATACTCCGATTTTACTCTTCATCGGTTTAATCGATGTTAAAAATTTTTCAAATAACTCCGAGCTTAGAAAAAATTGATTTGGTTTTAAAGCTGTTGATTTACTCTTATTGTAATAATGAGTTAATGTTATGCTGTTGGGAATTTTAATCGTAAACTTAAAATCATCTGGAACAGAATCGGTGTAATTTTTTACATCGCTCTCTTTTGGTAAAAGAATTTTTCCTGAATCGAATAGAGACCAGAACCATTGATCAACTTCAACGGTATTAAAATGTTTGGAATACTCTTCTAAATAATTAAAGTTTTTCTTTTCCGGATATACAATAGATTTCCAGGAATCATATTTCCAGCTGCAAGTACCTATTCTGATCATCAGTTTTAAAATATTTTTCTTGGAAACTAACGATATAGAAACAACAAATCAAACTTTTGAAATGTAAATGAACTTTGGGGGTATTTGAATGGAAGGATTTATTTTTATTAAACAACTTGTTCAAGAAGAGGAATTCTTTCATCATTTGGGACTGATTTAACTTTTGCTGCATTTTGATTATCCTGAACAGAAATTTTATATATCTCGGTTTTGATTGAGCTTTTATCTATAGTTATAATATTAAACTTTAATTTATTTGTATTGACATCTGTTACTGAACCTCCTGAGTTAATAAATATCAACCCTTTTCTTTCATAAGTTTGAGTTGAGTGCAAGTGCCCATGAAGAATCAAATCTATATTGTGCTCTTTAAACAAAGAAATAAGTCTTTTCTTCTTTCGTAATTTCATTGTCTGTTTTTCAATATTTTGCCATAAGCCCGCGGATGATACACCGGAATTATTTTTAATCTTATTAAAATGATGATGAATAAGTATGATTCTAAACTTAACTAATTTCCCATATTCCTTTAAAATATATTCTAACTCCAAAAACTGTTCAGTCGATACTTCTCCATTCGATGCAAAAGGATTTGATATAATAGAATAATATGCATTTGAATTAATTCCGATAATTAGTGCTCCATTAATCAATTTAGCATACGGATATAAATTATTTTTGCCGGTATAAATACAATCTTCAAAAGATTTACTGAATATTTTATTAAAATTTGAAATTTTCGACTCATAATTGGTCTGCCTGCATCGATCCGGAAATGTAAATATATCCTCTGCCTTCTGCAGCCCGCCAAAGATATCATGATTACCGGGAACTACAGATAATCTGCTGCTGCTTTCATAACCATATTTTGCAAGGGACTTTTGTAGTATCTGCAGATTTAACTCCGATGCGTTATCGGTCAGATCTCCTGTAATTAAAATGTGATCCACATCGTTTGATTTGCAAAACTTTAAGATCGCTTTAACTTCCTTAAAGTGTGAATGACGGAAATAATTATTAACATGTAAATCGGAAATATGTGCAAATTTCATATCTACTTTCATTAAACAGTTTTGGAAAATTTTAATGTAACTCCATTTCAAGTACTTTTTCTTTAACAGACTTTGATTTCGGATTAATGATATATCGTTCCTTTTTATAAGGTTTTATTTTAGCAACCTCAACAAGTATAAGAGCATCTACGCAATTATTAAATTCAGGATCAATAGCAAAGTCTAAAAATTTAATTCCATCGGGTTCACAAAGTTCAGCATATTGTTTGTAAAGGGTTGGGATAGTATATCCAAGGTGCTTTAGATAATTTTTTAAACTAAGCAATTCTGCTTTATAATCATTGGTAGAATAAAATTTTTGCAGTTCGGAGATATCATTTGAAGGTATTATGAATTTATTTTTAGCTGAAGATAAATTACTATTATCGCCAAACCACTTGTTGTAAAAATAGATTATATTTTTTTTTGCTTCTTCTGAATATGTTTTTGATAAACTTACTCCTCCAAATAGATATTTTACATCAGGATTATCTCTTAAGAAAACACCCAAACCTTGCCAAAGATAATCGAGTGCTGAAGTATTCCAATATTTTGATTGCACAAAGCTTCTTCCCATCTCTGCAGAATTAAAGAGAATATCATTAAACTTTAACGAATGATTAAATAGTTCACTTGTATAAAAACCTGAAACACCAAGTGTTTGCATTATCGTTTTACCAATTCCAATTCTGTAAGATCCAACAATCTCTAATTCTTGTTCATCCCATAAAACAATGTGTTTGTAATGGGCGTCATATTTATCCAGATCCATTTTCTTTCCTGTGCCTTCAGCAACTTTTCTAAAAGTAATTTCTCTTAAGCGCGCTATTTCTTTAAGAACATCAGGTGCGGTATAAGAATCAATTAGAAATATTTTTTTTCTATCATTTGTTAATCCTAAAACTTTACTTTTATACAATTGCTGCTTTAGTGCTTTGCGGGGCAGGGGATGAATAACATTTTTTTCACTTTCGTAAATTCCTTTTTTGCCCTTGCCAATTAAATAAACATGCTTTCTTAAAAGTTTTATTTGAGTATTTGTTTTATAATATCTGTTTTCAAATGCTTCTGCAGGGATATGATTTCCAATACTTAGCTTTAATATTTTATTCTTGTTTAATAGCTCTCGTGATAAGAGAAACATAGAGAGCTTTTTATTGATAAGGGAGATAAAATAAAAGAAGAGAGAATTTCTTCCGTGAACAAAGACAGGAAGAATAGGTACTTTAAATTTTTTAGCTATCTGTAAAACACTCTTTTTCCATTCTCCATCTTTAATACCTGAAATACCAAATCTAGATACTTCACCAGCGGGAAATATAATTATCGCTTCATTATTATTAAGGCATTCATAGATTCTTTCAATATTTGAGCGCTGTGCTTTACCTGAAAATATATCAAATGGAATAAAATGATTTTTTAGATTATCAATATTAAGTAAGATATCATTTACAATGATTTTTACATCCGGACGTATCTCAGAGATTAGTTTTAGTAAAATTAAACCATCAACTCCACCTAAAGGATGATTTGCAACAACTATAAGCTTACCTTCACTGGGAATTTTTAGTTTATCTTTGGCTGACACAATGTAAGAAATGTCCAGATATTCAAATATTTCATCAATAAAATCTACACCTGATTTTGAGTTGAATAATGTTATTATTTTATTGATTTCTTTGAGATTCAGTAATTTACTTAACAAAATAATTAACAGACTTCTCAAATATCCAGGTAATTTTGTAAAATAATCTTTATTTCCACTGGTAAGAACTTTATTAATATCAATTTGCTGCATATAGTTTATAATTGTTGCAAAGAAAATATATATTCAATTTTAACAGAATGTTAAGAAATGAATAAGAAATTGTTAGCAAATAGAATTGTAATTAAGGGATGCACTTATTTATAATGAATTAGTAAAGTTTTGATATCTTGTCTTTCTTACTTATTCATCGATTGAAAATTATTTACCAGGATTCTTCGTTAATTTCAGGTAAATTTCTAAAATATATTCCATTTGAGGTTGCTGCAAATAATTTGTTTTGATAGATAGCAATCCCTCTAACGTTCAAATTAGTAAGCTCTTCATTCCAAGCTTCAAAGTTATATCCATCACTACTTATAAAAACTCCCTGATCAAATGTTGATAGAAAATAACATCCATTATAATAAATGATCTCTGATGGTGAACAATCTTTGATTTCATTTCCATTTAAGTACAATTTATTAGACCCAGCATATTCATTTAGGTTTATGAATTTTAACATTCTTAATTTTGCTCCAGGG
Source organism: uncultured Ignavibacteriaceae bacterium (assembly GCA_964499095.1). GTDB lineage: Bacteria > Bacteroidota > Ignavibacteria > Ignavibacteriales > Ignavibacteriaceae > IGN3. Next base: position 177,295 of record CAZCJF010000001.1, read on the forward strand.
TTATCAAATTCTCTGTGTAATATCCATTTAGAATATTCTTTTTTCTTTAAGTATATTTTATTGTTAGATAAACCAGCATAAATAATATTATCTTTATCAACTGCCAAAGAATAAACATCAATTCCAGATTCAATCTCTTCAAATATTAAACTATCTCCTTTAACAAATATTACTCCGCTTCTCCCGTATTCCTCTAATCCCCAGACTGAAAAGTCTCTCCATCTGGTAGCTGACCAAGAAAGGTCATTATTTTGATTTGGATAATTTTGCCAGTTAATTAAATCAAATGATCTTGCATACGATTCATTTGTCCATGCTTCAACAGAATCCTTATCTACTAGGATTTTCAGAAATGAGCCTTTGAATACTGGAAACCATTGATAATAATGAACGCTGTCTCTCCTTACAATTAAATAGGATTCAAAAATATTTTTACCATAAGTACAGTAAAGTGAATCATTAAATACAAAAAGATTTGAAAATCCTTGCCACAGATACCAGGTTTTATCTTGATGCCAAACATTCTCATTTGCAGACTTTGAGGTAATGATAGAATCATTTTTTGGAAATACTTGAATGAATAATATTAAAAGCAGAAAAAGAAAATACGTTTTAATCATATACTTAAAAACTTATTAATTCTGTGTTTATTTTAACATAAAAATAATAAACACAACGCAAATGAATTTTAATCTTGCATTATCATTAGATTAAATTTAATTAAAGAATATTTAGGTATATATAAAGCCAGATTGTTTTTTTATATGGGGTTAGCTACTTTAATTGAAAGTTTATTTCAATAAAATAGACTAATTCCAACAATCTGATATTATAACAACGGCTGATCTTCAAATCATACGTTGGAAAAATGTTTGTTAAACTTTTAACACTCCCTTAATATTTATTTTATCGTTTAGTAACTCGCCGGTAATACTGCAATAATCTAATCCTGATAGATTCACGTCCGCTATGCAGAAAATTATTTTTGAATTATCCAATGGTTTTCCACTGCTAAACGAATATCATTTTTCATTTTTTGAAACAAAATAGAATTAACAAATGCTTAATGAATTTGTAACCATTAGATAATTTGGAAGTAATAGTATGATAATAGTACTTAATTAGATTTCACCAGGAACTTTAAAACTAGTAAGAGGGCATTTGTGAAAAAATTTACTGGCTTCTTTTTCCTTATATCAGCTTTGCTTTTATTTACTCAAATTATTGTACCTCAAGACACTGGTGGATTAACTGGTAAAATTATCGATATTGAGACTGGTGAACCCATCATTGGAGCAAATGTATTAATTGAGGGTACAACTTTTGGCGCTGCAACAGACCTTGAAGGTATATACTTCTTAAAAAATATACCACAAGGTATTTATACAGTAATTACTTCGTACATATCCTATTCAAAGACGTATATAAAAGATGTAGAAATTATAAAAGGCAAAACTACAACTTTAGATATAGCCTTGAAATCAGAGGCAATTTTAGTTGAGGAAGTTCTTGTTTTAGGCGATGCTTCAAAAAATTATGAGTCTGCACTTCTTAATCAGAGAAAAAAATCCAATCAGATACAAGATGGAATTAGCGCAGAAATAATTAAAAGAACAAATGATTCTAACACGGCTGAAACATTAAGGCGAGTCCCTGGCATTACATTAGTAAATAACAAGTTTATTTTTGTACGAGGTGTAAGTGAAAGATACAGTAGCGCACTTCTAAATAACTCACCTTTAGCTTCAACAGAACCAGACAAAAAAGACTTCGCTTTTGATTTAATTCCTTCAAATCTGATTGAGAATACAGTAGTAGTTAAGTCGTTTACGCCCGATGAACCTGGTGACTTTGCTGGTGGATTAGTTAAAGTTAATACTTTTGATTTTCCTAGTGGCCTGATTTTAGGCTTAAGTTATACTACATCATATACAAATAACACATCAACTAAAACCTTTATTGGCTACGAAGGAGGTTCAACAGATTTCTTAGGTATTGATGACGGTACTAGAGCTTTGCCCGAGGGTTTACCGGATAATCTTGCACCTTATACAAGATTTGATGATTCTCTTTACATTTTTGCAAAAATGTTTAGTAATAAATGGGGAAACATCCAGAAAAAAGCCCCTCTTAATCGGGCTTTAACTCTATCATTTGGAAACAATTATCAGATATTAAATAATACATTAGGGGTAATATTCTCCTTAACATACAGGGATGATTATAAAATCAATTCACTTATTGCAAGAGATCTTGCTTCCGACGGATTTTTATTTGATATGGCTGGGGATGAGTATGCCAGAAATGTTCACTGGGGAATTCTTACGAACGTTGGTTACAAAATTGACTTTCATAAAATTCTAATTAAAAATAATTATACACAAGATGCCGATGATGAAACCTTTTTTTTAAGAGGAGATCAATTTGATCGAAGCTCTAATTTAAAATCCAATGCATTAAGGTTTGTTTCAAGAAGTCTTTACTCCGGGCAATTGGCTGGAGAAAGTTATTTCCCAATTCTCAATGGATTTAACGTAGACTGGCGCTTTGCATACTCGCAAACTTATAGAGATGAACCCGATTACAGAAGATATTATTATGGCCGACCTATCGGAAGCACTAATGAAGATGAATTTACATTTGCATTTCCGGCATCTCCATCTCTTAGAGAAGGTGGAAGATTTTATTCTGACTTAAGCGAATTCAGAAGATCTTATAATATTGATTTTACAAAACCGATTAACACATTAAAATTTAAAGGTGGTTTTGCATATTCAAATTCTTCCCGTTCATTCAACTCAAGATTGATTGGAATGCTCAATCCATTTAATGTTCAGGCATTTAGAAGATATGGAATCGATTCGATATTTGCTCCAGAAAATTTCTATTATGGAGGTTTAGCCATAGGCGAATATCAAAACGCAACGAATAATTATACAGCAGGTGATGAAATATTTGCTTTTTATTTTTTAACTGAATTTCCTTTCTCAGTTTTCAATCAGGATTTTTCTTTTATAGCTGGGGTTAGAAATGAAAATTATATACTCAGAATAAGAACGAGAGATTTTACAACGGGTTTACCATTAAATTTGGATTATATTAATCCAAATCTGCTACCCTCAATAAATCTGATTTATAAAGTATCTGAATTAACTAATATCAGAGCCTCTTATAGTCAAACTTTAAACAGACCTCAATTTAGAGAAGTTGCACCATTCAGTTATTTCGATTTTCAGGAACAAACTAATACTAGTGGTAACATAGATCTGCGAGAGGCTAAGATCACAAACTATGATTTAAGAATTGAAACTTTTCCTGATGTAGGTGAACTTTATTCATTTAGTCTTTTTTATAAAGAAATCCAAAATCCGATAGAGAAAACAGTCCTTGCTTCAAGTGGTAATAACGTTAGAACTTTTATCAACGGACCATTTGCTAAAAACTGGGGTTTCGAATTAGAGCTTAGAACTTCTCTCGGACGATTATATAAACCGTTATCTAATTTTTCTCTTTCAGCTAATTACACTCGTCTTTGGTCTGAGACGCAGGAATTTAATGAGGGTGTGCCTGATAGAATCAGAAGGATGGAAGGTCAGTCTCCTTATGTTGTTAATGTCTCTTTGAACTATAAAAGCATTTCTCTTGGGGCTGGTCTCTCAATAATGTATTATAAATTTGGTGAAAGAATAGTGCAGGTAGCAAGCATTTTTAATGATGATTGGATTGAAACGCCAAGGGATTTAATAGACCTGGTTTTTACAAAGGATTTAGGGGATCATTTCGAAATAAAGATTGGTGTAAAAGATTTATTAGCTCAGAATTATGAAATTAAAGAGGGGGATATAGTAACAAGAAATAGTAGTGCCAACACCAAATACACGTTTGGTGTTGGCTATCGTCTTTAATTCATCAGTGCTAAACCCATTTAGGAAAGGAGGATAGGTAATGAATTAAAAAAAAGAAAAAATCTTATCTCTAACTAACAATATTTTATTAAAAAAAACAAGGATTTTGAAAATGATAAAGAAATTCGCTTTTTTATTTGCTGTTATAATAGCTTTTGTATTAAACGAAAGCTCATTTGCACAGTATGTAGCACCTTACGATAGCGTTATCTCTGCTGGTGTTATTAACACTAATGTGAAATTAAGCAATACAAAAAAATATCTTCTTGCAGGATTAGTAGCAGTCGATAACAATTCTACACTTACAATTGAAAAAGGCACTATAATTTTCGGTGCTCCTAATGGTGTTGGTACAATAGGTGGATGTTTGGTAATCAGAAGAGGGTCTAAAATCATCGCCGATGGTACCCCAGATCAACCAATCGTATTTACATCATCCAGACCAGCTGGGCAGAGAGCTGCCGGCGATTGGGGTGGACTTATATTACTTGGTAAAGCCACAAATAATCAAAGCTTAAACGTAGCCATTGAAGGTCTTACTACAGAATTTCACGGTGGTACAGATGATTCAGACAACAGCGGAATTTTAAGGTACGTAAGAATTGAATTCGCTGGATTTGAACTATCACCGAATAATGAAGTTAATAGCTTAACAATGGGTTCAGTTGGAAGCGGAACAATCATAGAACATGTTCAATGCTCTTATGGTCTTGATGATGCTTTTGAGTGGTTTGGTGGTACAGTAAATGCAAAATATTTAGTTGCTTATAAAACAAAAGATGATGATTTTGACAGCGATTTTGGTTGGAGAGGAAAAGTTCAATATGGTATATCCTGGAGAGATCCTCAAATAGCAGATCAAAGCAAAAGTGAAGCTTTTGAATCAGATAATGAAAATGCGGCAGGTACACCTACACCAAGAACAGCTCCTGTATATTCAAATATAACTGCTATTGGTCCTAAGAGAGCTATTACTGATGTTGCAGGCACTAACTTTGACGTCAATTACTTCCACGGTGTTCATCAAAGAAGAGAAACCCGTCAAAATATTTTTAACTCTGTTATTATGGGTTATAATACACACGGAATTATACTCGATGGTACAACAGTTATGGAAGATATGAGAGATGGTAATGCTAAGTTCAGTTACAATTTTGTAGATGGAAGCCAAAGTGTTACTACCACTGGAACAGTTCCATCAGGATTTGTAGCAGCTACCTGGTTTACAAATTCAAACAATACAGTATTCTCTTCTGCTCTAAATCAGGTAAACTTTAAATCTCCGTTCAATGCTAATGCTCCGGGTCTTAATCCATTAGTAGGATCTCCCCTTATAGGTGCTGCAAACTTTAGTGACGCCCTCTTAAGCGGGTTTGATGTTGTAAATTATGTAGGTGCATTTGGACCTGACGGAAATACAAACTGGGACAGAGGTTGGACAAACTATGATCCTCAAACCACATTATATGGCTTTGATGTTGCTAATAATATTACTGACTTTACAGCAACAATATTCTTAACAAATACTAATAATGAAACCCGCCAGGTAGTATTAGGTCGTCATCCAAACGCAACTGACGGTTTGGATGCTTCATTAGGTGAATCTAATTTGCCTCCACTACCTCCTGCATCTGTTATAGATTTTAGACTTGAATTTCCAAATCCTGGTATCACTTCAGTATCGGACTTTAGAGCAACAGGCACAATCAGTTCACCTATTATTTATACCCTAAAACTCCAACCAGGAACAACTAATGGTAAATTAAGTTGGGACCCAAATCTTTTAGGTCCAGGGAAATGGAATTTGAAAGTTGGTACTCTGATCAACATCAATATGAAATCAGTTGCTCAGGCAGATATAGCTGCTGATTTAGCTGGTGCTACTACTGTTACTGTTGAAGTTGATCCAAGATTCTCATTCCAAACAAATATTGCAAGTAACTGGAATTTAATATCAGTGCCTGGCCTCAGACCAAATATGGCACCAGGTGCTGTGTTTACAACAAAAGATCCTGCTGCTGATGCATTTGCCTTTAAAAATGGTTACTTACCAGTTACTGAATTAGTACCTGGTGAAGGTTATTGGTTAAAATCAACAGCAAATTCAAATGTTAACTTAGCTAATACTGAGTCAGTTGTTAGAATACCTTATAAAGGTGCTGCGGGTTGGAATCTTATTGGCAGTTACGAATATGATGCAGATGTTAATTTTATCAGAACTGTTCCTGAAAATAAAAAATCAGGTTTAGTTTATAAATATGCTCCTGGTCAGGGTTATACCCCGGTAGATGTATTAACAGATGGTTTTGGTTACTGGATAAATCTAACAGCTGCAGCTGATATAATTATACCAGGTTCTTATGCACCAACATTGAGCAAACAGGAAAATAATTTAATTAGCGGCAACTGGGGAAAAATCGTAATAAAAGATGCTGCTGGTCAGAATTATACTCTATATGTTGCTAAAGAATCTGCTGATTTGAATATGTTTAATCTTCCACCTGTACCGCCGGCTGGGATATTTGACGTTAGATTTGGATCTCAAAGATTTGTTGAAAACTTGTATTCCAAAGATCAGACAATCAATTTAAGCGGTGTTGTCTATCCAGTAGAAATCAGCGTTGAAGGTCTGGATTTAAGATTAGAAGATGCAATAGATGGAAGCATCATTAATGCAGTTGTTAAAAGCGGAAGCACTTATCAACTTGCAGATATTAAATCAAATTTACTAAAAGTTGGGTCAGTTGAAGATGTTATACCTAATGAATACTCATTAGAACAAAATTATCCAAACCCATTTAACCCAACAACTACAATTAAGTTCTCACTTCCTGAGGCAAGCAATGTTAAACTTACTGTTTACAATGCTTTAGGGCAAAAAGTTGCAGAACTAGTAAACTCTACTTTAAGTGCAGGTTCACATTCAGTTAATTGGGATGCTACTAATGTTTCTTCAGGTTTATATTTCTATGAAATAAGCTCTAATAATTTCTCAGCTGTTAAAAAAATGATGCTGATGAAATAATATCTTTAATAGTTTATCTGCTTCTGAAAAAGGAGCAGATAAACTTTTTATAAATTCATTCTCCGTAAAAATATTACGAGATTAAATAAAGGAAAAAAATATTTATGACAAATAAAATTAAAATAATATTATTCTTTATAGGGATTGTTATTCTGTCCATAAGTAATACTTATGCGCAGGCACAAGTAACCCTCAACTTTACTGCGACAAACGGTGCTTCGACAAGAAATATTGCAGTTGGTTTAGATCAAACTGCTACTAATGGAATAGATCCTGCTTTAACTGAGAGTGATTTACCTCCATTTCCTCCAGCGGGAACTTTTGAATTTAGGTTCGATCTTAATCCTTATGGCGGTACTAACTTGTCAACATACAAAGATTTCAGAAATGCACCAGCATTTCCTTTTACTAACTCTGTTGAACATACACTATGGTATCAATTAGAGGTTGCTAATACACCAATTAACGTGTCATATAATTTGCCGTCAGGCGTTGAGATTATAATAAGAGACCAAATTGGAGGAGCATTTCTAACTTTAGGTCCATTTAGTGGAACCGGTACTGCTGTAATCCCAGCAAGTTATACTTCTGTTTTTCAAAGAGCTTTACTGATTGTTAATTACACAAATGTTAGTCCTGCGGTTAGCGGACCAATTTTTGGCACCTCACCTGCATCACCACTTACAATAGCTCCAACAGCTGTAGGTGGATCAAATAGTGCAAACCTTACAGTTAATAATACAGGCAACGCACAATTAGATATAACAAATATATCTTCTTCAAATTCTGAGTTTACTATATCACCATTAACAGCAAATATTCCAGCAGGTGGTAACCAAGTTTTTGTTATAACTTTTTCTCCATCATCACTTGGCAATAAAACTTCAGATTTAGTATTTACTCATAATGCACCTGGTTCCCCAACTACTTATATAGTGAATGGTGTTGGTGCTTCAGCAGGTCCAACTTTTGCAGTAGCTCCGGCATCTTTAACTTTCAACACTAATCAGGGTGTTGCAGTATCACAAAATATTACTGTAACTAATAATGGATTAAGTAATCCATTGATTATTTCCAGTGCTACTACTGCTGTGCCTTATTCAGTATCACCTTCTTCTGCAACAGTTGCTCCAGGCGCAAGTCAGGTTTTTGTAGTTACCTTTAATCCAACTTCCGGTGGTTCATTCCCGGGTTCGTTAACATTTACACATAATGGCACTACTTCACCGGATGTAGTTTCATTAACAGGAAATGCTGTATCAGTATTTGGACTTGTATTTACAGAAGAAGAAAGAAAAGTCAAAGAAGATTCAAGTTATACAGATGTTATTCAGTTAAAAAGTTTAACTGCCACAGCTCAGGCTATTCAGTTTAGACTTTTGGTTAACAAAGCTGTTGATGATAATACAATACTAACTTTTCAGAGCATTGAAAAAGGTTCAGATGTAAGCTCTCCAAACTGGTCACTTCAGTACCAGGTATTCAGAGGTCCATTAACTTCTAATGGTGCATCTGTTGACTCAGTTTATGTGCTGCTATATAATTTGCAGCAGAATAGCGGATTAACAGCAGGTGATTATGATAGTTTATTAAAAGTAAATTATCGTGTAGCTGATTTACCTGCATTACAGGATTCAGCTAAATCTTCTTTCAAAATTGCTTTTGCACAAGCAAGTACTTTTCAAGGTAATCCAATTTCAATTACTCCTTCAAGAGATGAATTTAGAGTTAAAGTTTTTAACAGAGCTTCATCTTTTGGTGACGTTAATGGTGATGGAAGTATAGATATTTTAGATCTTATCAATGTTGTTGATCATATCATAGGCAGAGATTCTCTTGATACAACTCCTACTCCTGGATTTGTTACAAGTGAATTCGAAAGAGCGAATATTGCTCCCTGGACTATTGGTGCAGCATCACCAAATCCTGATGCAGTAGTAAACGTTCAGGACCTTGCAGTTATTCAGAACATAATATTAACAGGATTTTTACCAAGCGGAACACAGCTCAATAAATCTACTTCGATGTCTAAAATTGTGGCTTCCTTACAAAAGAGTGATGCAGCTAAAACAAAAGTTATCCTCTATGTAACAGAAGAAGGTATATCAGTAAAAGCAAATTCAGAATATGCAATAAGAGGAATTCAGCTTGAGCTCGATAATATCAAAGGCAGCACTTCAAATATGATAATTGATTCAAGGCTTGGTGGCGGTTTCTATTATCAGTCAAATGAACTCCTTAGAGTTTTATTGTATGATCAGGCTGGTAAAGCGACTGTAGATGCTGGTGAAAACTTTATAGCAAATATGCCTTTTGAGTTTAATAACCCAAATGAATTAAAAATTGAAAAGGTTATTGTTGTAAACACAAGTAATCAGAAAATAGGTGAGATAAGTGTAGAAGTAATTTACACAAACGCTCCTGAAATACCAGTTGATTATTCACTTTCACAGAATTTCCCAAATCCATTTAATCCGACAACAAGTCTTCAATTCTCTGTTCCAAAAGATGGATTCGTATCACTTAAAGTATATGATATGTTAGGTCAGGAAGTAGCTACTCTATTTGCTGGTGAGGCCAAAAGAGGTACTTATACTTTAAATTGGAATGGAAAAGATGATAGTGGAAATATGGTTAGCAGTGGCAGCTATATATACAGAATAAATGCTAATGGTGAATTTATTCAATCAAAGAAAATGATATTCCTAAAGTAATTTAATAGCATTTGTAACCCCGCCCTCAATAAGGGTGGGGTTTAATTTTATAACACATAATTCAGGATTATAATATGAAAAAAAATATTCTTTGTGCTTTAGCTTTTTTTGTTTTAATTGTTCAAAGTATTTATTCACAAGCTCAAGTACCTGCAGCCGTATATCAAATTACTATGGATGATAAAGCCGGTGGATCAAGAGTTTTAAAATTTGGCTTAGATCCATCAGCCACAGATGGAATAGATATCCAATTTGGAGAAAGCGATGTTCCACCTTTTCCGCCTGCAGGTGTGTTTGAGGGCAGATTCCTGCTGCCAATTAATGATTTCAATGGTACTTTGGGAGGATACTCGGATTATAGGCAAGGTACTTTGCCGTTTACAGGACAAAAAGAATTCAGGCTTTCGTACCAAACGGGATTAGGTTCTGAAATCAGAGTCACCTGGTCATTCCCACCTGAAGTTACGGGTAAATTACAGGATATTGTTATTGGCACTTTAATTAACGTCGATATGAACGGATCTGGTGAATACACAGTTACTCAACCTTCAATCTTTAACAAACTAAAATTATTTATAAATTTTAACAACGTTACAGATGTGCCAACTGAGTCGATTATGGTAAATGATTTTAATCTTGAACAAAATTATCCAAATCCTTTTAATCCCAGTACTAAAATAAAATATTCGATACCATCCAGTGAATTAGTGCAAATTAAGGTTTATGATTTAATTGGAAATGAAGTATCAACCTTAGTAAATGAAATCCAATCGGCTGGAAATCACGAAGTAATTTTTAATGCTAATAAACTTGGAAGCGGAATTTATTTCTATCAGCTACGTGTTGGTAGCAAAACGCTTACTCAAAAAATGACTCTATTAAAATAAAACTATTAAAATATTTATCAATTGTCTGGTAAAAATTATATGAATTCTTTAATGAATCGCATATGAAAATAAATTTTGTAAAAGACACTATTCATATTGATTTTACAGTTCAAAGCGATAAGCTTGCAAATGAAATTGATATTTCAAACAAAATATCAATCATTAGCGATCACTATTTAATACCAGTTATTAAAGGATTAACCAAGAATTCTCATTCAGTGGGTAAATTTAATGTTATTCCTTACTCTTTTAGTTGTACTTGTAAAATCTACAGACAGAATATAAAATTATATCAGAAAAGAGACTTAAGAAGAGTATGCAAACATGTATTTTCTGTTATAAATTCAATGTACAATGATAAATTAGATGATCTTACAAAAATGCTATTGGAGCATCACTTCTGGTTTCAGATAAATTCTATAATTGAAATTAAATTAGGCAAAGAAAATTTATTTGTAAGCTTTAGTAAAGCAAGAGATTTCTTTTTTATATATAAGAAAAATTCACATTGGAAGTCATATAAATACTTCATTTCTACAAAAACCTGGGAAAACTCAATACCTCCGTTTAAACATATTTCGCAAAATTCTTTTCTTGAAGAGTTTATTAAAACTCAAATTCTTTATAAATCAGATATAAAATAATTAAATAAATAACCGCCTGAATTTGTGTTCAGGCGGCTAGTCGAAGAGTGAGATTTTAGGAAAGAGAGAGCTTTTCCCGACAACTAACATATAGTTTTAATATTAAGCTAAATTTATCTACACATTAATAAATTGTTATTAAAGCTTTAAGTGAGAATTACTAAACGAGTGTTACTGAATTATTTATTTATGCTTTCTGCATCCAGGAAGCTTAATTTTAGTGATAAATAACTCTTAAAGGTATGAATCTCAGCGTATGTAAGTTTTCTCTTTATTCTTTCCAGCCGTGTTAATTCTTCACTTTCATCAAGGTCTGAAATCATCTTGTTCAATTTTTGTATTTCGGTCCTTATTAGTTGGCTTTTTAATTGAACATCATTAAGTATTGATAAATTGTCTATAAACTCTTTTGTATATTTATCATTCATAACCTTATCACATAAAAATAATTTTCAACTAAAAAGTCTTAAAAATTCTATTTAAATGCAAATTAAGTTTTTAACACGCCAAAAATTAAACCTGATAAATATTAAATGCAGGAAAGTAATTGCTTAAATTTTTGATTTTTTTCCATTCCCGAATAATTCTTAAAAAAATAATCCCTCAGCGCTGTCACACTGAGGGCAAGCTCCACTTAAGGTGGTAACCAGCAGTAGTTTATTACTGTGTTCTGAGCTATACTCTTAAATTAAATCTTTAAAGCAAAACTTCTTGTTAACTTAATTTGAAATAATTATAAAAATTGCGTTAAAATTAAAACTTTAGATCAAGTTTCTTATCTAATGTTTAAGTTGAATTGAGAATGAAAAAAGAAAAAAATATATTTTAGATAAAGCTTAACAATTATTTAACCTCAGAACGCTGCTGTTTGTAACTGTTTATAACTTTTAGAACTTTATTTTTGCTTATCATTTTAGAGATAAAACGGATGACAAAAATATTATTAGTTGATGATGAACCGGACATTTTAGAATTTCTTAAATATAATTTAGAACATCAGGGGTTTGACGTTCTATTAGCAAATAATGGAGAGGAAGCTATTCTCAAGCTTTCAGAAAAGCCTGATTTAATAATTCTTGATGTGTTAATGCCTAAAATGGATGGTTTTGAAACGTGTAGAAGAATAAAATCTAAAAAAGAATATGAGAGTATTCCGATCGTTTTTTTGACAGCTAAAAACGGTGAAAAGGATGAGATTAATGGTTTGGCTGTTGGTGCAAATGATTATATTCAAAAGCCTGTTTCTTCCAATAAGTTAATAGCAAGGGTCAAGTCAAATTTAAGAAAGACTGAAATTAAATTTTCTGATAAACCCGAACCTGCAAAAATTATTTATGGTCCTATTGAGATTGATAAGGATAAATATGAAATAATTATTGATGGTGAAAAAAAAATATTTCCAAGAAAAGAATTTGAATTGTTGTACTTTTTGGCAAACAATGCGGGAAAAGTTTATAGCCGTGAGTCTTTGCTTAGAGAGATATGGGGATTTGATGTTTATATCATTGAAAGAACTGTTGATGTACACATAAGAAAAATAAGAGAGAAATTAGGTAACCATTCAGAGTTAATAGAAACTATAAAAGGTGTAGGTTATAGATTAAAGCAAATAGAATAACTGTTTTAGTAAACTAAAAGTATCTCTACCAATAATTCACTTGCTTTATTTTTTACTGATGACTTCTTATTAAGTTTTGCTCGTATTATAAAATCAATTACATGTTCGTTGTATTTGACCTCAGGCAGTAACTGTTTAAACGCTTCAAGGATTTTACCAATAAGAATATTCTTACATTCTTCAGTTTTAAATTTATCATTTTCTAATTGTAAAAATTCCCGGATGATTTTACATTTATACCTTGATTTAGTTTTTGCAATCAATGTTAAAGCAGAAATGGCATGATTGCTTACAATCAATTGACCGCTGTGCAAATAATGAATTAATTCTTTTATTAAATGATCAATCTTATTTTCAGTATCAACAGCCGACAAATATCCCAGTAATTCTATGCCTGTACATTTGATTATTTTATCTTCACTGTCTAATAACTTCGCAATTTTATCAAAATGCTGATACAATTTATCCGGTGATTGTGACGCGATTTGAACTAATTCTTTAAGGTAACTATGTTTTATAATTGAATTTGATGCTGAAAGCTCTATAGGAGAAAAGATTTTTGTCACAGTTTGCCCGCTAATACTGATTTATTGCAGTCATTAAATAAATTAACTATTGATAAAATTCAGAAAAAGTCTTTTTAGAAAATGTTATTCCGCTTTTTGATGATGGTATTTGTGCGAACTCCTTCAATTTTTCTAAAGAACTATAAATTGAATTTGTCTCCAATATGCCTCCGCGCTCATTGATATAACCTAAAGCAACAACATCTAAAAAGTCAGGGTCAATAAAGTTTTGTCGTAAAAAAGTTGCATGATAAACCATTTCATCATCAAGTATTGTTAACACTCCATCAACATCATTTATGGTTTCTATCTCAAAAAATCTATCAATGTAATCAAGCAATTCTTTCTCAAAATTATTCTCAGCAAGAACCTGCCAGATAATTCTGGCGTTCTTTTGTGCATCACTTCTTACATTTACCTGCTGCAATCGCATAAGAAATTTTAATCTCATTTATTTTGACCTTTTATAGTCTCAATGTAAATTCTATTAAACGGATCAATAAACTCAAGCGTAATCTCATCTCCTGGTTTTATTCCGGATAATCTGAACAGATGATCAGTTTTGGTTGGATCAACCCATTTATGTTTAGAAGGTTTATCAGTACCTTCAAATAATTTTACAGCAAGAGGATCAAATCCTGTGTACCGCTCCAGTTTTCCTTTTCTTATTCCATCCTGATACCAGAATACGTTTTGATCTTTACCAGCCCCCCACACATTTACAATAATTTCATCGCTATTTACATACGATCTCATCTGATGATTAAAATCTTTACCTGTTGATTTATATATCCAGCTCAAATCGCTTCCTTTTACTGAGTATTGCATATACCCGTTCGGAGTCCCATCATAGCAAATATCATCAGTCCACCAGGCACCGCAGACAGCACCGCAAACGTGTATCTGAACTCTGTTTTCAGAAATAAATTCACTCTCGTGCATATGCCCCGTTATTATATAAGATTTGTAACCAGACAAAACATTGTAAAGTAGTTCACGGTTTAATACAGTAACGCGTTCTTTCCCTTGCTTTATTTCGTTTCTTTCGGCATTGAAATTGTTTGGCGGGATATGACAAAATACAACGACTGTTTTTCCTTTTTCAACAAAACTCAAATCCTGCTTTAACCAATCAAGCTGTGTTTGATCAAAATAACCGATATATCTGCCAAACCAGAAAATATTGTCCAGTACAACATAATGCAATTCACCGCGGTTAAATGAATAATATCTTGGTCCGAAGTAATTTTGAAAAGTTAAATGAGAGTATTCATCTGTTTTGTAAATGCTATCCACATCGTGATTTCCAAAAACCTGAAAGTTAGGCAAACCGGTTTTTGAAACGGCTTTTTCGTATTCAGGGAAAAGCTCAAGTCTATCGTACATAATATCACCGCAGGAAACAGCAAATAGGTTTTCTTTTCCGCCATAAAGTTTATGTATTTCATTTATCGTCTCATCATTAAACCGATTAATATCATCCATATCTAAAGTTTGTGGATCTGCAAGTAGTAAGAATTCATGCTCATCATCATTACCTGATTCTTCCAGTTGAAAGCTTATTGTTTGTTCACTATTAAAGTTCTTCTCAATTTTTTTATAAAATTTTGCAGTTCCATTTTTTGAAACAGGAATTCTGTAGCCTGATGGTATCGACAGAAAAATAAAATCCTGAATCGTATCGGTAATTAGTTCATAAGTGCCATCGGATCCAGTGCTGGTAACAGAATAGCCATCTGAAACCACAACACCGTTCAGAGGTTTTGAATTTTGCTTTACCGAGCCTTTAATTTTAATCTGCTGTTTATCGGGAGAGTTTATTAAAAAAGGCTTATATGGATCTGCCAGAATCGAATCAGCAATTAGAATTGCACCTGAGACCATACCAATTTGTTTCAAAAACTTTCGCCTGGAATTCATATTAGGCCTTCAATATTTTATTTTAATTCAAATACAAGTTCACCGTAGCCAAGAATATCTCTGAAAGTGCCTGCAAGGCCGCCACCCTCAAGATTGGCAGTCATTTTAACTAATCCAACATTCTTGGCATACCATTCATTTACAATACTTTTAGAACCGGAAGTAGATGTTATTTTTGTTTCAACTCGCATTGCTTCAAATGTACCAGCCGGAACTTTAATTTGTTCTTTACCAATAACATTTGCATTTAAATAAATGGTATTGGTTTCCTCTTCCGTTATTTCCTGTCCTTCCCAGTTCCAGCTTTTTCCATCTGTTAGCGGGAATTTAATTCTGGGAAAAAGTTCACTGTAAGAATAGCTTTCTTCCTGATTTATGAATAGCAAAACCCTGACTTTTTGGAAAACTTCTTTAACAAATACACCTTGTTCATTCACTAAAAGCTTTTGTCTGTAAAGAAAATTATCTCCCTCAAGTGTAAAAATATTAAAATGATTTACTTTATCAATTTTAAGGTTTACATCGCCAAAATCAGATTTATATGTTAATTTCTTATTATCAACAGGAAAATATTCATTATACAATCCTATAGAATTAATAAATATATCAGTTGTTTTAACTGAATCTGTCTTTGAAGGTGTTAAAGCCAGTGATGTAGCTAGAACCAGCGAGTATAACCAAAATCCTTTTTTCATTTTACCAATCTTTTATTGTTTTCAGCCAAATAATATAAAAGTTGTATGATTGTATGGTTAAAAATTTGTTAAGTTTTAGTTAAGATTTGCCATAACAATTTTAATATGTCAAAATTAGCCTCTATGTGATACATTTAGAATTAACTCACAAAATCAATTTCAGACTCAAAAGGAATTGTTTGTTGGTTAGAACTATAATCATTAATTATGTTTAAATAATGCTGATATTGTACCGAAAAAATGCTGTCCCAGCTTTGCGTGTTAGTATACTCAATACAATTAGCTGATAGTGTATTTAATTCATTATCATTATTAAGCAGCAAGATTATTTTTTTACTGAAATCAACAGGATCTTTTGATTTGCAAATCAATCCAGTGTAATTTGGCTTAATTGAACTGCAGGCTCCTCCTTTATCAGAACAAACAGGAACAAGACCGCTTGCCATTGATTCCAGAACAACATTGCCAAAAGTTTCCGTTGTAGATGGAAAAACAAAAAGATCACTTGATGCAAATATTGTAGAAAGCTCATCACCTGATTTGTATCCCAAAAACAATGCATCAGGCATAATTCTTTCCATATCTTTTCTAATTGGTCCTTCCCCAACAAGGACAAACACAATGTCGTCACGTAAGGCGGTAAGTATATCGTAAATTTCTGAAAGCGTTCTCAAATCCTTTTCCCAAACTAATCTGCCTACATAAAGTAAAATTTTTTTATTCTCAATTTTCAATGATCTCTTCCATTCTGCTGATTTAAACATTGGATTGAATTGTTTAGGATCAATGCCGTGAGGTAAATATTCGACCTTTCTAAAACCTTTGGATTGTAATAAGGCCATAATATTTACAGAGGGTACAAATACCTTATCGCATTTGTTATAAAATTTTTTTAGATAATTCCAACTTATAAATTCAAATTGCTTTATATAGTAATACTCTGCATAACTTGGAAAGTGGGTATGATAAGTTGCAACAACAGGAACATTATATTTTTTTGCAAAATTTAAAGCAGCCAAACCAAGTGTGCACGGTGAATTAATGTGAATAATATCAGGGTTAAAATCTAATAATTGCTTTTCAAAAGTTTTATAACTCGGGATCGTGAATTTGTATTCTTTGTAAAATGGTAAGGGGAATGAAGGCACTTTGTAAAATAAAGTATTATATTCATCTTTATCAGGTACATCAGATGAAATGAAAAAGCTATCAACACTATGTAAATTTAACCACTCTATTAATCTGAATAAGACTCGCGTAACTCCATCTTGGCCGGGTTTCATTGTTGCATTAAAAAAGGCTATCCGCAAATTATTATTTGAACTCATATCAATTTTTTAACCGAAAACTAAAGGTCTATTATTATTATAATGTTAATGTTTTATTAACATGAGGTTAAGTTTTTGTCTCTAACGTAAAAAATGATTTAAGATTCAATCTGTTTCATAAAAATTAATATTAACTTAGACCAACAGTGTCATTTATTTAGTACTTGCATAAACGTTTCATACTGCATATACTTGCGCAAAAATTTTTTGGAGGTTCTATGATGAAGTTAAATCGTATTCTTTTAGCTTTTATTTTTGCACTTTCAGTATTTTCTGTCGCTTTTGCCTCAGATCCGGTTAAGATTGAAAACTTTAAATTAAAAGATTATGAAGGAAAAGAACACTCGCTTTCGGATTTCAAAGATTCAAAAGCAATTGTGATAATGTTTGTTGCAACCGAGTGTCCGGTTTCAAATGCTTACAATTCCAGAATGGAAAAAATTTATAAAGAATACAAAGATAAAGGCATAACATTCCTTGGAATTAATTCTAACAAAGCCGAATCAGTCTCGGATATCAAATCTCACGCTAAGAAAAATGGTTTAAGTTTCCCGATTCTTAAAGATGAAAAAAATATTATAGCAGATAAATTTAAAGCCTCTTTTACACCCGAAATTTATGTACTCAATTCATCCTTCGAAGTGATTTACCACGGCAGAATTGATGATTCACAAAGAGAGAATGAAGTAAAATCACAGGATTTGAAACAGGCTCTCGATGAAATATTAAGCGGCAAAAAAGTTTCTCAACCAAAAACAAAAGCTTTCGGATGCACTATTAAAAGAACCTGATGAATAAAATTGTACCCAAAATATTAACAGCATTATTACTGCTTTTATTAATTGCTGATTTATCTTTTTCTCAAACAAATATTTCTGAAGTAAGAGAAAAAGAAATAAAATCAATTATCAGTAAAAGAGAAGGTAAACTTTTACTTGTTAATATCTGGGCAACGTGGTGCGTTCCTTGTCGTGAAGAATTTCCTGATCTCGTGAAAATTTATTCAAAGTATAAAAATAAAGTGGATGTTGTGGGGATAAGCGTTGATTATCCTGATGAAATCAATTCAAAGATTTTACCTTTTGTAAAGAAAAATCAGGTAAACTTTCCGGTTTATGTTAATGCTGTTCGAAGTACAGATGTTTTTATAGATCTGTTTGATAAAGATTGGAATGGCGCTATTCCCGCAACATTTATTTATGATAAAAATGGCAAGCAGGTGAAGAAACTTTTTGGCAAAGAGGATTTTAATTACTTTGATAAAACACTGACTGAACTGCTCAAATAACTGCTCTTAATTCTCAATGCTCGATTCTCAATATTCAATATTTATCTATACTTATCAGAGCGATTTATTTGGTTAACTGTCTGCTTAATCTCGTTTTAATCTTTGGTATATTACAGTCAGTTTTAATAAAATTATTTTTTATAAGTTGAGTTACACCAATCAATTAAAAAACATACTAACACAAGATTGCCTTATAATCGGTAAAGAAAGATTCCTGAATTCAGCGGTTCTCATTCCACTTATAACTCTGGAAAGCAAAGAGTACATACTCTTCGAAAAAAGATCATCAAGTGTAAGACAGCCCAGCGAGATAAGTTTTCCCGGCGGACACTACGATCCGCTTCTGGATGATTCATATCGAAGCACTGCAATCCGTGAAACTTGCGAAGAACTCGGACTGAACTCTCAATCTATTGATGTGATTGGAAAACTTGGTGTGCTTGTTACGCCAATGGAAATCCTGGTTGAAGCTTATGTAGGTGTTTTAAGGGTTGATGATCTGTCCGTAATCAATTTCGATAAAACAGAAGTGGAAAAAATATTTATTGTTCCTCTCGATTTTTTTGTTAACAATCAGCCGCAGGAATTTAATACACGGCTCGAGCTTCACCCATTTATCATTACAGAAAACGGAGAGCGAAAAGATTTACTACCTGTAAAAGAATTAGGCTTGCCGAAAAGATATGCCGAATCCTGGACGAAGGGAAGGCACCGTGTTCTTGTATACAGAACCAATGATGAAATTATATGGGGAATAACCGCTGAGTTGATTTTTGAATTATCTAACAGACTAAAACTATATGCAGCTAAAATCAAATAATAAAAATAAATACAAGCACATAATCTGGGATTGGAACGGCACACTTCTTAACGATGTAGATTTTTGCCGAAATATCATCAACAGAATTTTAAGACAAAATAATCTTAAAGAATTATCATTAAATGATTACAGGGAAATTTTTACTTTCCCCGTTCAGAATTACTATCAGGCTGCGGGATTGGATTTCTCAAAAACACCATTCGAAGTTTTAGGCAAAGATTTTATGATAGAATATGAAGCTAATAAACTAAAATGCAGTCTCTATGATGGTGTAAAAGAACTTCTTGTTAAAATTAAGCAGCAGGGAATTAAGCAATCTGTGCTTTCTGCTTACAAAGAAGATAACCTTATCAGTATTCTTAAATCTTATGATCTTTATGATTATTTCGATTTTGTTGTTGGCTCAGATAATATTTATGCCGGCGGAAAAATTCACTTAGGATTGCAGCTGATCCAAAAATTACAATTAAGTGGAAATGAAATTCTTTTTATCGGTGATACTACTCACGATTATGAGGTTGCAAAAGCGATGGGAGTAGATGTGATATTGATTTCTGCGGGTCATCAGGCTAAAAGTAAATTAGCCATTAACGGTGCACTCGTGCTGGATAACTTTAAAGAACTCGGGCAGGTTTTATTTAACTCTTAATTCGTCAACTAGTATATCTGCAATACGCTCCGCTGATTTCCCATCCCACAAAGGAGGAACATTACCTTTCTTCTTGTAACCATTCAAAACCCTTATTGCAGCTTCTTTCGCTTTATCAAAATCCTCACCAACAAGCTGGTTTGATCCAATATCAACAGTTGAAGGACGCTCCGTAGATTTGCGCAGCGTAATACATTGAACACCAAGATATGTGCTTTCTTCCTGAATACCTCCGCTGTCAGTAATTATTAATTCGGAGTTTTTGATTAAAGATACAAAATCAACATAGCCAATCGGATCTGTTAAAATTATATTTTTATTCAGATTTTTCATCAAACCAAATTGCTCTAAGTTTTTTCTCGTTCTTGGATGTACAGGAAATACCAACTTTCTTTTTGCAGAAATGTCATTCAATAAATTTATCAGCTCCTTTAATCTTTCCGGATTATCAACGTTGCTGGGTCTGTGCATCGTAACAAGTACATAATTATTAGGAGTTAATTTCAAATCATTAAGAATACCGGATTTATCGGAGTGGGGTAGGATATCAATTAAACTGTCAATCATACAATTGCCAACAAAGAAAATTTTATCCTCATTCACTCCTTCATTTCTTAAATTATTTACTCCACTGTCTTCAGTTACAAATAAAAAATCAGAAATTGAATCAGTCAGAATCCTGTTAAGCTCTTCGGGCATAGTCCTGTCAAAGCTTCTTAAACCTGCTTCAACGTGTGCGACTTTAATATTAAGTTTTCTAGCAGTTAAACTGCAGGCTATAGTTGAATTAACATCCCCTACAACAATAACAAGATCAGGTTTTTCATTTAATAAAACCTTTTCAAACTCAATCATAATTTTCCCGGTTTGCTCAGCGTGGCTGCCTCCGCCTACACCAAGATAGAAATCCGGCTCAGGTATATTAAGCTGTTTGAAAAAAATATCGGACATCTTCTCATCATAATGCTGACCCGTATGACAGATTTTATGATTAACTACGCCCGCATATTTTTTAATGAAGGCTTTATGCACAGGTGCAACCTTCATAAAATTTGGTCTCGCCCCAACAACTGAAATTACTTTAATCATCATTCATTTCTTAATTTATAATTTTAACTTCTCTGTGCTTTTTGTCCAACTACCAACTACTCACCACCTACAACCCACAACAAACTACAAACAACCAACAAATCATCAAATTCTCTCCCTCACTCTGCTTGCTTCTTCAAAAGTGCTGTAATAACCTACTCTCACTCTGTACCATACACCATCAAGATCAGGTAATTCTGCAATCACAATAAATGCATTGTAACCTTCAGACTGTAAACGTCTTACCTCTGATTCTGCTTTTGTTCTTGATCTCCACGATGAAACCTGAACAGTGTAAAGATAACCATCGGTAAAAATCATTTTGCCAACATTTCTTTCAACAGCCGAGTTGTATTTTCTGGATTCATTTGGTTTTACCACTTCTGTTGGTTTTGTTTGTTCATCACCCACCAAAACAATTGCCACGCGTCTGTTAAGAGCCTTGCCGGTTTCAGTGTTGTTATCCGCAATTGGATAATCAGAACCATAACCATTGTAAGATAATCGGTTAGCATTTATTCCGTTGCTTATAAAATAATTATAAACTGATTTGGCACGATTCATAGATAATTCATAATTCAACTTTTGTGAGCCCGTATTATCAGTGTGTCCTTCAATTTTCCATTTAGTGTCAGGATAATCTTTCATCACTTTAAGAACTTTTTCAAGCTCCGGATAAGCAGCAGGGAGCAAATCAAATTTATTTGACTCGAAGTTTATTCCGCCGCTTAATATGAATTCTGTTTTTGTAATCGGCTCATAAACTTTTTCCTCTATCGGACATCCCCATTTATTTACCTCCGTTCCAACAGGCGTGTTCGGACATAAATCCTTGTAATCCGGAATTCCATCATCATCTGAATCGCTTGGGCAGCCGCGAATATCAACTGCAACTCCCATTGGAGTATCTTTGCATAAATCCAGATAATCAGGTACACCATCCCTATCTGAATCAACAGGACAGCCATTAACGTCAACAGGAATATTTACAGGTGTGTTTGGGCATTCATCCATATAATCCGGCACTCCGTCTCTGTCTGAATCTACAGGACAGCCAAAATCATCAACTATCACTCCCGGAGGTGTATTGGGACATAAATCATCTCTGTCCCTAACTCCATCACCATCGGTATCCTTTACGCCGCCAAAATAATAGCTAAATCCTCCAAGAAATGAAAAGAATATATCTTTATCAGTGCCCTGTGTTATGTCATTTGGTAAACCATCAAGCTGATCTGAGGGAACATAATCCACTGCAGCGTTTAAGTTAAGACTAAAACTCGGACTTATCATAAATCTTAAACCCAGCTCGCCATTAACCATTAACTGATGAGGACTGAAATTATTGAAACCCTTTAACGGCAAATCATTTCCGCTTCTGTCGCGTGGATCAAAATACATATAAGCTGCACCAAGAGAGATATAAGGGATAAAAGAATTTGTAACCGCATAATTGAATGTTGCACCGCCGCCAAGAAATATAATTTCTGTCTTAAAATTATCTATAAATCTTAAATTATATCTTAGAGTGTCTTCACCGGCAAGATATCCATACCCTCCAAAAGCTCTCAATCCAAATGAAGCTGAATTGTAAGTAGGGAAGTAATAATCAAAATGAAATTTGGCAATTGCATCAATACCGGAATCCTTGAAGTCGGATTTTGTATATGTAACTCCGCCCTCTAGTCCTATTCCAAATTTATCTGAAAGTGGATGGAATGATCTTCCATTATTATGCTGTGTAAAAATGGATTCATTCACAAAAAAGATAATAAGAACAATATAAAGAACCGTAAAATATTTTTTCATTTCGGGAACCCCTCATGTGGATGTGAAAAAATTATAAACTATAATATAATGCAAATGACACAATATTGTTACTTCCAATTAAAAATAATGGCGGACGCTCAGATTCATCTGTTATATTTGAATATACATAAGAAAACCGTGCCGATAAATCGTGCATATACTCATAAGAAATATCTATTCCTATTCTTCTTTCTTTTCTTACAGGAGAAAAAAGAAAGTTCAATTCTTTTTTACCTGATCCGTTGTAAGCATAATATATTTCCTCCGATCCGCCTTTTCTTAATTGCTCTGCAAACAATTTAAACCGTAATCCTCTTATTAATTGATAATCAAATTGCACTCTTATCTGATCTGAATTTTGCCCCAGCCAGTGCCCTAAAGTATAATCGATATGTTTGTAAGTTGTAGTTTCATCTTTATGCTCATATACCCAAGGATTCAAACGCGTGTATTCAACTGATAAATCCAAATCAGGGATCAGCAAGTCAACTGTTTTACCACCTGCTGTAAACCCGATCCAGGTATTTTCGTAATCTCCATCCAAAATATTTCTTATCTCAGTTACATCAATAAACAAAGTAGTATAAAACTTAAAATTATCCGGATACTTTGCTGAAATATCAAAATACATCATTCCATTGCCATCACCCACATCACCTCTTCCGCTGTTGTGGTCCAAAAACTTGTAAAACATAAATGGTATAAAAAATTCAGGTCTCAGATCACCACTGTAGATTATTGCATTACCAGCAGATATATCTATCTTTTTCCATGGAGTTACCGTAATCATATTTGCAGCGATATATTTGCTAATATAACTTTTCCTTATCCTTTCGCTTATCGTGCCGGGATAGGAATAATAAAACGCAGCCGAATCCGGTACCAGAGAATTAAGCCAGCCGTGCATATAATAGAATCTTAACCACTTAACAGGATTAAGTTGTAATCTGATTTGAGGATAGGAAGGAGCTTTATCTGAAATAATCAATTGTCCAAAATTTCCGTGTCCCCATCTCTGGTAATCTTTTGCAAGAGAAAGATTTCCCCATTCCCAGTTAAATGTAATACTACCTTTCACATCACTGTATTCAATTCCGTTTGGAGCCCCTTTGTACCAGGCTCCTCTTATTGCAGAAAAAGATTTTTCTCTGTCAACATTATCTCCAAATTCGCCCTTATCTCTTAAATCAAAACTGGCACCAAACCAATCCGAGTAGGTGCTGAACGCAGATAATCCAACCCATCTTGCGTGCCCGTTTTTATTGCCTGCAAATGATGTTTCATAACCAGCGATTGGTGATACTTTAAGATTAAAAAGGGAATCAGCGTAACTAAATAAAAACCAACGCTCTTTTATATCATTTCCTTCCGTCTGATTAAGCAGATTTATTTTATCCCGATTTATGTCTGCTTCGTTCTTTCTGTTTTTTATTTTCGAGATTTCATAAAAGTATTCCTGCTCGTAAAATTTCAATTCATCCAGATCAACTTTACTTAAAGAATTTTTGCTGCCTGAGTTTATTGCAATCTTTCTTATTTCCACCAGCTTTTCAGCAATGTAAACTCGCGGATAAGGTTTAACTTCATCATTCAAACTGATATTCCCTTTGAGATTTTGCCTCTCAAGAAAATTATACACACTGTTTTCCAAAGGAACATTTACTACCTGAGCGATTATAACACTTGATTGATAACCAATGATTAACAGAATGAATGATATTAATTTCAATAATTTTATTTGCATAGTCTAAATTCTAAGTGATATTTCCTTTACTTACTTCTTTTCTTCTTCAGTAAGATGTTTTTAACAGCTCTTAATAAGTAAGTCAGATCAGTTTTTATTGGATTCTTTGAATAAGCCTCAAGATATTTTCTTTCCGATTGTTCAATCTCTTCGATGGTCACGGGTAGATCAGCGTAAAACGGCGGCACCAGACCCGGCTTGAATTTTTTACGCAGCTCCTGATGCTCGTGCGAATATAAACTCATATACTGATTACTTATTGGTCTTACACCTACAAGTTTTAAATCGCGTTTAATCCAGTTGTAAATCATTGGCAGCTCATCAATCCAGAACTTTCTTATTATACTTCCCCAAACAGGAATTCTGAAATCATCCTTAAATTTACCACCTTCTTCAAGTTTATTATTCTTGTAAACAAAATCCTGAATGAATTCCGAATACGGATGCATAGTCCTTAATTTGTAAACATAAATTGTCTTGCCTTTGTCACCAATCCTCTTCATCTTAAAAATCGGACTGTAACTTGGGTTTTGATCTGTTGTTACTTCTTTAGCTTTTACTGCAGCAAAAAATACAGTCTCATTTATTTCAGTTAAATCAAGTATCTCAAATCCAATATAAACCAGTCTTCCAAGTCCTTCAGCCAGAGAAAGAGCCCTGTCTTTTCCTTTACTTAACGTAAAATAAAATTTCCTTGTCAATGGAATTTTCGGAAACATTCTTTTCCAGATGAAATCAAAAAAAGCTGCAATGTTCGCAATAAGATATGGATATTTTTTCAGGAATCTCTGATATCTGTTTTTATTTGGAATAAGTGCACCTACATACACCCCGCCTTTTACAAGCTTTCTGTTCACATCCCGTATATAATTGTTTATTCTTCTTATATCATTTAACTCGTGTAAATTGATTATTAAATGATGTGACAAAGGAGGCAGTACCGATATATTATACGGATCTGCAGAACGAATGATAAGAGATTTTCTTACATCAAAAGACTTTAAATCAAGTTTTCTGTCAAGAAACTGAAACACTTCATAATAATCTTTCAGATAATCAAACTCGAGTTTCTGCTTTAAGACTGATTCATTGCTATTTGTATCGCTTATGGAATATTTTTTTAAATGACCCTTAACAACTGAAGAAATAGCAGGACCCTTCATCTCATATGCTTTAAGGAATAAAGCAGTAACTTCATCACTTTTGTTCTTAACTTTTTCGGCAAACAGTATCACAAACATTAAAAATGACACTGCCGAATAGACCACAACTGATTGCATAAAATGCAGCCAGTATTCATCTCTTATCTGCAAAAGAAAAACAGACAACCCGGTTAATGAAATAATCAGTAAATAAAATTTGATTTGAAGACCGAATGCCTGCCATTTATTTTGAGCTATTTCAATCGGGTTAAACTTATGAGTTGTTGCTGCAGAAAATAACCAGCTTACATATATCGTTGCAAAGAAAATTAAATGTCTTTCATTAATGTTCAGCAATGGAACACTTTTTATGCCAATCAGATAAACAAATATTGTAAGTATTACTGCATCAACAAGCATATAATTAAATGAAACTTTTGCTTTCTGAACCAGACTGATTTTTTTTCTTCTTTCAGCTATCAGATAATAATAATAAGACTCAATTACAAACCCGCTAATCATGGTACCCAATAACTGAAATCTGGAAATACTTTGTATATCAAATAAAATCAGAAAAAGTGAAATGCTTCCGAGCGATATGACCAGGGCTACATATAATTTCCGGAATATCTGTGATAATTCGTGCTGACGTGTTAGGTTAAACTTATTTGATAAAATGGCTCCGGTAATTAATGATACAGACAAAACACCAAGTAAATTGATATAATTTGTCTCTAGTAGAAGAGTACCCCTTTTGATAACATTAAATGTGAAAAAAGTGAACAGGTAAATCACGAAGCTTATAATATTATTAAGAACATAATTAGTATTCTTATGTTCCTCATAAAACAAATCCGCTGCTTTTACAGATCCGCTCTCTTTGCTGCTGTCCGGAATTAATCTGTAAAATTTTCTTTCTGTTTTCAATCTGCTTTATACATTTATTTAAACTTATAAAATTTAATAAAATATTTAGTTTCTTACTATTTCAGTAAAAAAGATATCAATTATTTCAATTGAATTGGTTATAATTATGCTCACAAAAAGCTCATTTTATTTCTTTAAGTAATAACTTTTTTTAACGATGTAATCTTTCATCCTGAGAATTGAAAAAATTAATACTGTATATAAAATCTGATCTTCTGTCGGTAATTGTCTTATCTCTTCTGCTATTATGTATTGCTGTAGCAGGAATATCAAACACATCCGGATATGTGATAGTGCTTAAACTTATTTGTTCTGTGGCATTATTGACTGTATTGTATTTCCACTCAAAAAAATATTCGGATGGTCTGCATAATTTTTTAATTTCATCGGGAGCAAAGAACATTTTTAAGATATTCTTTACAATAATTGCTTTCCTCTTTTTAACGCTAATTTATTCCGGCAATACTCAGTATGGTTTCATTAAAATCTTGAATCTTTTTATCTCAATCCTGCCAGTATTATTAGCATTAGCTTATGTCTTAATAAATATAAATTCAGATAACCTAAAGCATTATATTATAATAATATCCGGTCTTCTCTTTATTGTTTTATTAATTGTAACCCTGATTATGTCTCCCTTCGATCAGTCAACGGTTTATGAGTTCTCTGTTTACAGATGGAGTCACGTCTTTGCCGGAAGAATTATTAGCTTTTTAGCATTGATTGTATTTTTCATTTACCTAAGCACTAATAAACGTTTAGAAATAGTTCTTTATGCATTTATTTTTATAATGGGAGCAATAATAACTTTTCAAACCGGCTTACGAACAGCAATTTTGGGATTATTTATTTTCTCATTTATTGCTTTTGTTTATATGGCGTTTAAAAAATATCTCGTTAAAACTCACTATGTAATATTATTCTTATCTATACTTTTATTCCCACTTTTTCTCTATTTCTCAACCTCGAACTTATCCTCAACCTTAAATCGTTTTGAAAATCTGTTTGAAACAGAAGGATTAAAATTTGGCGGTGATCCTGCAATTCATACTCGTATTGCTTCTTATAAAATTGCATGGGAAATGTTCTCTGAGAGTCCAATTATAGGCAAAGGACTGGGAAGTTTTAATGGTTATAATAATTTAGAATGGACAAAAATTCAAAAATACCCGCACAATATAATTCTGGAAATACTTTCAGAAATGGGAATATTAGGTATGCTGGTTTTTACAATGTTGTTTATTGTTATTGTAAGATCATTACTAAATACTCACTATCAACCACCTACTACGTGCAACTCACTACATACTTCTCACTTCTTGCTTCTACTCTTGTTCTTTTCACTCTTTATGGCATTTTTCTCAAAAGACATCTCAACTCAAAACATATTATGGTTGTTTCTGGTCGTAAACGGCATAAAGCATAAAGTAGGAAGCGATGAATAAAATAGGATTGCTGATAACTTAAAATTTATAGTTCTGATAATATCTACCCTCTGTTTACTCTGTGCCTGCTATGTGTACTCTGTGGTAAAAATAAATTCGCTACATCATTAGGATTGCTTACCTCTGTCCGGTGTTCGCTTTGCTCTGAATGCTTTTCTGTGTCCTATTTGTGTAAACCTGCCTGTCGGCAGACAGGTCCGTGTAATCTGTGGTTTATTCCTTCTCTCACATATTCTCACCCAACTTATCGCTAAACTCCGGACGTTTACATCGCTTCATTCTGCTCACGATTAATTTCTTAACCATATTTTTCACATTCTGCCATACCAACTCATGCAGCCAAGCAAACCTGCTGTCTGTCCAGCGCTCAGGATGAACAGTTATCATTAACTTATCCGGCAGTTTATTTTGCTCAATTGCATTAATTATATCCTGTGTTTTCTTTAATTGATCCTTGAGCATTAACCATTCAGAATTTTTTATTTGTTGCTCACTCACGACTGCTGACTGAAAACTGTTCACTTTATCTCTAACACTCACATCCGAACCGTTCCATCTTCTTCCAGTATCTGTTAAATATCCAAACTCATTCCAATCAATATCAAAATATGGTTCACCAATAATACCCAAATCTTTATAACTATACTTCTCCCATATAATTTTGTTATCAAAAGGAGATAGGGGAGAACCGTGCATGCAAATTGTGTTAACAGCTACAATTTTTCTTATCTTCTCCAAATTCACTTTAAACTTCTCATACGCCAGGGTAATCATTGCTTCATTGTCATTATGAGCATGTCGAAGAATCTGCATTTCACTTTTTACTTTTGACTTTTTACTTTTGACTTGACGATAAACAGTATCAACCTCCTCATAATGATAACCAATCTCGTGTCCTAATCCCGCTATTTCTCTTATTAACTTCTCATCAAAACTCTCAGGTACAATTCTGAAATAATAAGTGCCTTTAATACCCAGTTCATTTTCCATTTGTGCGGTTCTTAATGCATTCTCAGGTTTCCTGTCAACATCGTGCCTTAGGATTATTAATTTTGAATTTTGAATTTTGAATTTTGAATTTTCTTTTAAGAAATCATCAAATCTCACAAACCTGTAGCCTTTGCTCACTAGCGTATCAAGCAGCTTACTGTATGTTTTTAATGTAAAATCTCTCATAAACAAGATTAAATACTAAATCAGAAAGAAGAAATTATCGAAGTATATGTCGTTAAATTTTTTCTTCTGTCTTCTTCCTTCTATCTCCTTTCCAAAGACTTCTTTCTCATTTATCTTTAACTATTCTTAATTATTATCTGCGCAATCCATGGTTTATTCTTTTTTACCACAGATTTTCTCAGATTGGTTTAACACAGATTCTCACAAAATATAATCTGTATCTTCTGTGGTTTCATTCATATCTACCCTGCAAGCTATTCGATTCCCAATCTTCGCATCTAGTATCCAGCATCCAGTATCCAGCATCCAGCATCCAGCATCCAGCATCCAGCATCCAGCATCCAG
>CAZCJF010000001.1:207130-221124 GCA_964499095.1 uncultured Ignavibacteriaceae bacterium
ATCCAGCATCCAGTATCTCACTACTCATCACTTAAATCTGTCCTGATACTCCGGACTTTCCTTCATCACCTTCACACTCTCAGGATAATTCTCAAAAAACCAAACCAAAAATGCAGTTACATCAATCTTATCTGCCAGCATCTTCTCTCTCTTCTCCTGCCATTGTTCTTTTAGGTCAGGCTTGGATAATAATTCGTTTATTTTTTTAAACATTCTGTCTGTATCATCTGATTTGAAACCATATGTTAAACCATATTTATGCTCTTCTTCCTCGAGATATGATATTCTACCTACGAATGAGTTGCTTCTGATTGAAGGAATTCCCAGCACTGCTGCTTCAGAGGTCATAGTTTGACTATCACCTAAAAACATAGTGGCGTAATAAATAAATGAATGAATTTTATGTGGTGGAATAGTTATTCTATATTTGTCAAATTCGGGGTCAATCTCTCTTTCAGTTGTAATAAATATTTTACCGTACTGAGAAAGCATATTAATAAGTTTTCTTTTATTTTCAATAGATAATCCCTGCACACCTATATCGTGATGTGCTTTAAATGAATTAAATCTTAAAATGAAATATTTTTCATCAGGACTTAATCCCACTTCTTTAATTACCTCAGAATCAGGAGTGAATCTGTTCGGATGCAGATATGCCAGTTCGTGATATCCGGCATAATATAAGGTATCTTTCTTTTTTCTTTTACCTTTTAATGCGTCTGGCGAGATAACGTAATCTGCAAATGGATGTCCGAACTTTGTCATTAATGGCTGAACTTCATCATCATCATCATCAAATACAATTGAATCTACTCTTGTAAGTTTTGACACATGAGCAATTGTTATCGAAGTACCTATTGCTAGATCAATGTTATTATCCCTGACAATTTTTCTTAGTCTTAAATCATATTTGACCTGATTGAGCAGTTTTCCCTTTATTGAATCTGATTTGCTGCCTAACTCAAGGTAAGGAATGCCATACAAATCCAGCAGGATTTTTGCCGCCGGCAGATCGCGCACAGTAACTAAAGGTGCATTACCTTTTTCTTTTAATGAATTGTATAAATTCTTAAATAAATGAACGTGACCCGGATGACCTATGTCGATTAAAATTTTCATTATTCAATTATCTTTATCCGCAAATTTGCGCTAATCATTCGCGAATATTCGCGGTTAGCCTTCTATTTTATTTTACTTAATATCTTTAGACCAAATTTCCCAAGACTATAAAGCAGCTTATTATTAATCCTCAAATACCTACCATATCTCACTTCCTTACCACCAAACTTCGACTTAAATTCTCTCACCCCGTATTCATCATCAGGTTTACCTGCACCCATAAAATCAAAATATTTTAATCCATTATTTATTCCATATTCAATTGCAGCCCAGGTTGCCATTACACTTGGTGATTGATCTTTGAACTCATTATCTAATCCGCAGATATACCACTCATATATTGTATCCATAAATACCGGAGCCATAATCCCACCAATTATTTTTCCTTCGTACTTTACAAATAAATATTTGCCCAACTCCTTTTGCTCAAAAAACCTGGCAAAGAAATCAAAAGAGGGAAGTGGCTTTTTTACTTTTTCTTTATACAATTTCTTAAGG
Organism: uncultured Ignavibacteriaceae bacterium; assembly: GCA_964499095.1. Classification (GTDB taxonomy): domain Bacteria; phylum Bacteroidota; class Ignavibacteria; order Ignavibacteriales; family Ignavibacteriaceae; genus IGN3. The sequence goes on from CAZCJF010000001.1 coordinate 208,748, forward strand.
ATTGAATAAAATTCTTTTACCTCGCTTATCTCATTGGGATTTACTATGGCAGCTCCGGACTTTATACTCTTTTTAATCCGCCTCCGTCGGTTCTCATTCAGTTTTATTGTGTTCGCTTCAATAGATTCAAGTTCAACTATATAGTTTATTCTATCCTCAAATTCATAGCCTCTTTTTTTAAATTGATCATCAACACTACTTAAATCAAACAGATTCCTGAATTCAGTGTAAATTGCTCTGCTTTTTACAAAATTATTTAATTCATCAATTAACAATCCAGCTAATTCATCACTATTAACGATTGGACCACCCCAGACAATACATCGCCTAGAAAAGAATCCTTTTATACCGGGTTCATTAAAAATTACTCCGGTAAGTATTCCTTTTAGTTCTTCATTCTCAGAAGCGATTATTACAAAGGGCTGATGATTCTCTGCTGACTGAAATAATTTGTATGCAGCAGGGGATTGGAAGAAATTGCCGTTTGGATGGTTGGTTACGAAGCTTTCTATTTTATTATATTGTTCGGATGTAAGTTCTTTTAATACCATAACCGCTAATTTACGCTAATCTTCCGCGGATATTCGCGGATTATTTTTTGTATTTGCAAATCTTTTGTATTGTAATTTTTCTGCCCCAAAATTGACCAATAATCCCAAAGGTTTCTTTGTCCCTTTCAAATAATTTAGTAATTGTGATTCATCAGCGGGTGATAAAGTAGTTTCCGCTTTTATTTCAAGTATTATATGATCATAACAAATAAAATCAGGATAATATTTTTTCTTTAGCTGAATTCCTTTATAAAAAACATTCATTTCAGCTTGGGGAATGTATGGTATATTCTGCTTCATAAATTCTATGGATAATGCTTCCTGATAAACTGCTTCTAGAAAACCCGGACCAAGATCATTATATACTTCAAAACAGCATCCGATTATTTTATATGCTTCTTCTTTAAATATTAATTCTGTCATAAATTATCATTTCGCGTGCATTAGCGGTTTTATGTTTACCGCTAATTTTCGCGGATATTCGCGGTTACTTTTTTATAAATTGAAATAATTTTATTCGCAACCGTTTCTGAATCCAATCCCAGCTCCATAATTCTATCTCGCCCTTTTGTCCTCCCAACTCGCTCCGCAAATTCTAATGCTTCTCGCAACTTGTCACTCGTCTTTTTAATTAATTCTCCATCTATCGTTTCTCGTATTACGTTTGTCTTTTCAGTTATCAAATAGCATCCTTCTATATTTCCCATTACCCAACTTACATCTCCTACATCTGTGCTGACAATAGGACAATTGCAAGACATCGCTTCCTTAATAATATTGGGTGACCCTTCATATTTTGAAGTCATCAATAAAACATCTGCTGCATTTAAATAGTAAATAATAAGATCGTGTGGAATATCCTGCAATGTTACTAATTCAAGATCAGCATTATCCTCAACCTTAATCTTTTGAATCGCTTCTTCGGCTAATGTGTAATTCTTTTCAGGTCTGTTAGGATTTGAAGCAAACAGCACATATTTCCTTTTATCCCAGTCTAACTTTTCCCTTGCGGAATGCTTGTCAATTGGATAGAATTTTTCAAAGTTTACACCATTCGGTAATATAATGCAATTTGATAATCCTAAAATTTCCTTCATCTTTTCTGATTTAACAATAAGAGCATCCCATCTCTTCGCAAATATTCTAATTAAATAATTCGATACTTCGGATTGGTAAACATCACTTCCCATTAAAGAAACAACTAGTTTTGGGGGGTTACTAAATGTTGCAACTACTGATGAAAGAAAGAAATGAGAGTGGAGTAAATCATAATTGTTTGATTTGAGATACTTTCGAAGTTTAAATATATTTTTCAAATAACCCCTAAACCCTTTGCCAACTATTGTAAAAAACTCAACCTCAACCTTATCCTCAACCTTAGTTAGTGATTCTGCCTGCGCCTTAACAATCGGACTTATACCAAACTTATTATTGCCACTGGAAACAAAAAGGATTTTCATTTTTTATTTTTTAATAATTGAATTGCGTTCTCTAACCTGAGATCATAAGAAAGGTTTGTATTGAACATACCCTCTTCGAATTTCCATTCATTATTTTCAAATAAGAGTCTGCCTGGCTTGCCAGCTTTCTCACAAATATATTCTTGAACATGACCAAAAATCGTCTGCAACTCATTAATTAATAATCCACCCTTACCATCTTCAAAAGCATCAACAGCCATTGAATTAAAATCGTATTTATCACATAAATCTTTTACAAAATTCAAATGTTTATCTGGTGGTAAAATGTAATTTATACCTTTTGTACCGCTTGCTTTCTCACCGGATTTGACTTTTTGATGTGCAAAATATGAATCACCAATTTTAACTATCCGCCATTCGTAATCGTGTGGTATATATTCCTGTAAAATTACAAGACCCTTCTGGATTTCATTGTAAACCTTCTTATAAACTTCAAGACGTGTTTTAATTCTTGATGGGTTTTTAATAATATTTTTAATACGGTTACGCAAAGCACCCATTTTCAAATTCGGACCCCAATTTTGTCTAAGGCCTTTGCTAAAAGCATCGTATGTATATTCTTTCAACTCATTTAAATTATGAAATATTTTCACCCCCTTACCGGATGCGCCAATATTAAATTTCGCAACTAGTGGCAGCGGATGATTTTCAACAAAGTTTATTGCCTCAGCTTTATTATAAAAAACAAATGTTTTGGGATGGGGTATATTATTTGCCTTCAGCCAATATGATAAGAATTTTTTATTCTCATGTATAACTATTTCATCATAATTAGGATAACAGAAATTATTAAGTACTTTATTTATAATATAAATTCGTTCATCATATAATTGTTTAAACAAAGTTTCACGACCGGAGGGACAAGTTAAGAATCCATCAAAATCTTTTGTCAGAACTTCATCAAGCCAACTATTTGAAGTTAAATCAATTATTTCAAATTTTTGGCCTAACTTCAAACAAGCAGCCTTCCAAAACAAATGATTTTCATCAAACTCATTTTTCAGAATACCCCATTTCATACTATGATATAAACTCCTTTAAATTTAGAGAAAGGTTTATTGGATTAGTGAATTTATGCCAGTATCCTTCTGTTGGAAGATGTTCTGATGAATTAAATATTTCCTTTAACCTATTTACAGAGAAAATTGAACCAATAGAGGGATGAAGGTCTTCGAGTTCTGTCTTTACGTAATTCTTCATCCAATCAGTGTAAGGAAAATTTTGAGGATATCTTATTTTATCTTTATATCTGATTAATCTTTTAAGTGTATATAAGATTTTGTTGCCTAAAAAATCATTATTTGAATAGTATCCTCTCTTAGCATAAGGAATGTCTGAAAGATTTGGGGCAAGAATATTCGTTATATTTACAGCTAATTCAGGATAAAATAGTTTCTTTAAAAAATAGTCATCAGCATTATTCTTAAAGAGCATACTATATTTTGAACTGAAAAGTAATTCAAGAAAATCAATATCCATAAACGGATTTACAATATATTTAATTTGTGTTGAAAAAATAAAACTGTCCTGCCAGTCATGAACTGAACCAGTAACATAAAATAAATATAAAAATTCTCTCTGCCTATCTTCATATTGCTGATCAAAATATGGCAAATTTGAAATTATTAACAATAATTCTGAGGAGTCTACATCCGGCGCGTTTATTAGAGTAGATTGCTTTAAATTTTTAATTTTATCAATTGGATTTAATTCTGAATATTTCCATAATCTTAAAAGCCTAGCTGTTATATAGTCGTCATAAATTATACCTTTAGTATAATCTCCACCCATAAAGCCACCAAAAATCATTTCAGCATTGGAATTGATTTCTCTTTCTCTTTCAATTGCATCAAGCCTGTGTGCGCGGTGTAAATTAATTAAAGAGTTACCAGTTCTAATAATTTTATTAGTACACTTTTTAAACCATTCAGCGGTTGGAGTATCCTTAAAATAATTATTATAATTTAAATTGATTTTATCCGCAATCATCTTGGCAATAATTCCATCATGTGATAAAGGATTTCCAAATGTAAATGTATTTGGAAGCTTTTTATTAGCTAGTAAGCCTGCCAATACCATTCTACTGTCATTTCCTCCAGTAAGAGTTAGAGTTAAATCTTTTGGCTTTAGATATGAAACGTAAGCATCGATTACAGAATTCCATTTATCGGCAATGTCTTGAAAAGACATATCTTTAATTTCTGTTGAAATAAGTTGAAAAGGGGTCCAATAATAACTTGTATTTAATTTCCCATCAGAAGTGATTTCTAATTTAGTTGCTGGTTTGCTATAAGCCACTTCACTGAACATCGTTCTGCCATCTACAAAATGTTCTAACAAACAATACATTACAGCATTTGTATGTGAAAACGAAATACTTTTATTATCAGTTATGTATTTCATACAGTTGCTAACAACAAATTCATTTCCATAGGTATAAATGAAAAATTTCTTTAAGCTATGAGTGTCATTAAAAACATAATAATTGTCAGAAATTTTCAGAATAATTACAAAAACGCCTTTAACGTATTTGATAAAATCAAGATTATATTTCTCGTATAACTTTAATATTAGATCTATATTATTTAAATGTTTATATTCTTCATAAATGGCTAATCTGGGTAAAATATAACCATCGATAAAAATATCTAATGATACATCCTTGCTTATCCTGAAATCAATATTATGGGATAAATTATTATTGACCGTGCTTTTAGAAATATACCAATCCATTTTTATTTGTATTGATTGTACTGGCGGTTAATGTAATTTACCTTACGAAGATTTTCAATTTTAAATATTTGTTTTATTGGATTTCTATAATAACCAAAAAAATACTCTATAAACCTGTCAAGGAAGGATTCCTTAACACTGAGCAGCCAATGAACGAGTTTATAATTTATCATTAAACTGTTAATAAATAATAAAAAATGATTGTAAGACTTAAAGTAATTATTACTATATACTTTAATATAATTGCCTTTCAAGTCGCGCGTTTTAATAAATTTATCAATTACAAGATTTTTATTTATTAGCGGAATGTAAGAAGTTTTTGTTTTCCTTTTTAATGCTCTAAGCTCTCCTTCCCAGATAAAATCGCCAAAACATAATTGCCCTAAACTATAAAAAATGTATTTACCTTTGTATATTTCATAAGGCTGATAAGTATGAGGGTGATGACCCATAATTATATCAGCACCTGCATCTATTAATTTTCTACAAATAACCTGTTGGTCTTTTGTAAAGAAGCGGCTGTAATCAATTCCCCAATGAATACTACAAATAATTTTATGAACCTTGTTTTGTAATTGCTTAATATCCTGAATAACTTTATCAGGTTCAAAGTAGTTTATAAATAATTCTTTAAATTTTTCCGTCTTTGGGTTTGTGCTTTTATCAACATAAGCAATGAATCCAACTTTTAACCCATCAGCTTCCATAATTACTGGTTCAATATGTTTAGGGAGCAAGCCTGCACCGGTATGCTTTATTTTTAATTCATCTAATAATTCAATGATTCGCTTTAAGCCCTCTGCTTTAAAATCGTATATATGATTATTAGCAAGTGAAACACATTTTATATTTAATTGTTGAAGAACATTATGAGTTACATCTTTATCTGCTCCATAAACAATATTCTTATATTCATTTGTTTCAGTTTGGGTTTTTATGGGGATTTCCAAGTTTGCGATAACTATATCATCTTTACCTATTAATTTGCTAATGCTATCAAATCTTTTTCGATTCTGATCTGGCTCTGCACTAAATAATCCATTTAATGCAAGGTCGCCGATTAAAAGTATTCTAGTGCTCAAAACTTAATTCTTTTTTTTGCTCAATTAAACTATCTTTTCTTGATTGTATTATTAAAGCTTTAGATTTATAACCTTCTTTCATTAGCCTAAGAATTGCTCCGAGGTACATAAACATAAATGCTCTTGATCCAATTTCATGTATAGTCCCAGCAATGGATAGAATAAGCATACTAATTAGTATAGCCCAAAATACTGCATTAAACTCCCTGTAAAGTTTATCATCCCTGACAAATCTATAATATTTATTTTTCTCTCTTATTATCATGATATAAACACCAAAGAAAAAAAACATCCCAATTAAACCTGAACCGTTTAGCAAAGTCATATAGTCTGTATGCAGCATTCTAATGGTATTGAAATAAGCTCTGTCATTAAATAGTTCACTACCAAACAATTTATGAGGTATATCCTCCTTTTGAAAAGCGTCTAGCACCATAAAAACCTCGTTATATCTGGCTTCGGTTTCTAATGTTTCCTGTCTCAAAGCTAACCGATCTTCTCTTGCAATAAAACGTTGCTCAATTTGAAGTAAATACAATGGCGAAGTTATAAATAAAATAATTGATGCATAAGTTAAATATTTTATTTGTTTGCCTTTACGTGGAGTTAATATTAAATATAAAATTGAAGCTACTAATACAGATAAAACCGCAGCTCTTTTTACGCCAATGAAAATCAAGACTAAAGATATAAGAAGTATTATAAAAATTAATTTGTGATAGTTGCTTCCTTTAGATGTTAATATTATTAATGGAGAACATATCAAAAGTGCGGCCAGTGTCTTGGTAATGTTTACTCGTGCACTTCCATAGTAAAATGTAGCATCAATATAACTCGATTCGCCCAAATGAAAATAATTAGTAATAAGTAGATTTAGAATTATTATTATGATAACAATAAGATATATTTTATTTAAACTATTAAAACGATTAACATTATTTATATAAAAATAACCTATGATAAACATCAAGAAGCTTATGCTGGCTTTTATTGTTATAAAAAGGGAGAATAAAACATTTGTTGAGAAGAAGGAAAGTATTATTAAATAAATTACATAAGCTAAAATAAATTTGCTCACCGCGTCTAATTTATATCCCCGCCCGAAGAAGTAAATCAAAAATAAAATAATAATACTGGCTCTTATTGACCCGGGATTCAATGTACCCGGCTCATAATAGTTTGTGAAGATATCCGCTATTATATTTATAAGAGGTATAAATAGAACAAACTTAAATTCTTTATTGAGATCAATATTTTTATTATTCATTTTTTATACTGAAACTTTATTAAGAATATCTCTTAATCTTGATGTCATTGTATGCTTATCTAAAATATTATTTTCAGAATTCAACCACATAATAAATTTATCATAATTTTCTAACATAAACCTTATAGTGTAAATAAACTCATTTAATTTACTTCTTTGATAAAATGTATCAGGTAACCATTTATTAAAATATGGTCGATCATCTACAATTTGTAAAGCTTTACAATATGGAATAGAAAAAAAAAGTGGATTAATTGGTCGCAATCCATCATCCTGGTGAATATTTATTACTAATTTGGATTCACATACCATTTTAGAAAATTTTTCGTAAGATAACTTGTGCAAATAATTTATTCTTTTTAACCTAAGCCGATTTTTAATTTGCTTATGTATATTTAGATTACTGATTACGTTAACATTGAATTGATCTCCTAAATCTGAATTAATTAACTCAATGAAATATTTATAACGCCTATTATAGGATTTTCCTTTCATGCGCCCGATAAAAGTGATGTCATACTTTTTAAGCTTTACATCATAGAAAAACGTTGTGTCTATACCCAAAGGCAACCAAAAATCATTAGAATATTTGCAATCACCTTCATCCTGATAAAAATTAAGGTCACTTATTTTATTGCAATTTACTTGTGGCAGTCTAACCAGACTATCAATACTCCAAAAAACTTTTGTCGCATTTATATTTTTTAATTTATTCATTACTTCATCATAGATGTATTGCCCTTTTAGAAATAGCACCAAGTCAACATTAAGTGATTTATAATTGTCTAAAAATTTGGTTAACTGATTATTGAAACACTCTGATTGTTTTTTATAGGCATAATTTGGTATGCTAGATGTAAGTATCCTCCTCAACAGAGAAGAATTGTCTATTAAATGATAAGAGAAATCAATAGTTGAGTAACCCAAATCCTGTGCGGCTTTAGCAAGCTGATGATAGTAGATTCTTGGGGTGAAAATTGCAATATTCTTCAAAGTAAATTATTATCTTTTATTTTCTTTAATACTTCAAGAAAAGATGTATTCCAAATATTACAAGGTTCCAAATGGACCCCCTCTGCCCATTCATTCCAGGCATTTATAAAAATAATAGTATCCTCACCTCTCACTTTTTCTATTTGCTTCTTCAAATAAAATTCAAATTTTTCTGGCGTTGAACCAACAAAAATTGTTGAATATTCTTTAAATCTTGGCGTATTGTCCCAATCAGTAAATGCACCTAAAAATAATCTCTTCTCATGGTTATTATTACGATTTATAATTCTACGCCAAATTTTTTCATATTTTACTAATCGATAATTGGTTCGATGAACAAGACGATAGATTTTTGAGTTTAATGATTTAATATAATTACTACTGAATCTGCTTAGACTAAACATCGGTTCAAACTCAACAACTGCTGATGAATTCTTACATACTGGTTTTTTTTGAAATGAATTTAAGGTTTCAACAAAAAATATTTCTTTAATTCCATAGTGTTTTATTCTATCATTCCATAGTTCCATCATTACATCGAATTTATCAAATGACTCAGTACGATAAATCAAAAATACTGGTTTGTCATCTATACGAATGTACCTATCATCTTTGAAAAATGGAATAAGGTATTCAAGGTGTTTTAACCAATCTAATCTATTTCCATAATTTTGTGACATTAATATTTCTTTTGATTTACCTTCCCAAGCGCGTGTCCACGGTTCATTTGCCCATGATAAACAGAAAGGTATTTTTATTTCTTTATTTTCAAGCATCATTTCAAGTGGTTTTTCTAAAAGCTTCTTGCCATTAAACCAATAATGGTAATAACAGAATCCATCCACGCCATATTTTAAAGCCATTTCAGATTGTTCCTTTAGTACATTAGTGTCAGAGAGATCATAGTACTTGTAAGGTACCCGTGGCTGGTTATGACCCGGGAAGAGAGGTTTGGCATTTTTTACTCTTTCCCATTCAGTGAATCCTTTGCCCCACCATTCGTTGTTTTCTGGTATTTCATGAAACTGCGGTAAATAAAAGGCTATAAACTTTACATCCATTGAGTCTCTAATTTATTTTTTATTCCTTAGATAACTGAAAAAATTATTTTTAATGTATAAATAATCTTCTACTTTAAATAATTCGTATATCCCTATAAACATTATAAATGCTAGCAAGTTCTGCAATAATAATTTCCACACTGGTTTAAAGTTTAATTTATTACCAGCGAAATCAATAATACCACCAATTATCAGTCCAATTATAAGGACAAGCAAAATATCCTTTAAAATTCTAAAAAACGAATAATTGATATACCTACCGGCAACAGTGCTATTTAAATAATAAGCAATAAATGTCTGGATCATCATGCCTATTAACAATATTTTTATACCGGCAAAAATTCCAATAATTATTACAGGTATTGTCAAAATTTTTTCAAAAGTTTCAAGCTTCAGGATAAGATCACTCCTGCCTATTGTTTTCAAAAGATTAACATTGAGTTCGTGTAAAGGAAAAAACAACACTACCACACATAGCATCTGAAGGTAGATAATAGAAGGTTGCCATTTTGAACCTATCAATGTTAATACAAGCGTTTCAGCAGTACTAGCCAAAATAACAATCAGGTTAAAAGTAATTAGGAATGTACTCTTAGTTAGTCTTCTGTATGCTGCTCTCAGTTTCGCAGCATCGTGTTCAATTGTAGTTAAAGTTGGGTAAGTCACTCTCTGTATAATACTAGTCAAGTTCTGTGATGGTAAATTTGCAAATTGCTCTGCTCGTGTATAATAACCAAGCTCTGTAGCAGAAAAATATTTTCCAATTATTAATAAAAATATGTTTTTATGGGCTTGATAAATTAAACCGCCTAAAAGAAGCTTTGACCCAAATGAAAACATTTCCTTAAAGGATTGCTTATTGAATTCAGAAGTTGGTTTCCACTTGTTCCAAATCCATAAAAGCAGGGAGGTAACAGCAAAGCCGGTAAGTGTTTTTGCAATAAGACTCCATACACCATAACCGCTGTAAGCCATCCCAATACCAACAGTACCTGATAAGATTGTTGCAATAATTGAGATTTTTGTCTGCAGCTTAAAATTTATTTCTTTTGTTAGTCTTACCCTCTGCACAATAGTTAAGGCATTTATTATCAACCCAATTGCTAAAACCTGCACAATAAGAGTAAGCTGCGGTTCGTTAAAAAAACTGCTAATTAAAGGTGCACTAAAAAAAAGAGCAAAGAAAAAGAAAATCCCAACTGCCAGGTTAAAGAAAAAAACAGTTGAGTAGTCAGACTGAGTGCAGTTCTGTTTTCTTATAAGGGCTTGAGTAAATCCGCTGTCGATAAAAGATTGAGAGATAGCAATAAAGATGGTTGTCATTCCCACCAATCCAAACTCACGTGGCTCTAATAATCGCGCAAGAATTATCCCTATAAAAAAGGATAACCCTAAATGAGCAAAATTATCAATAAAGCTCCAGGTTAACCCGGATATAGTTTTTTGTTTTAAGTTGTCAGTCAAGAGGGTTTCAATAAAAAATGAAAAATTAAAAATCCACCACAGCGTTCAGGTTAAAAATTAGTTGCTGAATGCTGAGTAATTGATACTTGATTCTGGGTACTGGCATATTCTATTTTTAAATAATTCAAAATTTTGCTTTCCATAAAATAGTTAAAACGGAGGTTTTATATTTAAAAATTAAAAATTATAAACCTTTCTTACTTAGATAGCTTCTATTTACCACTCCATTGCCATAACAGGGTGAGTACGGAATTATAATTTTTCATAAATACATTCTGCTCGTAAAGATAAAGATCTTTGGTGCATTTAAAATCTTCAGCATACCAGGTGCAGGCAGTTACCATTTCTATATTCACATTTGTTTTTCCATTATTAAAAAAATCATAAGCACCGGATTCTTTTTTAACTTTATATCCGGCTTGTACAAATTTAAGTGGAAAATAGGGAGAAGGGTAGTGCCATTTTACTTTACCCGCAGTGCTGTATATAACTGCAATCAGGTACTTTCCAGTTTCAACATATCTTATTGCCGCCGCTGTTAATGATACATTAAAGTACTCCGCAAGCTCTTTTATCAGTCCTGTATTTATATCTCTCTTTCTTACAAAATCAGAAAACCAGGGACGGTGCATTAATAACTCGGCTGCAAATTCATTGGCATCATCTTCACGTCTCTTATCTACTTTACCGGAAAAAATATCAGCATTAGAGCAAAAATACTCTGCATAATTATTCTCTTTTGTATTATGTAGATTAAAGTTGAGACTGTCCTTTTCATTAAAAAAATGTCCCATTTCGTGCGCAAGAGTAAATCGCTTTTGTCCGGGTTCTGCAATATCAGAATTAAGAGTTATTATTCCGTGTTTATTATTAAAATTTATCAGTCCCAGATAATTGGTTAATGGTATCTCTTTAATAGCTAATTTTTCTGCCCAGGCAATTTCTTCTATATTAAGCTTATCCGGTGATGTGATGCAGTAACTGTCAATCAGTTCTGCTGCAAGTTTAGCAGGATTTATTATCATTGATCAGTTTATTTTTTTTTTAATTTAATATCCGTACGTGCAATAGAATATCCGGATCGGACAGTAGTCCGATCGATACAATCATCAATTTTTTATTTTGTAGGGAATGGTTTCCTAACCGTTCCGTTATGGATTTACATTTCGAGATTTTCCGTGATATTTTTTTAATATCCTAATTCAAAGGATTCTGTTGAATATATTTTCGAATCAAGCCCCGCCCGTACAAATAATTATTTATTACGCTGATGCCGGTCGGGGCAAGCCCCGCCCCTACAAATAACTACTCCTCTCCTTTGGAGAGGCAGGGTGAGGCTTGTGTTATCTGTGTTAAAGAATTCAAAACTCATAAAGATGTGGCTTGTGATATCCGTGGTAAAAAAAACAACATTCATTCGTCTCTTTTCAGCGGGCAGGACAAGTCCCGCGCCTACGATTCAAAATTTCATAATCCTCAATCTCTGTGCATATCTGTGTTATCTGTGGTAAAGAATTAAAAATTCATAAAGATGAGGCTTGTGATATCCGTGGTAAAAAAAACAACATTCATTCGTCTCTTTTCAGCGGGCAGGACAAGTCCCGCGCCTACGATTCAAAATTTCATAATCCTCAATCTCTGTGCATATCTGTGTTATCTGTGGTAAAGAATTAAAAATTCATAAAGATGAGGCTTGTGATATCCGTGGTAAAAAAAACAACATTCATTCGTCTCTTTTCAGCGGG
>CAZCJF010000002.1:0-51024 GCA_964499095.1 uncultured Ignavibacteriaceae bacterium
CTTTTTGAGAGTGAGTTATTCGGACATATTAAAGGTTCATTTACCGGTGCCGATAGCGATAAGCGAGGTTACTTTGAAGCCGCTGATGGTGGAACAATCTTTTTAGATGAGATCGGGGAGTTACCAAAAGAGCTTCAGGGAAAACTTTTAAGAGTTATACAATACAATGAGATTTTCAGAATCGGAACTTCAAAACCGATAAAGCTTGATATCAGAATTATTGCGGCAACAAATAGAAACCTGATGGACGATGTTAATAAAGGAATTTTCAGAGCTGATTTATATTACAGATTAAATCGTGGTCATATAAGTTTGCCTCCGTTAAGAAAGCGTGGTAATGATGTTATTCTGATTGCTAATTATCTTATAAAACTTGCCAATGCAACATACAATAAGAACATAGAAGGTTTATCACGACAGGCTATAGCTCAGTTAAGACACTATCAATTTCCCGGCAATGTAAGAGAGCTTGAAAATATAATTTTCAACTCCGTTGCACAATCACAAAACAACCAAAGACTTCAGAGTGTAGATATTCCTGCACTTGCTGAAAACGCTGAGAGCGGCAAAGTAAACTCCGAGATTATGCTTACACTCGATGAGGTTGAAAAAAGACACATCATTAACGTTATGAGTGTTTTCAATAATAGTGTTAGAAAGGCAGCCTCTGTGCTTGGTTTAAGTGAGAGAACATTACAAAGAAAGCTAAAAAAGATTAAAGAAGAGTAGGACAAAATTTTACAAAAATGTAAAAATTATCCCCAATTTTGGCGTTAAAATTCCTCACAAATCATTCTATCTTCTAAAACCTTCATTTTCGTAAAAAATTCAAATAAAAATTTCTGAAATATTATTTGCACAATAGTTGCAGGTTTACATAGAGCTAATTGATTAAAACCAATTTAATAATTTTACTAAAATGCAGGATATTTCAACTCTAAATACCACTGTTACCACTGATTTCAATTACGGAAGAGTGTTTGCGAAAGAAAGGAAGAATGATTTTTCAATAATAATGAAAATAGTTATTGCATCTTCCTTTTTATTTGCTGTAGCCGTTCTGATTTTCTAAACTTACTCTACTGCAAAATCATCATTCCTGATTAAAAGCAGTATAGCAGAGTTAGGTACGATTAAAAACTTCTCTTTTTCAAACTCAATCTCAAAAGCTTCTTTCCTCAAAAAAATTGCAAGATCACCTTCTTTAGCCTGAAGTGGAATGTACTTCACGGGATCACTTTCTTTCCATGGTTCATCTTCATTTTGTGCGGAGGTTGCATATCCAGGACCGACTTTAATTACGTAACCACTTTGAATTTTTTCTTTTTCCGCAACACCCGCGGGCAGATATAATCCGCTGGTAGTTTTATTGCTGTCCTCCTGCGGTCTGATTAATACTCTATCACCAACAACAATAAATTTTTGGAGATTTTTGATGTTAACATTCATGGTTTACTCATTTAAAATAATTTCATATACAAATATAAATATACTTTATTCCGTTTATTTACTCCTTGTAAATTTTATAAGGCTGGATAAAATTGCATTATTAAAAGATGCCACAATAAAAGCCGGTTGGCGTAATCTTTTATTTAAAATTAAACTCTGAACAACACGTGCTGTTTTTAATCTTTTAGAAAAAACTTTTTCATACCTCCTTTCATATTCTGAATACAATTTTTCAGTATCAGAAATGCTAATCTGTTTAATGATAGAGTACAAAAGTTTAGCGGATTCCATTGCCATTCCAATTCCATCACCTGCTAAGGGAGAAATCACTCGCGCAGCATCACCAATCATTATGATTCCGTTTTCAACTACTTTCCTTTTACCAAAAAAGATATTCCCGGTTCCATAAATATTTGCTGACTTGATATACTCCTGAGCTTCCGGGTTGAATAAACTTTTAAACTGAGCATTAGATTTAAGCAAATCAACCAATTTCTCGCGCGATGGTATTTTAGAATGTTTCCGGTTTTCCAAAAAACAGACTGTCATTTCAGATTTATTCACCTGATTCATCCCGCAATAAAGTCCATCGTTCGTATAAATTCTTATCTCATCAGAAAATGATTCATTTAGTAATTCAACAGGCAAATGAATTTTAATTCCGTTTAAGTAAGTTTTTTTATTGATAAAATCTCGCTCAAGTTTTTTATCTAATACATTTTGCTTTCCATAAGCTGCAATTACAAGTTTAGAATTTATCTGATATTTACTTGAAGTTTCATTAACAATTTCGGAGGTGAATCCTGATTTTGTTTTAATTATTGATATAACCTCTGCAGGCTGATGAATAATAACATTTGGGGATTTTGCTTTCTCCAATAGAAAAGAATCAAACACAGAACGCTTCATCCCAAAGGCATCAAAATTTAAGTCTGATTTTAATTCAACACCTGATTCATCAACAGCACGGAAAGAATTAAGTTTGTTTGGTTCGAGAGAAATGAAATCTTCGTAAAAATTTAAATCTTTCAGAACATCTGTTACTTCCTTTGAGAGAAACTCGCCGCACAACGTCTCTCTTGGAAATTTTTTCTTCTCGATTATCGTAATATTAAACCCCAATCGAGCAAGATATAAAGCGGTTGTTGAACCAGCGGGTCCACCTCCAACAATTAATATATCTGTATTTTGTTCAATCATTTTCTAATAACAACCATCAATCTGAAAGCCCACTTCCATTTAATCACCAGATTTCTGATTCCTGCATCT
This sequence comes from uncultured Ignavibacteriaceae bacterium, assembly GCA_964499095.1. GTDB lineage: Bacteria > Bacteroidota > Ignavibacteria > Ignavibacteriales > Ignavibacteriaceae > IGN3. The sequence goes on from CAZCJF010000002.1 coordinate 2,719, forward strand.
TTTAACAGATTTAGTAATTCTGCCTTTGTAAATCCACGTTTTACAGAAAGTGGCCCATCATTTTTTACCATTTCACTTTTTGAAAACAGAGCGGTTAAAATTTTAATACCTGCTAAAGCTAAGTAGGATCTTTGAAGATCATTAATAATAATTCCAACTTTTACAATTCTTAAAAACTCTTTAAGCATTTTTTGTATCTGATCTTCCGTAAAATGATGAAGAAATAACGCAAGATGAATAACGTCGCAGCTGTTATCTTTAAATGGTAGTTCAAATGCATCAGCATTAATTTTAATTAAATAACTATCATTGCTTGTTAACACCCTCAGATTTTTATCTACTGATAAAATTTTAATATCAGGAAACTTCTTTTTTGCAGCGACCAGATTATCCGATGAACCTGATCCAATATCAAGTATAGTTGATGAGCGCTTTTCGGAACTGTTCAATATCTTTAAAGCAGCATTTGTAGTTGATATACCGCCAAGAAATCTATTTATTATTTTAAGTTCTCTTAATGCATTATCTATTCGTTCATCACGAATAGAAAAATCATCCATCATTTCGGCTTGATAAGATCGTTTCATTCTAGACAACTTTAAAGAGAACTAACTCCATTGTTAAACCGGGCCCGAATGCAATAGCACAAACATAATCATCAATATTTAACTGAGAATTTTTTAAAACATTCTTCAGAACAAAAAGTATTGAAACAGAAGAAAGATTGCCATAATTACGCAAAACTTCTCTTGATGGCTTTAACTGCTCATCAGTAAGCTCTAGTCCGTTTTGCAGTGCATCTAGTATTGCTCTGCCACCTGGGTGCAGAGCCCAGTATTTTATTTTCAAAATATCAATACCATGACTATTTAAAATTTCTTTTGCTCTGGGTACAGCTGAGTTAAGAATAATTTTAGGAAGCTCTGATGAAAGCATCATTTCAAATCCGTTATTACCTATTTTCCAGCCCATAAATTTAGCAGAGTCCTGGAATAAGAATGATTCGGCAAATTGTATTTCTAATTTTCTTTTAGCTAAAGTATTGTTTTTTGAAAAGTAAGCTGCTGCTGCCCCATCTGCAAAAATCATATTTGCCAAAATATTATCCCGAGTAGGTTCTGTTTGCAGGTGAAGACTACAAAGCTCAACTGATACCAATAAAACATTTTCATTTTCATTTTGCTTCATAGCTTCCCACACAGAATTAATTCCGATTAGAGAAGCTGCACAGCCCATAAATCCAATATTGGTTCTTTTAACAGCCGGGGAAATGTCAAATTCTTTGATAAGTTCGTAATCCAGACCTGGAGCAAAAAATCCTGTGCAGGAAATTGTAATTAATCTATCTATCGCTCCAAAATTTATATTATTTTTTTCTGCTAATTCTTTGACCGCCTGTTTTGTTAATAATATTGACCATTTTTCATATTCACTCATTCGTGTTTTTGTGTCAGGAGAAAAATGTTTTCCATCCTTCGTAAAAAATTTATCTGTTGAATTTTCTTCACCATCCTTTATTATAAAATAACGATGATCAATTCCGGATTGATTCGCTGCCATATCAATCATTCTGCTTATAGCTGATGTACCGCCCATTCTCTTCTTTAATTCACTTGCAGCAAAACTTTGGGCAACTTTAAATGGCGGAGAAGCTGTTTCAATATCTATTAACATAGTTCCTCTTTTTAGTTTTCAGTTTAACATAAAGAATCCTTAAATCGTTTCAAATTCCCTTTTACTTACATAAATTTGAAATAATATTTTAATTGAAAGAGAAATGAGTAAAGATTTTTGGGATTCGAGATATTCAGAAAAAGAATTTGTTTACGGAACTGAACCTAACTTATTCTTTAAAGAGCAAATTGAAAACCTCACCCCCGGTACTGCACTTTTTCTGGGAGAAGGCGAAGGCAGAAATGCAGTTTATGCCGCTAAACTGGGTTGGAAAGTTGATGCTGTTGACTTTAGCTCATCAGCTCAAAAAAAAGCATTGCAACTGGCCGCAATAAATAATGTAAAAATAAATTATGAAGTTTGCGATTTTAATGAATACAACTTTAAAGAAAATTACTACGATGTAGTTGTCCTGATTTTTGTCCATCTTCCTGTTGAGCTCAGAAAATATGTTTTTAATAAATCACTTCTTTCCTTAAAGCAAAATGGCAGACTAATTTTAGAAGCATTTAGCAAAGAACAAATTAATAATTCTTCGGGCGGACCCCGAGCGGTTGATCTGCTTCTTTCAGAACAAGATATCCTGGATTTAACGGGTCAACTAAAAACAGAATTAATCGAATCAAAAGTGATAAACCTTGAAGAAGGTGAATATCATAAAGGCATTGCGAATGTAGTTCGATTTGTTGGAGTAAAAGTTTAATCCATGAAAAAGATTCTATTTATAACATACTTCTGGCCTCCATCCGGCAAAGCATCATTACATTGGCCTTTGGATATTATTCGCCATCTTCCTAAAGATCAGATTGAACCGATAATTCTTACTGTTGAAGAAGAAACATTTACTCAAAAAGATGAAAGCCTGTTAAGAAAAGTAAATCCCGAATGGATAGTGTTAAAATCAAAAGCACTTGAACCATTTAATCTTTACAGACTTTTTATCGGAAAGAAAAAAGACGAAAAACTTATTGCATCAGAAACTATCTCCACAGAAAACAAAAGTTTTACACATAGAATTTCTTTATGGATAAGATTAAATCTTTTTATTCCTGATGCACGCTTAGGCTGGTATCTTACTGCTGTTAAAAAAGCAAAAGATTTTATCACTAAAAATAAAATTGATGGTATTGTTTCCATCGGTCCACCGCACAGTTCACACTTAATCGGTTTAAAGCTTAGTAAAAAATTTTCAATTCCTCATTTCCCTGTTTTAATAGATCCATGGGTTGACATAGTTTACTACAAAAACTTGAACAGAAGTAAATTTGCAAAAAATATCGACAACTATTTTGAAAGATCGGTTTTACGAAATGCGAAGCAAGTAATATTTGTAACACGGTCAAACGAAGAAGATTATCAAAAGAAATATGATTTCTTAAAAGATAAAACCAAAGTTTTTTATTGGGGATATGATGAAGATGACTTCAAGAGCATACCCCTAAATCCCCTTCCAAAGGAAGGTGACTTTAAAGAGACAGAAAAAATAATTGTACACGCAGGAAATTTATTTGCATATCAAAATCCAAAAAATTTCTGGAAGCAGATTAAGATTAAAAACAATAAAGGCAACAAGATTAAAATAAGATTTATTGGTTCAGTTGATCCTGAAATAATTAAATATTTAAATGATATTGGCTTAAAAGAGAGTGTAGAATTAGCCGGATTTCTTCCCTATCACGAAATGATTAAAGAAATTATGAATGCCGATGCACTTTTAGTTTGTGCATCAGAACCACGTCACGTTCCCGGAAAATTATTTGAAGCTTTGAGAACTGGTAATCCCATTATTGCCTTTGGAGATAACAACACAGAAGTAAAACAAATAATTGAATCAGCTAACGCAGGAATGATGTTTGGGTATGAAGAGAGTGGAGAGGAGTTTTTTGAGAAGATAAATGATTTTAAAGCAAGTGTTAACAACTATAAATATTATGATAGGAAAAGAATAAGTGAAAATTTTTTTAATATTTTAACTTAAAAGCTTAAATCAGGGATTTATAAACATCTAAATATTTCGTTGCAACAATTTTCTCATCAAAATTTTTCACCACTTTGTCTCTTGCATTTATACCAAATGTTTTTCTCAAATTATCGTCTGTTAATAGCAGCTTGATTCCATTAGCCAATTCCTCTGAGGAGCGTGGTTTGGCTAAAATACCATTTACATTATGATCAATCATATCAGGAATTCCGCCAACATTAAATGCCACTACCGGAACTCCGCAAGCCATCGCTTCCATAACCGTATTAGGTAAATTATCCTGTAACGATGGTGCCACATAAATATCAGCAGAATTATATGCATAAATAATTTCATCTTCGTTTTTCAGTCTGCCTAACTGATGAGTTTTTACAGGAATTTTTTGCAATGATTCATCGTTTAATTTTCCAAATACCACTAACTCCGTTTCAGTACTTAATTTAAGTTCATTTACAGTATTCAGGGCTTCGATTAAAAACCGGAATCCTTTTCTTTCATCTTTAAGATTCATTGCTCCGATTAAAATTAATTTTTTATCACCAGGCAACTTTAAATTCTGTCTGGCTGTCTTTTTATCAATTGGTTTAAAGGTATCTGTTCTAATTGGATTAGGAATAACAAATATTTTTTTGTTTTTCAATAACCTGCTTTTTGAAGCTTCTGCTGCCAGCCAACTACTGCAAGCAATAAATGTAAGGTTCATATGCTGGAATAGTTCAAGCTTAGAATTATAAATCTTATAAGAAATATCTCTATCAGATTTAAATAATAACGAGGGGCAATTTGAGCAATGAAAAGAATACTTGGTGCAGTCCGAAGCATAATGGCATCCACCAGTAAATGCCCACATATCGTGCAAAGTCCAAATAATAGGTTTATTTAGCCCGGCAATTTTCTTAAATGATTTAAGAGAGATAAATCCTCCATTAACCCAATGAAGATTAATTATATCAGAATCCTTGATTAAGTTATTTTTAGAAATATTTTCTCCAAAATAAGGGAAAGTATATCTTCCTCTTGATTGAACAGTTAATAATCTTATGGCTAATTCATCAGCAAACTTATGATAAAGTTTGAATATGCTTTTTAATCCTGAATCCTGGTCTGAAAACGTATAATCATTTGTAGATTTTTGTGAGAGTACAAAAAGTTTTGACTTTAGTTCTTGTAAATTCTGTTGTGAATTTACAATTCTGTTGGCTGCAATTGCAGCACCGCCATTCCAATCAGAAGTAGAGAGATGGACAACTTTCAATTTATTTTATATCCATAAATGTTTAACTGTAAATCAATATCGGGATTAAATTTATTTTTTTTATTTATGAAGGGCATTTCCCTATCACTTACAGGTTTGATAAAATATCTAAATTCATTTTCTTCAAGGATTAATAATATTTCTGATAAATTCTGCTTGTTGTTGGCAAAAGAATGATATTCAATAAAAATATTTTTAACACTGGATAAAGAATTTCTACAGTCTTTTAATACTTCATACTCTGCACCTTCAATATCAATCTTAAGCAAGTCAATTTGGGATTCTTTTTCCAACAAATCCTTTAATCTGATAGAAGGAACTTTTGCCTGATTACTCGTAGAATACATTGATGCACCATCGGCTCCTTCAAGACTTAAACTTATACCATCATTATTTATCCAAACAGCTTTATTAAAGACTTCAACATTATTTAAACTATTTTCTTTGAGATTAGTTTGTAGAGTTTGTACAATATTTGGATCAGGCTCAAATGCTTTGATTTTTGCTGATGGATAACTTTTAGAAAAATAGATACAGCTAGCTCCGATATTAGCTCCACAATCGTAAATAATTGGGTCAGAGGATTCAGTTAAAAACCTGTAACTTTCATCTGCAAATATTTCTTTGTACTGCCAGATAAATGACAAAGTATCGGGTGCAAATATTTGTATTCCATTAAACTTAAAAGCTCTGGCTACAAACCTTTTTTTGCTGCCATAAAAGATTGAGTACCAAATAAAGCGACGGTAATTACTATTTGTAAGAAATCTGTATAACCAATAATGAGTATGTTCAATGAAAAGACGCAAGTCTAATTACCTGTAATTAAATCAATGAAGATTCTGTTTTTTAACTGCTAAAATTACATTATCGAGGAATAGATCATCATTTTTAGGGAAGATTTTTCCCAAAAATAGTCCCATGATAGTAATCGGGGCCATAATAATTAATGTTGCTATTCTTTTAATTAGTAAATTTTTGTAAACAATTTTATAAATGTAAAGATTTAATAACTGTGCAAGTATTGAAATATTATTGGCAGTTTTCTGATGAGAAATAATTTCAAAGCCAAATTTGGTTAACAAGTATTTTATACCAAAAGATGTATATCGGGCAAAGTCAATTGGTTTCTCGTGTTCATCCCAAACAAAGGGTAACGTAATTAATAACTTCCCATTAACTTTTAATATTCTTTGTAACTCAGAAAGGAATTTTTCTGGTTCAAAAATATGTTCAAAAACCTGATTTGATACTACTGAATCAATGCTATTAGTCTTTATAGGCAAATATTTTCCATCGTAAAGTAAATCAGCGCTTAATCTTACGTTATGAATGCTTGAGGGCAGATCGAGACCAAAATAATTCTTAGTATCAAAGAATTTTCTGTAAGGTTTTTTACCACATCCAATATCTAAAGTAATGCCACATATTTCATTTGCTAATGAAGTGATATTTTTTACTAATTCTTTGCGGGCTATATAAAAGGGATTAATGAAAAGCCCCAAAAATCCAGGTTCATATGACTGCTTATTATAATATTCCATTAAGGCTGAATAATATTTTCGCAAATTAAATCCAAATAATTTTAATTATTTGAAATAGTTAATAGTCTGTCTAAAGATTGATGGATTTACTAAAGAATTTATCTGATTTTGTATCTCTTCTAAAAATAGAAGTTGATCAGTAAAAAATTCAAATTTAAGTTCAGGATCAAGATTAACATCATACTTTTTTAAGTAACACTTAAAGTTTGTACCGGTTGCATCAGTTCCAATATTTTTTACCAGCGATTTTATTGGATATAAACAATATGAACCATTCTTTAAATGAGTAAAAGCCCACTTAACAGCCCAGGAACTGATCTTTCCTTCAATTGATTTAAGAAGCATTGGTGCCAAATCTTTACCGGCTTTATCCATAAGATTTCTAATAGTTTTTTTATCCCGAATATTAATAACTGATTCAGGTTTCCATTCAGCTTTCTCCCATCTATCCTTCCAGGTTGCCCAACCCCATGATGATGGGCGTGGTGAAATATATATTTGATATTTATAAAAAGTTGGAATTTTTATCGGAAAGTTATAGCCTGATATCGAATATATTTTTTTATCATCCTTATAAAACTCCAAAGCTTCATTTATAAACTTTAAAAAATATGGTGAGGTGACTATATCATCTTCAAGAACAATAGCTTTCTCATATTTATTTATAACTTCAGAAACTCCCGATATTACAGAATTTGCTAAACCAAGATTTTTTTCTCTCAAAATTATTTTGATTTCCTTGAAGCCGGTAATTGTTGAAATATAATTTCTTACTTCTTCAACAGCCTTCTTATCATTTTCGTTTTTATACCCGTCTGAAAAAATAAACAGTAAGCTATCTGAGGTAAGTTTATTTAGTCTTAATGATTCCACTGTTTTTCTAGTGTGCGCTTGGCGTCTGTAAACGAATAAAATTATTGGAGCTAAATTCATAGAAATACGAATTAACAAACAAAATAAAAACGTTCATTAATGTTCTTTAATATGCAAACAAAGTTGCTAAAGATTAAAAAACATTTGAATTTTAAACTGAATAAAAACAAGTATTGAATGTCTTTGCAAATATTTTATATTCAATTGATTCTAAGAATGCTGAAATTTCTGATCCACTTTGAAAATTGTAATTAGGGTCTTCCACCAAGATTATTTTAGGCCTGAACAAATTCCAATCATTTGATTTTAATACATCATAATCCAATCCTTCAACATCAATGCTCATAAAATCTATTTGTTGATCTGTAGAAATTACTTCCTTGAGCAGAACATCCAATCTGGTTGTTTTAATAATTTTTGTATCAATAAGTTTATACTTTGGATGATCTTTTAATCTCAGCATATTCTCTTCATTAAATCCATTTAAAGCAGGATCATTAAACATGTAATATTTAAGATCCTTTGGCTCACAGCTAATAGCTTTTTCAATATTAGTGTCTCTTGGTCTCAATTTATCAAACAGTTTTTTACTTCCTGGTCTTGCTTCAATATTTATTCCTCTCCAACCTTTTTTATAAAAATAATATGTATTAGAAAATCTCTTAGGATGGTGTGCCCCGACATCAATATAGAATCCTTTTTCTTTACCGTAAAATAGTTTTCTCAATATCAGATCTTCACCTTCCTGAGAATATGTTTGTGTTGAATAATCAAGTAGATGATTGTTGAAAAATTCAACTAATCTTAAATAAATGGGTTCAGGTAATATTTTTTTTAGATTTTTCATTAACATTTTTTTTGAAAATCATTCTAAGCAAGTCTATAAATAATATGGCTCTTATCATCATTAAAAATACTTTATACAAGTCTTTAAAGAATACAACTGAAAAAACTGCAATACTATACGCAATCAATGTGGCAAATGCTGAACCTAAGATACCATACAAGCGAATTAAAAATAAGTTAAGAATAACATTTACCACCATACCTAAAGCAGTCCGGTAAAATGAAACTTTTGTCAAGTTTTCAGTTATTAAAAACTGACTGCTTGCGACTCCAAGAAACACGGCTACGCCTGCCCAAATATATATGGTAAGTATAGGTGCGGATGGTAAGTAATTTAACCCGTACAACAGAGAAATTATTTCTTTCGAAAAAAAACTGACAGGCAAGGCAATTAAAATAGCTATCCAAGCCAAAATATCGTAAAGTTTTTGTAATCTGTTTAAGTATAATTCTTTGCTTATGCTTTTAGCATTTACAATAGCCGGGAAAAGAGCATTACTGACAGCTATTGGAATAAAATACCAGGCTTCGCTCAATCTGACTGCGGCTGCATAATATCCAACTTCTTTTACATCAAGCATATTTTTAATCATTACCTGATCAATTTTCATATAAATTGAAACGACAACTCCGGAAAGAATTAAAGGCCAGCTGTCTTTTAACAGGTTTGTTGCCAATCCCTTATCAAATTTCCAATTGATTAACTTTAGTTTTTGTTTATGATAAGCTATGAAATAGCCAATTGAATTAAATACAAACTCAAATGAATAAGCTATCACAAATGCAATTAATGGTGCTTCAATTAGTATCAGTATTAATTTAGTTATCGATACCAAAATTACTGAAGTTGAAAGGACGTAAACAGAATACTTTGCTTTAACTGTAGATCTAAAGTAGTAATCAACAACGTTTAAGGTTTGAAAAAATGATGATAATGAGATTATTATAATTAGCAGAGCTGTATTTAATTCTTCACCGGTAATTACTAGAGTTAGTGTTATTAAAATTACAGCTATAGAAGCACCAATAAATTGAGAATAAAAAACAGAGCCCAATATTTCATCACGTCTTTGCGGAAACTTGACAAGCTCACGTATAGCAATACCTTCTAACCCTAGTGAGATGAATGCAACAAACAATCCATAAAAACTAATTGCATAGCTGTAAATACCGAATTGATCAGGACCAAGGTAACGAACAACTGCTATCATTACAATAAAATTAAGAGCAAGGCGAATTATTTTTTCAAATAGTAACCACGAAGTATTAGAAAAATATTTTTTAAAAGAATCTGAACGAAAATCAATTTTCGTGTCTATTTTCTTTCTATTATCCAATTGGGTTTACTCGCTTGGCAATTTCTTTTTTCTAAAATTCATTCCAATTGAAACCAACAATCCCAGTACAACAAGTGAACTTAATATCAGCGATATATTCTTTGTGATGACAAATGATTCCGGTAAATATTCAAAATGGATTTTGTGTTCACCAGCTGGAACTATGATTCCTCTAAAATTGTGGTTTGCTCTGAAGATTTTGGTTTCATTTCCATCAACATAAGCTTTCCAGCCTTTACCTACATATGTATCTCCAAGAAACAGAAAATTATTTCCACTTGCTTTAACTTTTAAGTGAATGTTTTCATCACCATACTTTTCAATTTCAACATATGTTGCACTATCCGGCTTATCTACCTGTAGATCAGCATCTTCTACAAATGCAATTTCTTTGGGATCAAACTGATTATTTTTTACTTTGTTTAGAATTTCCAAAGCTGTTGCCTTTTGAACAGAGTTTACAAAATAAGCACGAGGTAAAGCGTTTGCATTCTGATATACAAAAGTTTTATTCCCGGAATAAACAGGACTTAATCCTGCCATAGATACAGGATTATCGAGTATCACGTATTTTACATTTGCCATCCGCCATAATGTTGCATTTGCAGGATTGCCAAGAATATCCATATAATCCTGATAAGCACGAGGTTTAATACCTGAATAACCATAAAGATCTTGTAATAAAAAGTATGCATTAAAATTAGAGTTCTGTTGCACTGATCCTAATGATCCATCCTGTTTTAAGTTTAAGATTCTGAATACAGATTTATCATTTAACGATTGTATTGCAGAAACGTATTCTGGTTTTTGGAACAGCTGTTCTATGTTCTGTATTTCCTGATAAGTTTCACCGCGATGGTTGATTCTGAATATATCCACCAATGAAATAACTATGATGAATGTGATCATTAAATCTCTGCTTAAAAAAGATTTTAAGTAAGCAAAGATCAATCCGAATACAGCAGCTGAAAAAAAGAAAGCCAAACGGGCATCGGTTAAAAACATATCCGCCATATAATCGTGAATCTGCTGCAGTCTTGTTCCCTTTTCGCCGGCAGCGTTAATGTGTGATATAAACCAGCTTTTAATAGGTGAACCAAGAATTATTGTGAGAATAAAAATTCCGCTTAAGACAAAGAATATATTCCTAACCAGGTTATCGTATTTTTTATCATTCTCATTTTTTAATGATATTATTTTTGCTATTCCGAGTCCGGCAAGAATTGGAAAGCTAAGTTGTACTAATACTAAAATCATCGAAGGAACTCTGAACTTATCAAAGAATGGAAAGTAATGGAACATCAAATCGTAAGCAATCGGAAAGGTTCTGCCAAATGAAATTAAAGTTGCGATAAATGCAAGGATAGTCAGATATCTTACTAATTTATCTTTCCAATTAATTATCATTGAAAAGATTGCGAGAAAGAAAACGATGACTCCCATATACATTGCAACATCTACAAATGGCATCTGACCAAAGTAAGTGTTTACCTCCACATCCTGATTCTGTGAAAGTGGTCCGTTATAAACAGATTTTCCAAATCCATAGTATGATGGGATAATCCAAGTTAATATTTCGCCCGGAGAAAATGACCAGTTGGTTGCGTATTCATAAAAATCTGTTTCAGTCTTTTTTAAATTTCCTGATTCACGATCTAAAATACTTTCTGTACCACGAGTTGAGTAAGGAGTATATTCCCAAACCTGTGTGAAGTTATCGGACATAGTTCCCAGCCCAACCAAAACAGCAAATAAAAATATTACTGCTGATTTTAAGAGTTGCTTAGTAAGAAAATTGTCTTTACTCCGCAAAGCACTAATGAAGTAATAAATGAAATAGATCAGAACTGCAAAAAAGATGTAGAAAATTATTTGCACATGCCAGCCCAAAAACATGACGGGCATAAAGAACAACAGTAACATTACATCCAGCAATTTTATTTGCTTTTGGAAATTAAGAAGAAGCAGCAGTATTACAGGAAAAACAAAAATTGCCGTTAGCTTTGTTACGTGACCAATATAAAGAAATACAACTATCCCTGTACTGAATGAAACCGTAAGAGCAGAAAATAAACTTACCAATCTGTTTTGGGTTCGATTCATCATAAAAAAGTACATCGTATAAGCTAACGCAACAAGATAAAAAGTCCACATAGCATATTGGTTATTAAATGGAGCACTGAATACTGATCTAACCGAATTTGTTATTACATATACAATGTTGAACCACTTGTATCCAACAGACATTGCATAAGCCGGCATTCCACAGAATATATAAGGATTCCATAAAGTAAAACCGCCTTCGTGGTTTTTAACATAAGTGCGGCTGCTTTCACTTGTGATGATATCGCCGGATTGAAAAGTCTTTCCACCAAAGTAAAGTGGATAGTAAAATAAAATAAATATTACCAGTACAGTTAAAAGCAAAACAAGCGTTTGAAACTTTTGTGGGATATAATTATCAAGGTTAAAACTATTTAAGAATGTTTCTTTGATTTTCTTTTCTGACTTTAAATTCTTTTTTTCTTTAGCTGCCATTAAATCTCCGGCTGATAAATTAACACTTTTTCTTTGCGATAAAATTGATGCCTGATCCGATTTTATTATTTGTATTAAAATCAATCAACATCATAATAAATGTAAATGGAAATGTTATTAAGTAATATAATGGAAGAACCAATAAAAGTAACTTGGAAATATTTACCATCAATATGGGATACTTGATTCCCAATCTCCACGCTTTATCTCCCCAGAACCCGTATGTGTATTTAGATTGGTAAGTTGTAAATCCGATTGGATGAAGTTTTGATTCAAGTTCTTCTTTTGAATAACCATCACGCGCATGCTCTCCTATAAAACTTTGATCATCATCATCGTGAACATCACTTCCGCCATAAATTGATGGTGTATTGATTAGAAGAAAACCATCATTTTTAAGTGCATGATAATAATTGTTGAACACTTTTACGTCATCGGGAATATGTTCCATAACATCAACACAGACTATTAAATCAAATTTATCTTTGTGTTCAATTTTTGTTAAGTCTTCAACACCAAAAGTAACATTAGATATTTTTTGAAAAGAGAAAAAATCTTTGCAATCATTAAGCCAGTCTTCTTTAACATCAACGGAGTAGATTTCACAAGGCAAAAGGTTTTTAGACATGAAAAAAGTATACTGCCCATAACCGGAACCGGCATCGTAAATATTAATTTTTTTATCACCAAAGACCTTTCTGAGTTTTCTTAACTCTCTTCTAACATACCAGGAACGTAAAAACATCAAATCAAGTATTTTATAAAAGACTATTCTTAAGAACGGAAATTTCTTGATGATATTTGCAAAAATATTTTTTACCGGATCGTAATGCATAAGGTTGAGTTCAAGTTCAAGTTTAAGCTTGCCTGTCTGCAGACAGGTTAAAGTTTAAGGAATTTTTAATTTTCAATTAGTTCAAACATTCCCTTAACAAAATTTTTCCAGGAAAATTTTTTAGAAAGTTCAGATATATTATTAGAAAATTCCTGGGCTTTTCCTTCAGAATAAAATTTTTTTATAGCCTGAGCCAGTTCATAAGAATTTTCTTTCTCAACAATGTATCCCATCTTTTCATTCTGAATCACTTCTGCCAATCCACCTACATCAGTTGCTATAACAGGTTTAGAAAAATTAACAGCTATCTGAACAATACCGCTTTGAGTTGCACTTCTATAGGGTAATATTACAACATCAGCGGCAGAAAAATAATATTTAACTTTTTCAGTTGGGATAAACTCTTTAAAAAATATAATATTTTCAGTTAACCCAAGGTTATTTATTAAATCACTGTAAGGTTTTTCATCCTCATAAAATTCTCCTGCAACAATACACTTTAAATCCGGGTAATCTTTGATCATCGCCATTGCATTAATCAGAATATCAAGTCCTTTGTATTCTCTGATAAAGCCAAAAAATAAAATATAATTGGAATTAGTAAGATTAAGTTTCTGAACTGCCTCTTCTTTACTTACACTTTCACCAAATCTTGAGTAAACTGGATGAGTAAGAACTTTACATTTAGGTTTACTAATAAATAACTCCAGATCTTTTTTAACCTCATCAGAAAGAGTAATAAAATAATCCATCTTAGATAAAAAAGTTTTTGTAAGATATTTATCGCCAAATCTTTTTTCGTGTGGAATAATATTATGACATAAAGCAAGAGTTTTTGCTTTTGATCCCTTTTTTATTCTTTTAGCAATTGAACTAAAACACAGAGCAAAAAATGGTAACCAATAAGCAAATATTACCAAATCAGGATTAAGATTTAATATTCTTTTTGAAGTACTCATCCAGGTAAAGGGATTTATTGAGTCAATAGTGATTTGTGTGGGAATTCTATCAACATTTTCACTATTCTCAAGCTGTGATTTTCCTGGGAAAAAAATTTTGGGATATTGCCGTTTGAAAGTAAAAACATTTACTTGATTTTTTTTAATTAGCTCCTGATAGAGCTGGGCAGTAAAGTTTGCAATTCCGCCTCTTAGCGGATATGCTGGTGAGACAATAACTATTTTCATTTTAATAAAGCAAAGGTAGGAAAATCTTTTTGACTATCTCTAATTTCTTTCTTTAACCACATACTCTCTTTCACTTTGGTTCTGATGAACCATCATTTCACCAAGTAAACCAACAGAAAAGAACTGCACACCAACGATTATCAACAACATACCTAAAAACAGCATCGGTCTGTTACTTAATGCTTTACCACTTAACCATTCAATGGTCAGATAACCATTTACAATTAAACCTACAAAGAAAGATAGTGCACCAAAGAATCCGAAAAAGTGCATCGGTCGTTTGATATATCTTCCTACAAAAGTAACCGTTATTAAATCAATAAATCCTTTGAAGAATCTTGACATTCCGAACTTGGTTTTGCCATATCTGCGTGCATGATGTTTTACAGGAATTTCTGTAACTGTAAATCCCTGCCAATTAGCCAAAACCGGAACGTATCTATGAAGCTCACCGTAAACATTAAGATTGTGCACAACTTCTTTGCGGTAGGCTTTAAGTCCGCAATTGAAATCGTGAATTTTTATTCCGCTTATTAATCTTGTAACAAAATTGAAGAAGCGCGATGAATATTTTTTTATGAAAGGATCGTGACGTTGTTTTTTCCATCCCGAACAAAGATCAAATCCTTCATCAAGCTTTTTTAAAAGATTGGGGATTTCATTAGGATCGTCTTGCAGATCTGCGTCCATTGTAATAACTGCATCACCGGTTACAGCTTTAAAGCCAACCTGCAGTGCAGCAGATTTACCATAATTTTTTCTGAAGCTAATGAATTTAAGCCGGGTATCAGACCTGGCTAATTCTTTAATAACTTTTAGAGAAGAATCAGTGCTTCCATCATCAATAAATAAAACCTCGTAAGGTTTATTAATCGGTTTTAAAGCTTTTCTGATTTCATTGACCAATGGAGTAATTGATTCTTCTTCATTATATAAAGGAATAACGATTGAAATTTTTTGGAAACTAATTTTAGGAGCCTGTATTTGAGCAGTTTCACCCGCAGGTTTATAATATCTCTTTTTTGAATAATACCTGCGAGCCCCTTTTCTGTAGTTCTTAACAGTTCTGTTTGAATCTACATTGTCTTGTTGATTTGGTCTATTTTGTTGATTATCTGCCAATTTTATGCTTTAATTTACCTTCAAAATTAACCGAATAATGGCTTAAAAACAATTATCTTCAGATTTTGATGGAACTATATAGGAAGTAGACTTGTTAATTTATCAATCTTGATATTTTTGTATAGATTAAATAGATTTACACTGCAAATAAAATTTTGCATAAATGGAGAATAAATGAGTACAACTGAAACCCAAAAAATTGAAGAATTAGCAAATAAAGAATATAAATACGGCTTCGTAACAGAAATTGAAGCTGATAGTCTTCCTAAAGGCTTGAACGAGGATATTGTACGCCAGCTCTCAGCCAAAAAAAATGAGCCTGAGTGGATGACTGAATGGAGACTAAAAGCTTATCGTCATTGGTTAACAATGGAAGAGCCTAAATGGCCAAACGTTAAATTTCCACCAATTGATTATCAGGATATATCTTACTATTCGGCGCCAAAGAAAACACCCAAGTACAATAGCCTTGATGAAGTTGAGCCTGAAATTTTAGAAACATATAAAAAATTGGGAATCTCTCTTGAAGAGCAGATGATCTTAGCCGGTGTTGCAGTTGATGCAGTTTTCGATTCTGTTTCCGTTGCTACTACATTCAAAGATAAACTAAAGGAACTAGGAATTATTTTCTGTTCATTTTCCGAAGCTGTTCATGAGCACCCTGATTTAGTAAAAAAATATTTAGGGAGTGTTGTACCATATACTGATAATTACTTTGCGGCTTTAAACTCAGCAGTTTTTAGCGATGGCTCGTTCGCTTATATTCCGAAAGGTGTCAGATGCCCGATGGAACTTTCAACATACTTCAGAATAAATGCTGCAAACACAGGGCAATTTGAACGCACTTTGATTGTTGCTGATGAAGGTGCTTATGTTAGCTATCTTGAAGGATGCACAGCTCCAATGAGAGATGAAAACCAGCTTCACGCAGCAGTGGTAGAATTAATCGCTTTTGATAATGCAACGGTAAAATATTCTACCGTTCAAAACTGGTATCCCGGTGATAAAGATGGGAAAGGCGGAATATATAACTTCGTTACAAAGCGTGGTGCCTGTCGAGGAGTAAACTCAAAAATTAGCTGGACACAGGTTGAAACCGGATCAGCAATTACCTGGAAATATCCAAGCTGTATTTTACAGGGAGATAATTCAGTTGGTGAGTTTTATTCAGTCGCGGTAACAAATAATCTCCAGCAGGCAGATACCGGAACAAAAATGATTCATATCGGAAAAAACACAAAGAGTACAATTGTATCAAAAGGTATATCTGCAGGAAGAAGCCAGAATAGCTATCGCGGTTTGGTTAAAATATCTAAAAAAGCAGAGAACGCTCGTAATTTTTCTCAATGCGATTCACTTTTGCTTGGTGATAAATGCGGTGCACATACATTCCCTTATTTGGAAATTAACAATCCAACTGCTCAGGTTGAGCACGAAGCAACAACATCTAAAATCGGTGAAGATCAGATATTCTATCTAAATCAGAGAGGAATTTCCACTGAAGACGCAGTAAACCTTATCGTAAATGGTTATGTAAAAGAAGTGCTTGCCGAACTCCCGATGGAGTTTGCTGTTGAAGCACAAAAATTATTAAGTATAAGTTTAGAAGGTAGTGTGGGATAAAAGCCTCACCCAAATCCTCTCCAAAGGAGAGGGATTAAATTTCCACGATTTTCAAGTCGTGAATAAAAATAATAAATAGTTGCTGGGCTTTAGCCCCAAAAAGATTTGAATAGGAATAAAAGGAGATAAAATGTTATTAGAAATAAAAAATTTACACGCAAGCATAAATGGCAATGAAATACTGAAAGGTATCAACTTGAAAGTAAATGCCGGTGAAGTTCATGCAATAATGGGTCCGAATGGTTCCGGCAAATCTACTTTAGCTTCTGTTCTTGCCGGAAGAGAAGATTATGAAGTTACCGATGGTGAAGTATTATATAATGGTAAAAATCTTTTAGAACTTGCGCCTGAAGACAGAGCAAGAGAAGGTGTCTTTCTTGCATTCCAATATCCGGTGGAAATTCCCGGAGTAAGCAATACAAATCTCCTTAAAACTGCGGTTA
Source organism: uncultured Ignavibacteriaceae bacterium (assembly GCA_964499095.1). Classification (GTDB taxonomy): domain Bacteria; phylum Bacteroidota; class Ignavibacteria; order Ignavibacteriales; family Ignavibacteriaceae; genus IGN3. Next base: position 19,977 of record CAZCJF010000002.1, read on the forward strand.
ACGAAATCCGCAAATACAGAGGTGAAGAAGAACTTGACGCAATGGAATTCCTTAAATTGTTAAAAGAAAAAAGCAAGCTCGTAGAACTTGATCAGAAATTTTTAAGCCGATCAGTCAATGAAGGATTTTCGGGTGGCGAGAAGAAAAGAAATGAAATTTTTCAGATGGCTGTGTTAAACCCAAAACTTGCTTTGCTTGATGAAACTGACTCAGGACTTGACATTGATGCGCTCAAAATTGTTGCAAACGGAGTTAACAAATTAAAAACTAAAGAGAATGCCGTAATAGTTGTTACTCACTATCAGAGATTACTTAATTACATTGTTCCGGATTTCGTACATGTTCTTTACAATGGCAAGATTGTAAAATCAGGCGGAAAAGAATTAGCACTTGAGCTTGAAGAAAAAGGCTACGATTGGATAAAGAACGGTAAAGCTGAGGTAGCAATATAATTATTAGTAATTCTGAATCTGTCTTTCGGCAGACAGGCTTGTTTCGGAATTTTAACAATATATCAAAGACCCTGAAATAAATACAGGTTATAAATAAAAAAATATAGTTGATAATGGAAAACCAAACAGACATAAAACAATATTTTATAGATCAATATCTGGAATTTGAGAAATCATTAAACGGAGAAAAGGATTCTCAATTTCATCAAATCAGAAAATCTGCCATTGATGAATTCAGAAAACTACCAATTCCAACTCAGAAAGATGAAGAGTGGAAATACACTAACATCTCTCCCCTTCTGAAATATAATTTTGTTGCAGGAGAAAAAGTAAATGTTAGTCCCGAAAGAATTAACAAGTTTCTCTTTGATCAGCTTGAGCACAGTTTAATGGTATTCGTTAATGGATATTTTGCACCTGAATTATCAAGACTTAAAGATATCCCGAGTGGAGTTAAAGTTTCATCTCTTGCTAACGAACTGAAGAATAATAATCCTATTGTTGCAAAACATTTAGGCAAGTACGCAACAAAAGAGAACCAGATTTTTACTGCACTGAGTACAGCTTTCACAAAAGATGGCGCTTTTATTTATGTACCGGATGGAAAGATTATTGAAAATGCTATTCATATAATTTTCTTAACAACTTCCGAACAAAAAATATTTTCTCAGCCAAGAAATCTTTTTGTCGCAGGCAAAAATTCTCAGGTAACAATTATTGAACATTATATTTCTGATGAAGAAGGAATTTACTTTACAAATTCTGTTACAGAAATTGTTGCAGATGATAACGCAATTGTTGATCACATAAAACTTCAGGAAGAAAGCAATAAAGCTTTCCACATTGCTAGAATGGAAGTTGATCAGGAAAGAAACAGTAATTTTTCTTCCCATCTGATTTCAACCGGTGCGGTTTTATCACGCAATGATTTTAATGCCAGGTTTAATGATGAAGGCGGAGAATGTATGCTGAACGGATTGTTTATGATAAAAGATGAACAGCTTTTTGATGCTCATACAATGATTGATCATGCTAAACCGCATTGTCAAAGCCACGAGCACTATAAGGGAATTTTGCAGGATAAATCTAAAGGCGTATTTAATGGTAAAGTGATGGTAAGGCAGGATGCTCAGAAAACCAATGCATTCCAGGAGAATAATACTATATTACTTTCTGATGATGCTGTAATGAATACAAAACCACAGCTTGAAATTTTTGCCGATGATGTTAAGTGCTCACACGGTGCTACAATCGGTAAGCTAAACGATGAAGCAAAGTTTTATCTTAAATCAAGAGGAATTGGTGAAGAAGCTGCAACGGCAATACTTATCCATGCTTTTGCAAGTGATGTGATTACATCTATAAAAATACCTGCTTTGCGTGATTATCTTGAAAAGATTATCTCGCAGCGATTTAATCAATAGAAAGTTTTCTATGCAAACAAGAAATTCTGACGTATATACTTCTAACGAGATCATATACGATATAGAAAAAATAAGAGATGATTTTCCCATCCTGAAAACTATGGTTCACGGTAAACCCCTGGTTTATCTTGATAATGCTGCTACAACCCAAAAACCTTTTTACGTAATTAATAAAACAAACAATTACTATGAGAAGATGAATGCAAATATTCATCGCGGGGTTCATGCACTTAGTCAGGAAGCTACAGAAGCTTTTGAGGAATCAAGAATAATTGTAAAGAAGTTTATAAATGCACTTGGTAAAAACGAAATTATTTTTACCAGAGGAACAACTGAATCGATTAATCTTGTAGCATCAACTTACGGCAGAGTAAACATTAAGGAAGGCGATGAAATCATCATCTCGCATATGGAACATCACTCAAATATTGTTCCCTGGCAGATGCTTTGCAATGAGAAGAATGCAAGACTAAAAGTAATTCCGATCAACGATAAAGGTGAGTTGATTTTTGAAGAATTTGAAAAGATGATTAACGAACGGACAAAATTTATTTCTGTTGTTTATGCATCAAACTCTTTGGGCACGGTAAACCCTGTAAAGAAAATTATTGATCTTGCTCACTCATATAATATTCCTGTTATGCTTGATGCGGCACAAGCAATTAATCATCTGATAATAGATGTGCAGGAACTTGATTGTGATTTTCTTGCATTCAGCGGACACAAGCTGTATGGACCAACAGGGATTGGTGTTTTGTATGGTAAAGTAAATCACCTTGATGCAATGCCTCCTTATCAGGGCGGCGGAGATATGATTTCTAAAGTTACTTTTGAAGAAACAACTTACAACGAATTGCCTCATAAATTTGAAGCAGGTACGCCTGATATTGCCGGAGCAATCGGACTTGGAGCTGCAATAGAATATGTGCAAAAAGTTGGTCTTGAGAAAATTGCTTATCATGAAAATTCTCTTTTAAAGTATGCAACAGAAGCGTTATCTGATTTACACGGATTAAAAATAATCGGAACAGCTAAAGAAAAGATCAGCGTATTATCTTTTCATTTTGAAAATGTTCATCCACACGATGTTGGAACATTTTTAGATTTTGAGGGTGTTGCCATAAGAACCGGTCACCACTGCACTCAGCCCCTGATGCAGCGATTTAATATACCGGCAACGTCGCGAGCATCATTTGGAATGTATAACACAAAAGAAGAAGTGGATATCCTTGTTAAAGGATTAAAGAAAATTTTAGAAGTATTCGGATAATACAGAAAGCAAACAAAATGGATCAGGAATTAAGAGAGCTTTATCAGCAGGTAATTTTAGATCATAATAAATCACCGAGAAATTTCCGGAAGATAGAAAACCCTTCAAGATTTGCTGAAGGTTACAATCCATTGTGCGGCGATCATTTGGATATTTATCTGAAGTTTGACAATGGAAATATCAGTGATATTTCATTTCAGGGATCCGGATGTGCAATATCAAAAGCCTCTGCATCTCTTATGACTTCGATGATAAAAGGTAAAAGTAAAGAAGAAGCAGAACAATTATTCCATCGTTTTCATGATCTGGTTACAGGAAAGCTTGGTGAAAATCCAGACATTGAAGATCTTGGCAAGCTGGCTGTGTTTGCCGGTGTAAGAGAATTCCCTGCTCGAGTTAAATGTGCATCACTTGCCTGGCATACGATGTTAAATGCATTACACGACAAAAAAGAAAAAGCAGTAACAGAATAATTGTTTAATTGTCTAATTGCCAAATTGTTTAAAATCAATCAACAATTAAACAGTTTGATAATTTAGCAATTTGAAAAAAGAAAAATCGTTAATAATGAACAAGAGATTATGAGTAATAAACAAGAATTAGAAGAAAAAATAATTCAGACACTTAAAACTTGTTACGATCCCGAAATACCAGTGGATATTTTTGAACTTGGATTGATATATGAAATAGCTATTGACGATGATGCAAATGTAAAAATAAAAATGACTCTCACTTCACCAATGTGTCCCGTAGCAGGATCGCTTCCACCCGAAGTTGAAGGAAAAGTAAAAGCTATCCCCGAAGTGAAAGATGCAAAAGTAGAGTTGGTATGGAATCCACCTTGGGATAAAGATATGATGTCTGAAGTGGCAAAATTAGAATTAGGATTTTTATAAACACAATAGCACACTGATGCGACTGATTTGCGTTGATCAGTATAATCTGCGTTATCTGCGTGCCATTCAAGAAAAAAGAAAAGGAGCAAAAATGTTTAACGTTGTCTCTCGTCCACCAATGTATGATCAGGAAGCAGTTCAGCCAATGCGGGATGAACTTATTGCAGTTGGCTTTACAGAATTACTGACTCCTGACGATGTTGATAAAGCAATAAATGTAAATGATGATAAAACAGTTTTAGTTATGATTAATTCTGTTTGCGGTTGTGCCGCAGGGAGTGCAAGACCGGGAGTATCACTTGCATTGCAGAATGACATCATTCCGGATAAGCTTTACACTGGTTTTGCTGGTCAGGAAAGAGATGCTGTTGACAGAATCAGACAATACATTAAAGGATATCCGCCATCTTCTCCAAGTGTTGCTTTATTCAAAAACGGTGAACTGATTTATTTTATGAGAAGAATGGATATCGAAGGATACACAGCAGAACAGATTGCAAATACATTGATTCAGGTATTCAATAAGTATTGCAGTGCAAAAGGACCATCTATTTCACCTGAACAATTTGCTCAGGTAATGCACGCAAAGCAGTGCGGATCAAAAATTCCGTTATTTAAAGGATAACTAGAAAAGTCATTGCGAGGAATCCATTAGGATGACGAAGTAATCTACATTGCAGATTGCTTCCCACGAGAAACCTGTCTGCCGACAGGCAAAATCGAAATCGCAATTACAGTAGAAAATTAAAATGAAATTCAGTACACAGGAAGAATACGGATTACGACTTTTACTCAGAATCGGGAAAGATAATTCCGATAATGGAATGACTATACCCGAACTGAGTGAATTAGAAGGACTCAGCGAAGCGAATGTTGCAAAGATTCTTCGGATTCTTCGTCTTGCCGGATTTGTTGAAAGCTCTCGGGGACAAACAGGCGGATACAAACTCACCCGTCCAGCTAAAGAAATTCTCGTTGGAGAAGTTCTAACTGCTCTTGGTGGAAAACTATATGAATCATCATTTTGTGATTTACACGCAGGAGTAGAAAACATCTGCACAAATTCAATTGACTGTTCAATCCGTTCTCTCTGGAAAACAATTCAAACAATGCTTGATGGTTTACTGAGTAAAGTTACCTTACAGGATTTACTTGGCAGCGAACAGCAGGTTGAAGTAATAGTTACTAATATTGCAGAAGAGTTAGAAAAGTAATTTGTAGGGGAGGGGCTTGCCCCTCCCGATTGATTATTTCCCGATTAATCAGAACAAATTGCCCTTCCTGCTTCCACTATCTTCGGACAAGGCAAGCCTTGTCCCTACATTTTCAAATATTAAAACAGTTGTGGCAATCCGCTAAAGCGGACTGTCCCTACAATTCTAAATTTTCCGGTTTATCTTTTTCTAATTCCCACCTTAAAGGATTTTGGTCTATATACTGACGAATATTATATAATTCTTTTTCATTACGAATTATTCTATCGTAAAAACTTCTTTGCCATTTGAAGTAATTTAATCCCTTTTTATGTAATTCAATTGTAGTTATTGATTTAAATGCTACGACTATACGAGTTACAATAAATTTATTTTCAGATTCATTATTTAGAATTATTATAAAATGGATATGATTTGGCATAATCACATAATAATCAATCTCAAGGGTGGTGAATCTTTGATGAAGCTTTAATAGATTGTCTTCAACAAGTTTTCCATATTGATTTAACTGTATTTCGTTGTTTTGAACCTTGCCAAAAATTTCTGATCTATCATTTACACAAATTGTAATGAAATAATATGCATTGTTAGAATAATCATATTCTTTTAATCGTGTTCGTTTCTGACAGGATATTTATTATTCTCTTTATCCATAATTAAAAATTGTAGGGGAAGGGCTTGCACCTCCAACATATGTTTTATTTTCTATTAGATCGGTCGAGGCAAGCCTCGACCCTACATTTTTATTTTAATAATAAAAAGGACTGGGCGATCCTCCGCTGCGGATTGTTCCTACAATTATTATTTTTAGTTAACATTGTAGGGGAAGGGCTTGCCCTTCCCACCCTTTCCTGAAACGATTTCTCTTTTCGGATGAGGCAATCCGCCAAAGCGGATCAACCCTACTTTGTTAATTTTAATATTAAAACGGACAGGGCAAGCCCTGTCCCTACAGTTAAAATTCTTTTTTATTAACAGTAATCTTTTCCAGCATTTTCATATTTACTTCCACACCAATTCCGGGTTTGGTTGGGACATCCATTGTTCCATCCGGATTTAATACAAATTCCGGTTCGACAATATCTTCTTTATAATATCGTTTGCTTGCAGAAATATCACCGGGCAAAGTAAATTTTGGCAATGATGCAATCGCAACATTTCCTGCTCGTCCGATTCCGCTCTCTAACATTCCGCCACACCAGACAGGAATATTTTTAGATGCACAATAATCGTGTATAAGTTTTGATTCTGTAAATCCACCAACACGACCGGGTTTAACATTTATTACTCTGCAGCTATCAAGTTCAATTGCAGCACGGGTATCTGCTAATGAGTGAATGCTTTCATCAAGACAAATCGGAGTTTTAAGCTCCTTCTGAAGTTTTGAATGTTCATAAATATCATCATATCCCAAAGGTTGTTCAATCAAAAGCAGATTATACTCATCCATCAGCCTGAAAAGATCGATATGCTTTAATTCATAAGCTGAGTTTGCATCAACCTGAAAAAGAATATTTGGGAATTTTTTTCTTACAGCTTTAACAAATTGTATATCATTGCCCGGGGCAATTTTTATTTTAATTCTTTTATATCCTTCAGCAAGATAACCTTGAATTTTTTTTATCAGTTCAGCTTCCGAGGATTGAATACCAATGCTCACTCCTACATCAATTTTTTCCTTTACTCCGCCAAGCATTTTTGAAAGTGAAATATTTTTTGATTTAGCAAACAAATCCCACAACGCTGCTTCAAGTCCTGCCTTTGCCATTCTATGTCCACGCACTTTTTCGTAAGCTGCAATTGCTTCATCAATGCCGGAAATATTTTTACCAAGTATCGAAGGAATCAAGAAATCCTGAAGTATATGCCATGCAGTTGTAACCGTTTCGTAAGAATAAAACGGAGTTCCTTCAGCGACGCATTCTCCCCAACCTGTTAATCCTTCACCATCAACACGAACGATTATATGTTCTTCATCGTATTCGGTTCCCATTGATGTTGTAAATGGAGAAACAAGTTCCATTTTAATATGACGGAGTTCAATTTTTTCTATTTTCATATTGTTCCTGATTAGATCTAATTCGGACAAAGTAATCCGTCAAGGCGGTTCAACCCTACATTCTTATTTTTAATATTAAAACGGACAGGGCAAGCCCTGTCCCTACAATTTAATTGATCACTCTTAAAATTTTATAATTATCACCCGCTTTCAACAAATGCTCAAACTGTTTATAGGTAACTAATCCAAGCATTGATTTTGGTTCAAGTGCAATTACAATCATATTGTTTTTTAGTTGATTCACCGGTATAAAAATATAATCATCAGCACAGAAATTATTCTCAATAGTTTTTGCTTCGACAATTGGATTTAGAATAGTATCTCTTTCAAAATCTACAGAATCAATTTTGCTTATAAAATACTGTTCAATTTTATCCTGTTCAGATTTCCTATAATCGGTATAAATCAAATTATGTCTTTCTGCCCACTCAACTATTTCTTTCAAACTTTTTGGCACAAGATAACCTTTGGGTCTTTCAACTTCATACAAGGATTTAACAACTGAACGGAAATCATCAACTGTTACAATTGTATCCTGATTTGAATGATATGACAGAAGCGGAAACTCTAATTTTGTTCCATCAGAAAAGTGACCTAATTGAATTGCAACTTTATCCGGTAAATTATTTTCTATTAGTTTTTTTCTTTCTTCAGCTACAAGTTTTTTTATTTCATCTTTATTATCATAACTGAACTTCAGTAAACCAAGCATACCTCTCATCTGACTTTTTGCGCGTCTCTCAAGATTATCAGTGCTGTAGTTTTCACCATTCATTCCTTCCTGAATAAATGAGAGTGTGTTTTGAATTCCAAAACTTTGTCTTCCATCATTTATATCAAAAGTACTGTAACGAATATAATCAACGCCAACAGGTCCGCCCGGTAAATAATGAAATGCTGAGTATCCCTCCTCTGAAATAAAATCGAAAATGAATGGAAGATATTTTTCATAAGACAATTTTCTGATTCTATCTGAGATATTAATATTTGTAACTGCACCGACTGTAACATCAAAGTTTCTTCTGAAGCCAAGCTTTTTCCATTCTTCAACAAAGGGCCAATATTCGTGAACATCCATCGTAACTTCAAAAAGATATTTGTCGAACAATTTGTGAAGTGCTATCGTTTCCGGTTCAGTGAGTATTAAATGATTGCGATTCAAATCCATTCCATTTCCATTTCGTCGCTGATTTTTTTCTGAGCCGTCAGGGTTCATTTGCGGAATGAGTGCAAAATCAATTCTATCAAACAAATATTGATTTTCAGGTTTTAACAATTCCTTGATTAACAGCAAAGCTGCTTCTTTACCAGATTGTTCGTTGCCGTGTTGTTGTGCAAAGATTAAAACTTTTATCTTCGATTCATTTTTACCAAAACCATCTTTTGAAAAGAAGACTGTGAATAGTTCTCTTCCTTCGATTGATTTAGTAAGTACTTCTGACTTTATTAAATCAGAATTATTATCAATATCCAGTATAAACTGTTTCAGTTCATCGTGCGAAGTGAGTTTTGTGAAGTTCGATTTTTCGGGAGGCGTAGAAATATTTTGCGATAGCAGATTTGCAAAAGATAAAATAAGTAAACACAAAATGTTTTTAATCATTTTAGCAATACCATTGATTTTGTTTCTGAATAATTTCCAATTAATAATCGGTAGAAATAAATTCCACTGGGAAGATTAGAAGCATCAAATTTTACTTCATAAGTTCCCGGCGTTTTTTGTTCATTTACTAATGTTGATATTTCGTTACCAAGGATATCATAAATATTTATTACGGACAGGGCAAGCTCTGTCCCTACATCAGGTACAGAAAACTTGATTGTGGTAACCGGGTTGAATGGATTTGGATAATTCTGATAAAGAATAAATTCTGTTGGTTGGGTTTCTGATGTTACTTCATCAACATCGGTCAGAAAATCAAATCTTCCCTGCTCTAATAAATATTTTATTTGCGGATAATTAGTGAGAGAAAATCTAAGATTATCAAAGGCAACAACTTGTCTTGGTCCAATACTTCCACTTGCTCTGTAAGTTGATGAATCAACTTTTGTTGCCTCTCTTGAATCAACAATAATAAACGGAATATTTGTGTTGCAGGAAATTGATTTACTTTCAGAATTAATTTGTACTCTGTTATTACCATTCAGATAAATGCCAACTCGTTTTCTTCCTCTCATCATTCCCCAAAGCACAGAGCTCATTCTGTTTTCATAAAAATCTGAGTTATCAAAAATCAATGGCTGAAAAACTAACTCGCCGAAAACATTTAGTCCATTATTAAAAGCCATTCTGCCGCGATATGATGCATAAATATCAGTATCAGTATTACCCACATAAAATTGTCCGGATATTTTTCCTGTATTACCAAAAAAGAAAATTGGTTTGCCGGATTGTACTCCTGATTGAAAAGCATCTGCAACAAGATTGCCGGTTTGATTTAAATACGATAATACATTCAATGAATCGCCTGCAAATACAAAACAGGTAGCACTATTTATTTTATCAGCTTCGGTTTGGTTGTTAAGATTTGTAAGTGAAACACTAACAACAGCATAATTAAAATTATTTGTACTGAGATAATTTGTTAATGAGGATAAAGAGTTTGTAAAGCCGGGATGAGTGACAACAACGATGTTGGTTGAATTAGAGATTGATAAGAATTCCGAAAGATTATTAAGATTCGATGAAATATCATTATTCCCGGTTAGATAAAAGTTTGTCAACGGATATTGCCAGCTTCTTGTTGTATCAAAATCTTTGGCAGAAGATGGAATAAAAACAATTTCTTTAGTGTTGAAATTAAATTTCCATCCTTTTGTGAGAGTATGCGATTTAAGATTTTCAATTGTGTATTTACCAGAGTTGATGGGAGAATATTTTGTAACATCATCCTTATAAAAAATTGTTACCGCACCACTTCCCATAACTTCGCCAATTCCATCTGGAGAAATACAAATTGCTGTGCGATCATCTATTCCAACACCAATTAAATCCGTTCCCGAATTAAAATGTTGATTATATAACATTGCAATCAATCTTCCGTGTCTTCCGCGTTCAATAAAATGAGTATCGAACAAAACATCGGGAACAAGTTTCAAAAAATCATTTTCAAATCTCATTCTGCTGTAAAAAGGATTTTGAAATGCTTCATCAGGATATACGGAGCCGCTTTGAGCACTGAAATCAACATCACCTAAAACTGCCGCACCTGCACTCGTTCCTGCAATTACTCCACCATTGTTAAAAACAAATTGAATTGCTGAATCAACTTTGGTTCCTTTCCAGAATCTGATATAATCCCACTGATTTCCGCCGCGAATAAAAATTGCTTTGGCAGTAATCAATTCATCATAAGTTGATTGGAGATTAGCCGAAGTAACATTTGGTATTGTCTTATTATAAGCAGTGTCAGCACCCAGAGACATAAAATAAGTTGGCAACCAGTTAGTAGCATCAGTTACATCGATAATTATAATTTTTCCACTGTCAGCTTTCTGAACAATCCAGCTATATGGAGCATCGCTCCAATCGTTATAGTTTTCTGAGCCGCCGCCAATTGCACAGACGAAGCCCTGAGCGAAAAGAGTAAGATTAAGAGTAAGGGTGAGAAATAGAAAAACAGATATTTTTAATAATAACTTCACAGCAATTTAATCGATAGAAAATTTACTTTTTATCTTTGGATACAATTCATTATCAACCCACTCGTAAAATCTATCAACTTCCATTTTGTCAATCTTATCTGATCGAAATTTGTTTAAAAGTATTCTGGATTTTCCCAATACTTCTTCTTCTACCGGAATTAATTTCTGACGAATACCTGAATTTTCTTTGTTTAAAAGAGCAGATAGATTCAGATAATTTTCACTTGCATCATTCTGATTTGAAAAAACTTTATCTTTCAAACGCAATGCAAGATCACATAATGGAGCATTACTGGTTTCATCAGCTTGCAAGACCTTTGGCAGATTTCCATCTTCAAGCAGCCAAACCGGAATAACAACTGAAGTTAATGGAAATCCAAGTATTGCCCACATAGTTGTAAGAGATGCAGATTCATTTGGCTTAACGCCCTGTACAACTATTGCCGCAGATGTAGAATGTCTTGGAATGTAATCCCTGAAATAAACAAAATGCTCTGAATTTTCTTCCGGCAGATTTTGTGTGAGATCAGTTTTTGTGAATGAATGAATTAAACAACGGGGAACATCGTTAATTAAAAATTCAAAAGATATTTTTCCATTTTTTATTTTGTCTTCAAAAAGATTACTTGCTGTTGTGTACCTTATATAACCATAACCCTTATTGTCTTGTCCGGAAAAAGAAAAATTTGTTCTTATCAGATAACCATTTGGTGCAACAGTTGGATCATTAACATCATACTTTATAAATTGAAAATTATCAGTCTCGTAATAAGCTGCCCCGCCATTGGCATCAATCACACCAAAGTTAGCTTCAACACCGAGAGGTTTAGGTAAATCGTTTAACAACTTTTCAAAGTCTTGTAATGTGGCACATCTTTCCAATGCCATCTTCATTAATCTGCCCTCAAGATCAGAAAGTTTTGTTGTGTCATTTATTTTTAGATTATACGATGCAGAATTCATTATTCCGAATCCTGCTTCATTAAATCCACACCAAACTTCTTTATTGTTTTTATCCTCGGAATTAACCAGTCCAATAAACTTATACTTACCATCAAAGAAGTAAACTAATCTGTTTTGTAATGAAGAAGCATCTCTGTTTTTTAGCAATAAGGGTCTGCCATCATCAGTTGCTTTGCCAGAAACAACAGCAGTAGTGCAGGGCTCGATAAAAGTCATATTAGATATGACAAATAAAAATGCAAGTAAAAATTTTTTCATTAACTTTAATTGAATTAAAAACTTACATTAACTGATATTCTATGAACACTTGGCAGCAGATCGTAAACTGAATAGGCATAATCAAAATTTATTAGGGATTCACCTACCGGCAAATTAGCTCCCGCACCAAAAGTCACTTTCTGATCATCATAATTAAGTTTATAACCGCCTCTTAAAAACAGTCTATCAAAGAATGAAAACTCTGTACCAAAATGCACACGTTCTGTATTATCGTTTGGATGGCTTGCATCAATGCCGCCTCTAATTTTCATAAAATCAGTCTGATAAATATCAAACCCGATTCCCACCTGAAAATTAAGAGGTAAAGGATATTCATCTGTTTGCAATCTTCCGGGAACTAATCTGCTCAAGGGGAAATTGGGGTCTTTAAGATAAGTTAAATCCAGATCGGGTCCATCAAATTTCATATCTCCGCCAAAGTTTGTCATACTCATTGCGATAGTAAGATTCTGGAAATCTATCAGGTACTGAGTTCCGATATCAAATGCAAAACCGTTGGCTGTTTCGTTCCATATTTGTTGATTAATATATTTAACAGTTAATCCAACACTGAACCGGTCTGTTAAATATCGTGCATAGGTAAGTCCTATTGCCAGATCACCTGCATTAAAATATCTTCCCGTGCCGTTTGGATTTTGTTCATTTGTAATTTCCATCTTATCTGTTGAAAAAATAATCATACTTGCAGCAAGAACACCGTAATCACCTGCATTGTAAACAAGTGAAGCAGCATTAAAATCAAACATATTAAACCAATCCATATAAGAAAAATGTGCCTCAATATTTTTTACTTTTACAATACCGGCAGGATTCCAGAACACCGAAGCAGCATCATCACTTAAACCAACAACCGCACCGGCAAGTGCTTCAGCACGCGCTCCCACAGGTATCTGTAAAAACTGCGCACCGCTGGTTCCAAGATTTGGATTTTGTGCAAATGAAATGTTTGACAAAGATAAAATTAAAATCAGATAAAAATATTTTTTCATTTCAAGCTCCTGATTGAATCAGAGTAAAATCATTTACTTAATTACTGCAAAACGCTCCATGTATTCAGCATCCTGTGTTTTTACAACATAGATATAAACACCTGGGGCAATTTCTCTGCCACCTTCTGTTCTTAAATCCCAAACTTCCGTTCCGTTAGTTGAATTGTGGTATATGGTTTTCACAATATCAGCATCAACAGTAAATATATAAATTGTACATTCCGGTGGAAGGTTTACAAACTGAATCTGTCTTAAAGGCTCTCTTCTTAGTTCTCCAAATTCCGGCTCATACAATGATGAAGCAACATAAGGATTAGGTACAACTCTTATTTTATTCATATTCGTACCGATTGCTTCTTTACTGACTTTTGATCCCTGAATTTTGAATGAATATTTATCGCGTATATCGGGTTCAACAGGTTTGATAACTTCAACAGATAGTTTATTTCCTGCTGATGGGGCAGAATTATTTGGAAACTGCAGCTTCCCTTGAATACCCTTAAATGTAAATGTTTCCAGGTTAAAGACAGTATCTGCAGTAACTGATGTATTCGAAACCGATATCACTGCAAACTCTTTTCCATCTTTACTACCTTTTGCATCAACAGAAACTATATACAAAAATTCCTCAACACGGGTTTCATCAACAACGGTAAAATCTATCGTGAAATTATCTGTACCGCCAATTCTTGAAACACTTTTAATTATTTCAGGTTTATTTAAAGAGAAAACTACTCCATCGGAAGTTGCAAGAAGTTGAGATGGAGTAAATGGTCGTTTACTTATTACAAAATCTGAATTATTTCGGAGAGTGTTGATTGAAAAGTTTATAGTAATCAAATCACCCTTCTCAGGTCTTTGATCAGCAGTTGCTTCAGGTAAATCAGTCATTCTGATTCGTAATCCCTGTCCCGTGACTACTAAATCTCTGCCGCCAAAAGGATAATTATATCCTGCACGGATTATTTCTCCGGTAGTGATATTCAGTAAATCAAAATTGTTAGGAGCATTGAACGAGATTCCATATTTAATTGGTAATGTTGCAACTGAATCTGTAACGATTACACTTACCTGTGTTTCAAGATTTCCAATTTCTTTTACAGGCACAAATTCAAAAGAAGTCTGATATGAATTACCTGCCAGCGATTCATCATCAACCGGAGAAACCAAAAGTTCATAATTTGAATCCCCTGTTCCGAGATTAACAATATCAACTCCTGATACAGGAGTTCTGCCTATTGCATCGGAGCGCGGAGTGATTGCAACAGTATTTACGGCTTCAAGCGTATTCCCAAGCGGACTTTCTAAACTTCCGATAATATCATCACCTCTGTCGTACGCGGTTATTGTGTACCAGTATTCAAATCCGTTAAGAACAGTTTCATCCGTAAAGCTATATTGTAAACCTGTGTTATCACCGATATTGTTTATTAGATCATAATCAGCAAGCAGATCCCAGTTTAATCCCCTATCCTTACTTCGATAAAGTCTGTAGCCTTCAAAATCATAATTGCCGGAAGAAACATCACGGCTTTTCTCTGCACCGTCATCCCAGTAAAGGATTGATTTACTATCGCCGGCTACACCAAAGAGTTTTGGTCTTTCCGGCGGTTTAGGAAGATTAAAGTTTGCATCTGCTGTTGTTTGGGCTGTAGTTGCTGCTGCAAGCATTTCATCTTTTGAATTACCCGCAACAAATGCAGTTATAAAAACCAAAGTGTCTCCTCTGTGCAAAGTGTAAGGTCCGGATGAAAGAGTTGCCACAAGATCCAAACCGGATGCAGGAATCGTTGCAGGATCATCATAGTGCAAATTTGTGTTATTACCAATATGAAAATATCTGTTGCCTATAGAGGAGTTGTACAAAGAAGGGCTGCTTGACATTATTCCGTATTGAACTGAATCAATATCAACATCATCGTTATAAAGATTATAGTGCATATCTGTAACACCAAGCTGTTGGCCATTTATTTCCGGTGTTTTAAGAAAAGCAATGCCAAAAAATCCTGTTTTGCCTCCGGGCCATTCTGAGGATAATCCATCATCAAAGAAATAAACAAGATTTCTGTCTTTTATAAAATCAATCTTATCATCTTCATATTCCGGTGTTCCACCGCTTATGTTTCCAACATCAATATCACAATACAAACCAAAGTAAAAGTTTTCTAAATCCTGAGTGCCGTTGTTAGTGATTTCATACTTATAGAATAAAATATTTTTGGCAAAGTTTACTCCAAACGCATAACCGGTTTGAGCAATTTGTAAACCCAGTACTTTCACTGCATTGTTGCTGTCGGAGTAAACACAATAACTATCCTGATCAGATAAGAAAATGTTGTTACCTTCCGCATCTTTTACGGGCCAGCCATTTACAGGATGCCAGGTTTTGGGATTATCACTAAATGCAATTTGTGCTAATTCTTTATTATGATAACCACCCACCGCTTCCAGTTCTTCATTTGTTGTGTGAAGTGATTGTGCGACGTTTCCGGGAATACCAAACCAGGGATTTACTCTGTAGATATAATGTTTAGTGCTGTTCAGTGGAAATTCACCTGATGGACCTTGAGTAATTCTTCTCGGATAAAGCTTGCCGCGATTTTCAAAAAAGAGTCCGATATTGCTTGCGTTGTGTATTCCCGCGGCTCTGTCGTTTATACCCAATGGTTTCTGAAGATCACTTCTGATTTCATCTTTATCATCTTTCTTTTGTTTATCTACCTGTGCAAAAAAAACAGATGTTAGAAAACAAGTGATAATTATTATTAAAATCTTTTTCATCTTTATTTGTTCCTTTGATTACAAATTGATACCTAGAATCTTACTGTTACACCAAGCCTTACAGATCTTGGCGGTCCGAAGTTAGAAGGATCCTGCATATACTCACGTGATGGATTACCAACAATTGTAAAATCGGGCTCTCCGGTATCAGGATATACATATAAGATATTTCTATGATCAGTAAGATTTATTATCTCAGCAAATGCTCTTACCTTTATACCGGAATAAATTTCAAACTCTTTCCCGATCATCAAATCTATTGTATAAGTTGATGGTTGACGCAATGAGTTTCTTTCAACAAATCCGATATCTCTTCCACCGGGAGTATATGGTGCACCGGAGCTATATCTGAAGATCATACTGATATCCATTTTCTCAAAAATTGGTGAGCCCAACACCATCGGACCCTGATCTTCGGGAATTGTATATGTACCTGTCGCATTAAGGACGTGTGTTCTGTCAAAAGATAAATAATAAAGCTGTGTAGATTCCTGAGTACCGGGATATTGTTCTGTTTCGGACGATGCACTTCCCTTGGCAATTGAGTAAGTGTAACTAAGTCCACCCGAAAAATATGCATCAGGTCTTACATCAAGATTAACTTCAAATCCTTTAACGTTTGCATAATCTTCATTTACATAAAGCGTGTAACCTGTATAACGTCCATCAACAAACGGGAAATAATACCGCGTACCGATTAAACCGGTAATATCTTTGTAGTAAGCAGTAACATTCAGAGCAATTCTGTCAGAAAACTGATGAGCAATTCCCACTTCATATGAAATGGTTCTTGTTGCATCAAGACTGGGCTGACCGAAAAGCGGTTCTCTTACGTTAACATCATACTGGTTGTTTTCGAAGAAGTACTGAAAATCAGGATTCTGGAAAAAGTGTCCGTATGCAAAATGTAGTTTAGTCCTTTCAGAAATCGGATGTGCAATACCGATGCGAGGAGATATCTGTGATCTTGGTTTTGCCTTAACAATTGATGTTGGCACTAGGGGGTCTTCGCGGAATTCAATATTAGCATTAAGATAATCAAACCGGATACCTAAATTTAACACGAGGTAAGGCAGCTCAATTTTATCCTGTACATAAGCAGCCAATTCAAATGGATTGGTAGTGTAATCATTTATGTAAGGAAAATTTCTTTTGGGATCATAAACATTAAAAATTTTCAACTTGTGTTTCTTAAATAACAATCCAAACTTCACCTCGTTTGTGTTATCCATCTGCCAGACAGCATCAGCTTTGGTTTCAAAGGTTACTGTGCGACTATCAACCACTTCAACAGGATCAGATCTTTTGTAAAACTCAAAGCCTGTTCCGATATCAAAATACTCTCTTTGAGAAGTAGAAAGATATTGTGATGTATCTTTATCAATTCCCGAGTAGTAACCCTGGTTAAAGTAAGATGCTCTAATATCATAAAACAAATTGTTCTGTACTGTGTGTGTTAAAGTTAAAGTAGATTGCCAGCTGTCTGTTCTTCTTCTTAAGTACTGATCAGGAATAAATTTGTAAGCGTGATTATAACTCTGCTGCCTTCCTTTACTGCCTCTGTTTGTAAGAGATATTTTAAATGCCGGAATGTAAGAGGAGGTTAATTTTGTAAAGATAGTTTGTTCTTTATTATAACCAAATGGAAGGTAACTTCCTCTTTTATCCTGCTCAGCAGAGATGAAAAACCTTAAATCATTTGTAAACAGGGGTCCGCTTAAGCTTCCGTTAATTCTAGATTCGTGTAAGCTTTCATATCTTTCCACGCCAAACTCTGAAGTACGATACTCAACTTTTGCAGCAAGCTTATCCGCACCATCTCTTGTAACAATGTTTACTACTCCGCTTAGTGCATTTCCGTATTCTGCATTAAAAGTTCCGCTAAGTAAACTTAATTCCTGAATAGCATCATTATTAACCTGAGTTGCTAATCCACCCAAAAGAGGATCGACAACCAGCACACCATCAATCATATAAGCAACTTCATTAGACCTGCCGCCTCTGATATGCAGATTGGAACCGCTTCCAACTACTCCTGCCTGAAGTGATAATAATTCTGTAAATGTCTGAACAGGTAATGCTTCAATCTCTTCTCTTGTAATAACAGATATACTGCTTGTAACATCTTTTTGAACTAATGGTGTGCGGGCAGTTACAACCACTTCTCCGACCTGAATTGTTTGCGGGTTAAGCTGGATGGGCAGTAAAGTTGTCTGATCAACTGCAATTGAAACATCAGTTATAAGCATTGTTTCATATCCGATGTAAGATACTCTTACATTATATTTACCTGGTGGAATGTTTAGAATAACATACTCACCATTAAGATTGGTTGCGGCGCCAAAGTTGGTTCCCTCTATCATCACGTTAGCACCAATTAAAGGCTCACCTGTTTGGGCATCTTTAATCGTTCCCGAAAGTTTTCCGGTGGTACCCGCAAAGATTGCAATTTGTAATACAAGAAAAAGAAAAAGTATCTTTCTCATAATAAACTCCGTGGTTTTTCTTTCTTTAGACTTCATAAATCGCTACACAATTATCTGATCCTGTTCAATCATTATATCTCCGCTTTCTTTCAAAACTTTTTTAGCCTTAGCTTTATTTTTGAGAGCACAAGCCGTTGCAATAGCATTGATAACTACAGAAATAGCAGCAAATGAATTTGTGAAAAGCATATTTTCACTTTTAACAATCAACACTTCATTGGAAAAGAATGCTATTGGGGCAGTTGGTTTGTTTGTAACAGATATAATTTTAATTCCCCTTTCGTGAGCAAACTTTGCTGCATCAATCGTTTCTTTAGAATATGGCGGGAATGAAAAAGTAATTAGCAAATCATGTTTGTTCATATAAAGTATCTGCTCGTGAAACAAAGTATAAGTATGTTTGAATACAGATGCATCAGTACCAACCTGAGTTAGCTGATAGGCAAGAATTTCTGCAAGCAAGTAGGAGATGCCTAATCCGGCTGTATAAACACGACTGGAATTTAAAATCATATCTATTGAACGATCAAAAACTTCCCGTTCAATAATTGTTAGAGTATCATTAATGTTTTTTATATCAAGATTTGCAACTGATGTAAGAATATCTTCTTCAACATTTTTTATATCAAACAGAGGAAAAGTTTGTTTATTATTTAAGTGATGTTGAAGTGAGTTTGCAATTTCATCACGCAGCTGGCTGAAGCCTGTAAATCCGATTCTCTGAGAAAATCTTACAACTGAGGCAACGCTTGCACCTGTTGCCAAAGAAATATCCTGCACATTAAGAAACGAAATCTTATCAAAATTTTCTAATATGTAATCTGCAATTTTTCTTTGGTTCTTAGGCAGCTCTTCGAACTTGTTTTGAATTTTATCTTTTATTTCTTTGTAAAGAGTAACCATAAAAACAAAAAAGAGATTCAGATTTCTCTGAATCTCTTGGAATAATTTTAATTACTTAATAAGAATCATTTTTTTAGTTTCCTGGAATGATCCAGTCTGAATTGTGTAGAAGTATAATCCACTTGATAAACCTGCTGCATCAAAATTAACTTCATATCTGCCGGCAGATTTTTCTTCGTTCACTAAAGTTGCAACTTCTTTACCGATAGCGTTGTAAACTTTTAAGGATACAAATCCATTCTGCGGCAACTGATAAGAAATTTTTGTAGATGGATTGAATGGATTGGGATAGTTTTGATCTAAACTATATACCTTTGGAATTTGATTCAAATCTACTTCCACAACAGAAGAGTAACTATAGGAACCATTAAAGTCTATTTGTCTTAGTCTGTAAGAAACCTTTGCTACATTTAATGAAGATACATTATCAGTGTATGAATAATTTTGAGCTTGGGTCGTTGATCCCGCCCCACTCACAAATGCGATTTTTGTCCAAGAACCATTAACTCTTCTCTCAACTTCAAATCCCTGGTTATTAGTTTCACTTGCAGTTGACCAGTTTAATGCAACATTTCCATTACCGGGAACAGCAGCAAAAGAAGTTAACTCAACAGGAACGGACACGTTGAATTTATTTTCAGCAGCAGCCATATTTGTTAAGCAAGCTGCTTTATCACTACCGATTGCAATTCCGTAATAAAATTCTGCAGTTGCACCTGGTTCTATTGTTACAGGGGCTTGCCCCAAAACTGCAACGGTTCCATCAACTGTTGAATTTTCTATTGGAGCATCAAAAGAATTTTGAGTTAATCCTTGATAGAAAAAGGCATCTGTTCCATAACCACTAACCCAAGGAATTAATTTTAATGAAGTTTGAACTCCGTAGAAAAATTTAATCCCTACATACTTGCCTTGACTAATAAGGAATGTATGTGAACTTGCATCCCACTGAAGTGTATCCTGATCATAAGTTCCATTTATCCTTGGCAAAACTTCTAATCCAATAACAGCATTAATTGCAGAGGTTTCATTATTTGTTACAACTGTTTTTACTACAATGTATGCCTCATTAGTCCATCCATAAATATTCAGGCTTGCAAGTACATTGGGTGGAAGATTGGAGTAACTATTGTTGATTGTGCTTGTAACTTCAAAATTACTAAGTAAAGGTGAAGCTACTGTAGCTGCAGGTACTTGCACATCCTGATCCTGATTATAATCAAAGACCGCTTCTGAAGACACACCAACAAGCAATGAAACTCTTTCCAGCTCACGGGTGGTAAGATTATCTGAGAAAACCCTTGTCCTTCCACCATTACTCTGGGTAATTCCTATTGCACCTGTATAAAAAGACTGTGCAAAGTTTTCACTCCCCATTAAAAGAACACACAAAAAGAACAGGACGAAAAAGTTAGATACTTTTTTCATAGTGCACCCTTCCTTTGATTGTTATTTGATTAGTAACATTTTATTAGTTTGAGTGAAATTATTGGCTTTTATAGTATAGAAATAAACACCACTTGTAAGTCCGGTTGCATCAAAATTAACTTCATATCTGCCGGCAGATTTTTCTTCATTAACTAATGTCGCAACTTCTTTACCGATAGCGTTGTAAACTTTTAATGATACAAATCCATTCTGCGGCAACTGATAAGAAATTTTTGTAGATGGATTAAATGGATTGGGATAATTCTGATCCAAGGCAAATGATGTTGGGGATGTCTGAATATTTTCTACGTCTGTAATTAAATTATATTTTTCCTCAACTTGTTGCAAACTATTTAACATTGCTTGTTCATTTACTCCATATGCTATTGCCAAATACACTACAACAGAATCATTTGGTGCAATGACTGTTTGGTTGTAAGCTGGAATTAAAACTGGCCCATCAACATTTGGATCATTAGGATCTGTAATAAATAAAGAGTCAAACGAAGTATATGTTAGTCCTTTATAAAAAAGAGTATCCCCCAGCCAGAAATCATCATAATAAATAAAAGCATAAAGAGATTTCAGATTATCAGATAATGGCTTATAACCAACAGCTTCATTTTTAGTAACTTTAATAATTTTGGTAAGATTAGAATATTTGACGGTATCGTTTCCACTATACGTGCCTTGCACTTCGGGGATTAACTCATGGCCAATAATAGCATCAATTGAAGTTTGTTCTCTGTTTATTAATGTATACTTTACTAAAATTGAACTCAAGTCCTGCCAGCAATAAACATTTTGCTTCGTTAGTACGTTTGGTGGATTGCTAGAATAATCATTGTTGTAGCTTCCATAAATTTCAAAATCACTTTGAATCGGATTACTAATCAATTGTGTCGGTTCTTCAACTTCATAATCGTTTTCTAAATCAAATACTGTGGTCTGACCTGTGCCGACTAAAATTGCAGTCTTATAAATCTGTCTTGTGGTATCGGGCAATGAATAAATCGCAACTCTGCCATATTTGGTAACATAAACGTTAATGTTATCCAAATATAAATCCACTTGTGCGTTTGATGGAAAATTTAACCATATAATACAGCTAAAAACTATGGCTCCGAAAAGAAAGGACTTTTTCATAACGTACCTCATTTTGTTAATAATGTTTATTTTAAACTATAATCAATAAAATTATTATCGGTAATAAATTAAAAACACATAACCTGTAATTAAAATTTTAGCATTCGATTAAATATTAAATCCAAGATTACTATTAAAAGTTTGCTCTATCCTCTTCACTTGTTATTATTTCCCGTCTTGAAGTGCGACTCTAACCGTATATGGTTCACTATGAATAGACATTGGAATATAAAATTCTTGGAGATTGATAGCCAAATTCATTTTCTGAATGCCAACATAAAACCAAACTGAAGAGACTGTTCTTGGATTGATCGGAAACTCATCATTTGTCCAAGAAATGGTAGTGCAATAATTTCCATTTACATTCACTTCAATATAATTTGTAAATCCATCAGGATTCCACTCACGAAAATAATGCAGTACAAAATCATACCCATCAAAAGTAAAGGAATAATACTCTGTACATACGGTAAACAAATTATTGTACAAATCGTCCCAATAGGTATATGTTGTCCATGTGTACCATGGTGAAATAATTTTTGCCAAGCTACTCTTATTATCACCAGAATTATTACCTGGATCTGTAATTTGCTCAGCACAACTAACTAATAGGAATATTGTTAGTATAAGCGACAAGGTTGTACCGTATAGTTTCATTTGTTCCTCCGCTAAATGATTTTAGGTTGATAAAATAATTAAGGCTACATATTTCTCAATAGTTATAAAGAAAATGCACCACTGTGAAAATTTTTATAAAATAATTTGAGCATTTGATATTATCAGTTATTACAAAATTGAAATTTCAATGCCATCCTATCAGGTTAGGTGGAACAAGTAAAATAAATCCTAAAACAAAAAGTATAATCATTAACGGTAATGCCCATTTAGCCCATTTTTCCCACGGCACTTTTGCCATAGAAAGTGCACCCATTGTAACTGCAGATGTTGGAATGATAATATTCGTGTATTCTCCAAACTGAAAAGCCAGAATTGCAGTTTGCCTTGTTACTCCAGCCAGATCTGCAAGCGGCGCCATTATTGGCATTGTTAAAGCTGCCTGCCCGCTTCCGGAGTGAACAAAGAAATTAATTATTGCCTGTACAACAAACATTTTTTGTGAAGCAAAAATCGGTGAAGAAGATTGAATAAATGGAGATAAACCATAAAGCACTGTATCAATAATCTGTCCATCTCGTGAGATTACCAACGTTGCTCTTGCAAGTGCAACAATCAATGCGGTGCCAACTAAATCTTTTGCTCCATCAATAAAAGCCTTGGTAAATTCATCAACTTTAAGTCCGCCGATAATTCCAACCACTACTCCCATTATAAAAAATGCAGCGGATATTTCTTCAATGTACCAACCAAGCTCGATTACACCAATCACAATCATAATTAAGCATAGAGCAATTGTGATCAACACTGCTTTATGCCTTACAGAAAAATGATTATCGTTATTATAAACAGCATCAAAATGTTCATTCCTTCTTCGCTGTTCGTCCTGTTCATAAGTAGAGCTTAATTTGGGATTCTTTGATAATCTTTTAACGTACCACAACAAAAATAGAATGGCTACCGCAGTTGAAATTGCCCAGCTTATTATTCTGTAACCAATACCTGAGAATAACGGAACCTCTGCAATTCCCTGTGCAATTCCCACGTTAAAAGGATTAAGAAAAGCGCTTGCAAATCCAATATGTGCACCAACAAGCGGAATTGCAACACCGACAATAGAATCATATCCAAGTGCTAAACAAATTGGGACAATGATCAATACAAAAGGAATTATTTCTTCATTCATTCCAAAAGTTGCGCCGCCAAGGGAGAACATTAACATTAAGACCGGTATAAAAAGCTTTTGCAGCAGTTTAGAATCTTTATGTGCTCTTGCAAGTTTATTGATAAGAGAATTTATTGCTTCAGTTTTTGCAAGAACATTAAATGATCCTCCGACAAAAAGTATGAAACCAATTATTAAGCCCGCTTCAACAAATCCTTTTAAGGGAGATATGAAGAGATCGATAAAACCTTGTGGATTGCTATCTACATATTTAAATGAGTTCTGAACAACTACTTCCCTTCCATTAACAACAGCACGTTCGTATTGCCCGCCGGGAATAATCCAAGTCATAGCTGCAATTAAAACAAGCAGAGAAAAAATCAGCAAGTAAGTGTTTGGCACTTTGAACTTGAATTTCTTTTTTACTTCGCTCATTTGATCACTTGTTTTGTTTTCATATCAAATTTATCTCCTGCAATAAGAACCTGTAGTTTCATATCCGTAATTCCAAGATTACCATTTTTGTCTTCACGAATATCTTTTGCACTGGTTGGATCATAAATAAGCACCTGATTATTGCCGATTACTTCAAATGTTTCATCAGGATAAACAATTATTCCTGTGGATTCATCTATAGCAATTCCAAATAAATTCGGATGTTCGATTAAAGCAGAAATTGTTCTGTTATGTCTTTTACGTTTTAAAAAATGCTGATCTACAATAGAATTTTTTAGGAATCCAAAACCCTGCTTTACTTCAACATTTCCTTTTTCAATAGTTATAAATGCATCATTCGAGTCCTTGTTTACTAATTCATTTCCAGTGATCATTACTTCACTCATAACGGCAGCACCTGCACTTGATCCACCAACCACTCCACCATTTTCATAAATATCAAAAACTTTCTTAAGAAGTTTTGTTCCAAGCATATCCCTTGTTAAATCACTTTGATCTCCACCGAGGAAAAAGACAGCATTAGCCCAATCCATTTTTGCTAGATTTGAGTCACTGTCAGCGGTCTCACTAGTAAAAATAAGGTAATCTGATTTTGCCCCAAATTCGGCAAATTCTTTTTGCTGTCTTTGGCTGTTTAGCACAGGTCGGGAGCCTGCATTTGGTACGATTATTATCTTTGCGTTTTCACCACCGGCAAGCTCAACAAATTTTTTTATTATTTCCTTGGTCTGAACACCACCAACAATTACAAGTTTACCCTTTGGTTGTGTATAAATGGCCGGATTAAAAATTAATAGATGTAAAAAGATAATTAGTAGAATTTTTTTCATATTACTTAATCTTTCTTAACAAGCTCTAAAGCAATTTCTGCTGACTTGATTAAATCTTCTATAAAAATAAATTCATCATTAGAATGAGGATTTTGTGCACCAATGCCTAAATTAACTGATTGAACTCCTCTTCCGTTTAACGAGTTTGCATCACTTCCGCCTAGTGAAATTTTGGGTGTGGGATTTAGTCCGACTTTGGTTAGGGCTTTAATTGTTGCTTGATATACATCAGCAAATTCCGGAATAGTGTACGGCATAAAATCCCAGTAATGATTTATTTCAATTTTGGCTTGCTCTTTTTCAACCTCTTCATTGAGTATATTTATCATATCGTTCAAATAACTTTCTGCCTTTTGTAAATCAAATGATCGTACTTCTCCTTCAATCTCAGTGATTTCTGGAACCACATTTACTGCTGAGCCGCTATTCATTGTACCAATGTTCATAGTGGTTTTTTCATCTATTCTTCCCAAGGGTAATCGGCTTATAGCTCTTGCCGCAATTTGTAAGGAGTTAATTCCTTTTTCAGGTGCGATTCCGGAATGAGCTGCCTTTCCAAAAATTTTTATCTTAAAACCAATTGCTCCACAGGCAGAATAAATAAAATTTCCCGGACGATAACCGGAATCAAAGACAAAACCTTTTTTGATTGAGCCGTTGATCCCAAGATATTTGGAACCGAATAACGTAGTTTCTTCACAAGTAGTAAAAACAATGGTAAAATCTTTTACAGGCAAATTTTCTTTTGCTATGTGTTCCAGTGTGTAAAGCAAAACTGCAACTCCCGCACGGTTATCAACTCCCAAAACAGTATCCCCGGATGAAGTGATTTTATTATCAGTAATAATTGGTTTAATATTTTCAGTCGGGCGAGCAGTATCCATGTGAGATGATAAAAGGAAATCCCCACCGGTTCCAATTTTACAAATTAAATTACCAGTATTGCTTTGAGTATTATCTCTTGAATTATCTTCCTCAACTTTGTAGTTGTATCTGGATAGAAAGGATTTTATAAAATCGGCCACAGGTTTTTCGTTGCCGGAGAGAGCGTTAATTCTGGCAACTTCAAGAAAGAGATCGATTAATCTTTTTTGGTTCATCTGTAACTCTAATTACAAAATGAGTAATTGTTGTAATAACTATTACAGAGTTACAAAAAATTAATCGTTATGTCAAGAACTTATGTAAAAAAATTATTCGTCATCAGTGTATTGTTCAAGATCTCCTTTTTTAATATATCCGTCGTTAAGCAGACTGTCTCTTGATTTATAAAGCACAATTGTAATCTCGTTAGTTTGATAATAACCTGTCGATTCTATTTTAATTCCATTCAATTCTTTGTTCACTTTTACTTTGGAAATCAACTTATCATCGGCAATCAATAATTTTTCAAACTTTGCTTTTTTGCCACCAA
This sequence comes from uncultured Ignavibacteriaceae bacterium, assembly GCA_964499095.1. Lineage (GTDB taxonomy): Bacteria > Bacteroidota > Ignavibacteria > Ignavibacteriales > Ignavibacteriaceae > IGN3. Next base: position 46,392 of record CAZCJF010000002.1, read on the forward strand.
GATTTGAAAGTGCCCAGTAAACTCCTTTCTTTGCATTAACTAAAGTTGTTTCAATATCAGATTCAATTTTAGTTTGTGAGTATAGTGAGTGAGAGAAGAGAATTGATAAAAAAAAGAAAAAGATGAGCATTTTCATAGAATCCTCCGTTTTTCGAATCGATTTTAATCAATCGCATTTAGATAATCAAGAGGGATTAATAATTGTCGCATCGCACAGCTGGAAACTATTTCTTGACAAATCAGTTTCCATTCATTATGTTAGAAACCAGAAAAACGAAAATAGTTTCCAAGAGGAGCAATGCAAGATCAGGAAAAAATAATTCAGCATACCGAAGAGAAATTCTTCCGTGATGGATTTTATAAAACCACTATGGATGAAATCGCATCAGAAATGCGCATAAGTAAGAAAACCATTTATAAGTACTTCCCTTCCAAAGATGATTTGGTAAAAGCTATAACAAGGCATTTTATGAACAGAATGAAGAACACTATTCTTCCGGCTCTCAACTCCGATAAAAATGCAATCGAAAAGTTGGGCGACCTGATTAAGATTTTGACTAAAACATCTGAAAAAATTTCTGCTAACCGTTTGGAGGAATTGAAAATACATTATCCTTCCATCTGGAATGAAATTGATCGCTTCAGGGCAGAAATGATGTTCGGAAATATCTCTAAAGTAATCGATCAGGGCAAGAAAGAAGGGCTCTTCATTGATTTGCCAACGAATATTATTATGACTGTTCTTGTCGCTTCTGTCAGAGCAATCGTCACTCCGGATTTCATCATGCATAATAATTGTTCATTAATAGAAGCCGCAAGATTTGTGTTCCGGATAATCATCGGTGGAATACTCACCGATAAAGGTAAAAAAGAATTTTATAAATCATTTAATAAGGTATTACAATGAAAAGTTTAATAACTCTTTTCACTTTTGCATTACTAATCCTGTTTTATGGATGCGGAAATAATGGTCAACCTACTTCAATTGAATCATCAGGGACAATTGAATCAAAAGATGTTGTGGTAAGCTCCAGAACTGCAGGTGAAATTCTTAAGATTAATTTTAACGAAGGAGATAAAGTAAACGCTGGTGATACAGTTTTGATTATTGACCACGAATTATTTGATCTTCAACTATTGCAGGCAATTGCAAATAAAGACGCTGCTGAAGCACAGTTAAATCTGATGCTTAAAGGTGCGCGGCAAGAAGACATAATCTCCGCTGAACAAAATCTTAACCAGGCAAAAATAAACTTTGAAAATGCAGAAAGAGATAAAATCCGAATGGAGAATTTATACAACTCTCGTTCAATCACTCAAAAACAATTTGAAGATGCAGTTGTCAGATATGAATTGATGAACGCTCAATATAAGGCAGCTCAGGAAAATTACAACAAAGTAAAAAAGATTTTCAGACCCGAAGAAATTGAACAGGCAAAAGCAAATCTTAACAAAGCTATCGCGGGAGTTGAGCTTCTGAAAAAAAACATTCGGGATTGCTTTGTTACATCTCCAATAAATGGATTTATTGTAAAAACTTTTGTTGAAAAAGGAGAAACCGTAAGCCCGATGTCTTCGCTCTTCAAAGTATCTGACCTTGATAACATTGAACTTAAGATATATGTCTCAGCGGAAGAACTAGGTTTGGTAAAACTTGGACAAAAAGCTGAAATATCTGTTGACTCATTTAAAGATAAAACCTTTAAAGGTACTGTTACATATATCTCTCCCGAAGCAGAGTTTACCCCGAAAAATATTCAGACAAAAGACGAAAGGACAAAACTTGTTTTTGCAGTAAAGATTTCAATCTCAAACAAGGATTATAATCTTAAATCAGGTATGCCGGCTGATGCAGTGATTAATTTATGATTGCAAAATTGCATTATTTCAAAATTACAAGATAGGAGGAAAGAGTAATGAAAATTCAAAAGTTTGAGGATATGAAAGTATGGCAGGATGCAAGAGAATTTGTTAATCAAATTTATAAATCAACATCGAACGAAAAGTTTAAAAAGGATTTTGGACTTCGCGATCAAATTCAGCGTGCAACCGTTTCAATAATGTCGAATATTGCAGAAGGTTACGAAAGAGATTCGAATAAAGAATTAATCAGATTTCTTCAATTCTCAAAAGGATCGGCTGGTGAGGTAAGAAGTTTAATTTACGTTGAAAAGGATCTTGGTTATATAAATGATAAAGAATTTTCAACTAACTATGAATCCTCTTTATTGATCATTAAACAAATATCAAATTTTATCAAATATTTAAAAGAAAGAACTAAGTAACCAAAATCAGAATCTTGAAATTTTGCAATCTTGTAATACTGTAATAAAAAATGAACGAAGTAATTAAAATAGAAAAACTCAAACGAAGCTACGGCAATATTGTTGCAGTAAATGGTGTAAACTATACTGTTACTAAGGGAGAAATGTTTGGACTTGTCGGACCCGATGGTGCAGGTAAAACTACTACTATCAGAATGTTGACCGGATTGTTAAACCCTGATTCGGGTAATGCTGAAGTTCTTGGATACGATATCAAAACTCATAAAAATAAAATCAAAAATGAAATCGGATATCTTTCACAAAGGTTTTCACTTTATGGTGATTTAACTATTGATGAGAATATAGAATTCTTTGCTGATATACACGGCGTTAAAGATTATAAAGAAAGACGAAATGAATTGCTTGAGTTTACAAGACTCACTCCTTTTCGCGATCGTCTGGCTGATAAACTTTCAGGGGGAATGAAGCAGAAGCTTGCACTCGCCTGCACTTTGATTCACAAGCCTAAAATAATTTTCCTCGATGAACCGACAACCGGAGTTGATCCAGTTTCAAGAAGAGATTTCTGGAAAATACTTTCGAATCTTCTTAAAGAAGGAATAACAATTTTTATGACCACACCTTATCTTGACGAAGCTGAACGATGTAACAGAGTTGCTTTAATGAACAACGGAGAAATAATCAGCTGTGATACTCCGAAGAATATAAAAATATCATTGAAAGAACACATTGTTGAGATTGTTTGCTCACCAATCCGTGTTGCTTATAACAAAATAAAAGAAAATACGGATTATGAAGTTCAGTTATATGGTGATAGACTGAATGTTGCACTTGCAAACTACGATGAACAGTATAAAAATCTCGAAAAGCTTTTAACAGAAAACAATGTTGAGATATTTGATCATCGCATCATTCCTCCTTCACTGGAGAATGTATTTATCCATTTGATAAGTAAAGCATCTTAAAAGGAATTTAAAATGAAAAAGATAATTTTATTAATCTTAATCCCGATTTCAGTTCACTACTCGCAAACTCAAAAGCTAACTTTGCAGGAAAGTATTGAACTTGGATTGAAAAATAGTAAGGACCTGAAGATATCACAATCAAAACTAAAAAGTTCGGATGCAAAAGTTTCTGAAGTTAATTCAATGTTTCTGCCGCAGTTAAAGTTTATGGCAAACTATACACGATTAAGTGACAATGTTCCACCGTTTCAGGTTAATATTCCTTTTTCTCCTGTGCCGATTAATATATCTGATCCTGTGTTGGATAATTATAATTTAAGGTTATCACTCCAGCAGCCTTTGTTTACGGGATTAAAATTGCTTTCATCGAAAAAATCTGCTGAATACAATTTTACCGCCGCTAAACTTGATTACTCAAAAGAGATGAATGAAGCTGCAATGAATATTCACACAGCATTCTGGAATTTTTACAGAGCTAATGAGTTTAGAAATCTTTTAGAAAAAAGTTTAAATCAGATTGAAAATCATCTTAAAGACACAAAAAATTTTCTTGATAATGGTTTGGTAACACAGAATGATTACCTGAAGCTGCAGGTTCAGTATTCAAATACAAAATTACAATTGATTGAAGCCGAGAATACTCTTGAAGTCGCTTGTGCAGTTTTTAATAAAGCTTTGGGTTTGCCTCTTGAAGCAAAAACAGAAATTGATGTTGATGAAATTCAGATTCAAGATTCAGAATATGAATTTGAAGAACTCTTAAAAGAAGCGAAACAAAATCGTGAAGAGATTCAATCTCTTACTTTCAGGTTAAAAGCTGCTGAGGAAAATATAACTTCAGCACGATCCGGTTGGTTTCCAAATATTTATCTGACAAGTAATTATTATTATAGTAATCCGAATAACCGATTTCAACCGCTTAAGAATCAATGGAATGATACCTGGGATGTTGGCTTAACACTAAATTGGGATATCTGGGATTGGGGCTTGACTTCATCCAGAACTACTCAGGCGGAAGAGCTTTCAGTTCAGACCCAGGCATCACTTGAGAAGCTTACTGACAACATTGAAGTTGAAGTTTATCAAAGTTATCTGAACTTAGTTAAGTCAAAAGAAAAAGTTGAAGTAAGCAAATTGAGTTTAGAACAAGCAACAGAAAATTATCGCATCACATCAGAGAAGTATAAAGAGCAGTTAGCAACAAGTACAGATCTTATTGATGCAGAAGTATCACAAGTTCAGGCAGAAACTAATCTTATCTCTTCTTTGATTGAATTTAATCTTGCAAAGGTAAGACTTGAGAAATCTGTTGGAAGGAAAGTCTATTGAGAAGTCAGGAGACAGAAGTCAGGAGACAGAAGTCAGGAGACAGAAGTCAGGAGA
>CAZCJF010000002.1:51124-112476 GCA_964499095.1 uncultured Ignavibacteriaceae bacterium
AGAAGTCAGGAGACAGAAGTCAGGAGACAGAAGGAAGAAGTAAGGAAGCAGGAAAAAGAAAGAAGAATTTTTATTTTGGGAAATTATAATTTGATAAGGATATCAAATATGAAAACAAATTCCTTTAAAGAATTAATAGTCTGGCAGAAAGCTCATCAGTTTGTGCTTGCTGTTTATAAAATTACAAGCTCATTCCCCAAAGAAGAATTGTTCGGATTAACTTCTCAATTCAGAAGAGCTGCAGTTTCTATTCCGGCTAATATAGCAGAAGGATATCGCAAAAGAGGTAAAGCAGATAAAGCAAAATTCTTAAATATATCCGAAGGTTCGTTGGAAGAATGTAAATATTATTTGATCCTTACTAAAGATCTCGGCTTAGCAGATACATCCAAAGAAAATGAATTAGCCGAAGAGGTTAGTAAATTGTTAAATAGTTACTCAAACAAAATTCTGTCTTATGACTCCTGACCTCTGTCTTCCAAGAGAAAAAAAATGAATAGTATCGAAGTAAACAATCTTTCAAAAAAATTCGGCGGCTTTACTGCTGTAGATAGAGTCACATTCAATGTGAAGCAGGGCGAGATATTTGGATTTCTCGGTGCAAACGGTGCTGGTAAATCAACAATTATCAGAATGCTTACAGGAATACTTGAACCTACATCTGGTGATGCACTTATTGGTGGATACAGCATAATGAAAGAACCGGACAAAGTAAAAACTCAAATTGGTTATATGTCGCAGAGGTTTTCATTATACAACGATTTGACTGTTGAAGAAAACATAAGATTTTTTGCGGGAGTTTATGGTCTGACAGGTAAAAGGTATGATGAACGAAAAAAATGGGTTTTAAAGGTTGCAAATCTTGAAGGCAAAGAAAATCTTTTAACCGCTTCTCTTCCCGGAGGTATAAAACAAAGATTAGCATTGGGAACAGCTGTTATCCACGAGCCCAAAATTGTTTTTCTTGATGAACCAACAAGCGGCGTTGATCCTGTTTCGAGAAGAAACTTCTGGGATTTAATAAATGATCTTTCTTCGGCTGGAACAACAGTACTCGTTACAACTCACTATCTTGAAGAAGCAGAATTCTGTAACGATATAATTCTCATTAATGCCGGAAAACTTATTGCACAGGGAAATCCCAAGCAGCTTAAAACAAATTATTTAAAGAATACAATTCTGGAAATTGAATCGGAAAGAATTATTGAAAGCATGGAAATTCTTGAAAAAGAAAATTGGGTTGGTGAAACTTCAATTTTCGGAAACTACATTCACATAATTCTTAATGATAATTCAAAAGATGAAAGTGATGTTAGAGAAATTCTGGAAAACAAGAATAACATTAAAGTACGCAGAGTTGATCGAATCGTACCTACGCTGGAAGATGTATTTATTCACTTGCTTGAAAAGGATAAATCTAATGCTGCATAGAATTTACGCAATTGCAAAAAAGGAGTTCAGACAATTAATGCGTGATAAACGATTGATGTTTGTGATCTTCTTCTTCCCTGTTATGCTTTTAATAATGTTTGGATATGCAGTTAATTTTGATGTGAAGCATGTAAAAATCGCAATCTACGATCAGGAAAGATCATCGTTAAGCAGGGATTTTATCAACTCACTACTGCAGTCGGAATATTTTGAACTTGTTGAAATGATTGATAGTGAGAGGGAAATCAATAAATATCTTGATGAAAAACTGGCGCAATGTGTAATTGTAATTCCGAATAATCTTTCAGAACAAATTTATTCTAATCGTGAAATAAAGATACAATATCTGATAGATGGAGTTGATGGCAATACTGCAAACATCATAACCAACTATGCGAACCTTGCCACACTTTCTTTCAGTCAGAAATTTTCCAGTGAGATTCTTGCAGTTAAAGGAATAAAAAATTACCAACCAGTAAAATTTGATCCGCAATTCTGGTTTAATCCTGAACTTAAAACATCAAAGTTCCTTGTGCCTGGTTTGATCGCAATGATACTTATTGTAACAGCAGTTATCTCTGTAGCTCTATCACTCGTAAAGGAGAAAGAAAGAGGAACGATAGAACAAATAAATGTTTCTCCATTAAGTTCTTTGGAATTGATTCTCGGTAAATCACTTCCTTTTGTTTTGCTTGCTTTAGTAAATGCAGGTATAATTTTGATTGCAAGTTATTTTCTTTTTGGCTCCGAAGTAAAAGGTAGTTTATTACTGCTTTTTCTCACAACGCTAATCTTTCTGATTGCAGCAACGAGTATAGGCATTTTTATCTCGGTTGTGTCAGATTCACAGCAGGTGGCATTTACACTTGCTACTTTTATTTCGTTGCTTCCATCATTAATCCTTTCCGGTTTTATTTTTCCTATTGATAGTATGCCAGAGATAATTCAGATAATTACAAATGTTACTCCTGTAAAGTTCTTTCTTAAAATTCTAAGAGCAATAATGCTGCGTGGAGTTGGTATTGAAACTTTCTGGGATCAGATAATTTATCTTTTGATATTCACTACTGTTTTAATTCTTATGGGAACTATAATAAACAAAAGAAAAACAGAGAAAGCATAATGAAAATAATAAACTCTATACTCTTGCACCCGAATGAATGGATGAATGATTGAATGATTAAAAATTTTAATTGAGCAATTAATTATGAATACAATAATAAAATTTATCGCTAAAGAATTTCAGCAGTTCAGAAGAGATCCGAAAATGTTCGGAATAATTCTGATTGCACCTGTAATTCAACTGATATTTTTGGGATATGCAGCTAATCTTGATGTTGAGAATGTTAAAATGGTTGTGTTTGATCAGGACAGAACAGTAACAAGCAGAGAATTCATCAGCAGATTTACCAGCTCAGGATATTTTGAAATTGTTGATAATGTAAGCAGCTACAAAGAACTTGAAAATAAACTCAATCGTGCAGAAGCAATTTTAGGTTTGGTAATTTCTCAGGATTTTGAAAAAAATATTGCAAGAAGACAATCAGCATCTCTTCAGGCAATATTTGAAGGATCGGATGGAAACCAGGCCTCAATTGCTGCGGGTTATGTTCAGATGATTGTATCAAAATTTTCAAAAGATGTTGCAATAGAATTTATGAATCTGAGCGGCAGAAAAATTTCTCCGTCAGGAAATCTTTCTGCAGAAGTAAGAGTATGGTATAATCCTGAAATGAAAACCAGAAATTATATGGTGCCGGGAATTGTCGGATTACTTGTAAGTCTTGTAACACTTGTACTCACTTCTCTTGCAATAGTAAAAGAAAAAGAGATTGGCACAATGGAACAATTAATTGTTACGCCAATCAGACCATATCAACTCATTGCCGGAAAACTTATTCCCTTTACCATTCTTGGGTTAATAAGTGTTATTATCGTGTTGCTTGCAATGAGAATAATTTTTGCGATACCTGTTAAAGGCAGCGAAGGATTTTTGTTGCTGTCAGCATTTTTCTATATACTTTCAACACTCGGAATTGGATTATTCGTTTCAACCATTTCAAAAACGCAGCAGCAGGCAATGATGATTGCAGTCTTTGCAGTAATGATGCCGATGATATTCTTATCAGGCTTTGCATTTCCAATTGAGAATATGCCGAAGATAATTCAACTTATCTCATATATAATCCCGCTTAAATATTTTAATGTTATTATCCGCGGAGTGATACTAAAAGGATTGGGTTTTGCAGATTTATGGTCTGAAGCATTAGTATTATTGCTGATGGGAGTGTTAATTTTATCGGCAAGTTCTATAAGATTTAGAAAAAGATTAGAGTAATTATGTCAAGAATTAAAATAGACCTACCGGAAAAATTTCTTTTCTCTACTGAAATATCCGTAAGAGTTTATGATGTAAACTTTGCAGGACATTTAAGCAATGATTCTATTTTATCAATGGTTCACGAAGCAAGAATCTTGTTTCTTAAAAATTGGGGATACTCGGAGATTGATACTGAAGGAGCAGGAATTATAATGTTTGATGCAGCCATTCAGTACAAATCACAAGGCTATCATGGTGATGTTTTATTATTTGATGTTACTGTTGATAATTTCATAAAAAATGGATGTGATTTCTTTTTTAAAATCACCAACAAATCTAATGGAAAAGAAATTGCACGTGCAAAAACCGGGATAGCTTTCTTCGATTATAAGTCCAATAAGCTTGTATCCGTACCGGAAAAGTTTAAATCGTTAATAGATTCTTTAAAACAATAAAATGATTACAGGGTAAAAGATTGTTTGAAAATATTGTTTTCACAGCAAACATTGTTGCTCCGGTTTTTTTGATTATTGCTGTTGGCTACTTTGCCCGTAAAAGAAAAATCATAAACGAGGTTTTTGTTGATATAACTTCAAAATTTGTTTTTCAGGTCTCACTTCCCGTTTTTATCTTTCTGGAAATCTCTGAGCTTGATCTGAATCAGGTTTTTGACATTAACCAGATTATCTTTATCACACTAGGCACATTTATAACATACATCCTAATCTGGATTGCTGCTATTCCCTTCATAAAAAATCCCGCGGATAAAGGTGCATTTGTTCAAGGGGCTTTTCGCGGCAACTACGCAATTGTTGGATTGGCTCTTATAAAAAATCTTTTGGGAACAGACGCATTGGGCAAAGCTTCTCTAATTTTAGCTTTTCTTCTACCGGTTTATAATATACTTGCAGTAATTGTACTCGTTGTTCCTAAACATCAGGGAAAGATTAAAATAAAAACCATTTTACAGGAAATAATTTTTAATCCTCTGATTCTGGCTGTCATAATCGCTTTACCTTTTTCATACTGGGAAATTAAACTTCCGGAAATGTTTTCTGTAACAGGCAATTATCTTGCAGAACTTGCGCTGCCGCTTGCATTGATTGGAATTGGCGGATCATTGAATCTGGAAAATATCAAAAAAGCATCTACATTAGCATTTACATCCTCAATAATTAAAATTGTTATACTGCCTGCAGTACTAACATTTATTGCATTTTTACTTGGTTACAGAAATGATGATCTGGGTATAATGTTTATTGCATTTGCCTGCCCAACAGCTATTGCAAGCTTTGTAATGGCTGATGTTATGGGTGCCAACTCTAAGTTAGCCGGTAATATTATTATGATTACAACGCTTGGATCAGTATTCACAATTTCGGCAGGAATAATTATTCTAAAAAGTTTCGGGTTAATTTAATCTGTCTTCTTTTCCTATCAAATAAAAATGTCCCTGTCTCACCTTTCTTTAAGTAAGTAACAAACAACTTAAAGCATTTTTGTTTATTTTTCGATTAAATTTCTTTTAGGTATTATTTATCAGCAACAAAATTCAAATTAAACATGAAAGTAATTGTTGATGTAGCCATAATTCCTCTTGGTGTTGGTTTATCGCTTTCAAAATATGTGGCTGAGTGTGAAAAAATATTCAAAGATGCGGGATTGAAAACGGTACTTCATGCCAATGGAACTAACATTGAAGGTGAATGGGATGAAGTTTTTGCTGCGATAAAAAAGTGTCACGAATATCTTCATAAAATTGGAGTTGCGAGAATTTCAACCAATGTCAGAATTGGAACCAGAACCGATCGTGAACAGACGATGGATGATAAAATTAAAAGTGTGCAGATAAAGATAGATTATGATAACATCGCTTAGTTTTTAATGTTAAGTTTATTACTCACATTTTTTATAACAATTATTTTTAAGGAACTAACCATTAAAACCGTTGGTTTTAATTTTAGATTTTTGATTTACTAATTACACTATCAAAATTTTGCAGGCAATGAATAGTGCTTCTTAATCTTCTGATAATCGGATTTACCGCTTCAGCAATTGCACCTTTTATTTACAAACCGCTGAAGAATTATTTTGGATGGATTGCCGCATCTTTTCCGCTTTATATGTTCATCAGCTTCTTTCTGAAGTATGATGCTGTATCATCCGGAAATATTATTAAAGAAGCAACAACCTGGATTCCTTCGCTTGGTGTAAATTTTTCTTTCCTGCTTGATGGATTAAGTCTCACCTTCGTTTTGATAATTACTTTGATTGGAACAGCCGTCTTTCTTTACGCCGGAAGTTATATGAAAGACTATGAGCACACCGGAAGGTTTTATCTATACATCGGTGTGTTTATGACATCAATGATCGGACTTGTTCTTTCTGATAATATGATTACTCTTTTCGTTTTCTGGGAACTAACCAGTATCAGTTCATACTTGTTAATCGGATTTAATCATCACATAGAATCATCAAGAAAATCTGCACTGCAGGCGTTACTCGTAACAGGCGGCGGCGGGCTTGCACTGATGGCTGGATTAATTCTTCTTGCGCAAATTTCCGGAAGCTTTGAGATTTCTTCGCTTTATGATTTACAGGATAAAATAGTTAGTTCACATCTTTATCCTGCAATTGTAATTTTAGTTTTACTTGGTGCATTTACAAAATCTGCTCAGTTCCCTTTTCATTTCTGGCTGCCTAATGCAATGGAAGCTCCAACTCCGGTTAGTGCTTATCTTCATTCTGCTACGATGGTAAAAGCAGGTATTTATTTGATTGCCAGATTGAATCACGCACTTGGCGGAACTGTTTTGTGGCAGGATACAATTCTTGTTATTGGAACTATCACCATGTTCATTGCTGCTTTGCTTGCATTCAAACAAACTGATCTTAAAAAACTTTTAGCATACTCTACTTTGAGTGTTCTTGGTACGCTTACAATGCTTTTGGGAATCGGTTCAAACCTTGCTATTAAAGCATTCTTTATTTTTCTTGTTGCACATTCATTATACAAAGGAACTCTTTTTCTTGTAGCCGGAACTCTTGACCACGAAACAGGAACAAGAGATGTAACTTCACTAGGTGGCTTAAAAAAACTTCTTCCCGTTACAATGATTGCAGCATTGTTTGCATCTTTTTCGATGATGGGGATTATCCCGCTTGTTGGTTTTATCGGGAAAGAAACTGTTTACTCAGCAATACTGGAAGTTGAGAATTTCAGATTTTTACTTCTTGCGCTGGCAGTTATATCAAATGCATTTGTTGTGATGGTTACGATTCTGGTTGGACTAAAACCATTTTTTGGTCAATTGCTTCCAACGCCAAAATCACCTCACGAAGCTCCGATTAAAATGCTAATCGGTCCGATTGTGCTGGCAGGTTTCGGATTACTTTCCGGACTTTTCCCAAATGTTTTCATCCAGAAACTGCTTGATCAATCAACTTTCAGTATTCTATCCAAAGAACTTGGAATCGAAGTAAAGCTATGGCATGGTTTTAATTTCGTTTTGCTTCTCAGTTTTGTTACTCTCATTTCAGGAATAGGAATTTACTACTTCAGAAAAAATATTATCCACGCAATAGAAAACATCAAACTTGCTGATTTCCTTAAACCCTCTTTCTGGTATGACCAAATTCTTAACGGCATGCTTTCATTTGCAAAACATCAGACAAAGGTTTTGCAGAATGGATATATGCGATATTATATAATATTTATTATCCTGACCACATTAGGATTAGCAGGTTACACGCTGTTCAAAATTCCTGTTATGAGTTCATTAAATATTGACACCGATTTAACTATTTACGAATTGATAATCGGAATAATCATTATTGCTTCAACTCTACTTGTAATAACATCCGATTCACGATTAAAAGCAATTGTATCTCTCGGTGTAGTTGGTTTTGCAATGGGAATAATTTTTATTCTTTACAGCGCACCTGATTTAGCACTTACAACTTTTGCTATTGAGACTTTAACTGTAATTCTTTTTGTACTGGTTCTATATAAGCTTCCGAAATATTTACAGTTTTCAAAACCGGTTAGTAAAACAAGAGACATAATAATTGCACTAAGTGTTGGTTTGTTTATGACTCTCACAGTCCTACTTGTAACAGCAGGTGAAATGCAATCTGAATTGAAAAAATATTTTGCTGAAGCAAGTCTTCCTGAAGGCAAAGGAAGAAACATTGTAAATGTTATTCTGGTTGATTTCCGTGCAATTGATACTCTTGGTGAAATTACAGTACTGGCAGTTGCCGCAATCGGAGTTTATGCTTTATTAAAATTGCGACTGAAGGAGGAAGACAAATAATGTTTTCAGTAATTCTCTCAACTGCTTCAAGATATCTTCTTCCGCTTATGCTGATATTTTCATTCTTCCTTTTACTTCGAGGGCACAATGAACCTGGAGGCGGATTTGTGGGTGGGCTTGTTGCTGCTGCAGCTTATGCGCTATACTTAATCGCAAATGGTGTTAAAGAAGCAAAACAATTATTAAAAGCTGAACCAATTAAACTTATAGCGTTAGGATTATTGCTTGCGATTACAAGTGCTTTCATTTCTGTGATTAACGGAAAAAATTTTATGACAGGTGTATGGGCAAAAAATGATTTCCCTGTAATTGGTAAAGTTGGAACTCCCCTGCTGTTTGATTTTGGCGTTTACTTTCTTGTTCTTGGCATTGTATTAAAAATTGTCTTTTCACTTGCAGAGGAGGATAAATGACATTCCTTCTTGCAATACTTGTCGGTGTTCTTTACTCGGCAGGAATTTATATGGTTCTCCGAAGAAGTCTTGTTAAAGTAATCATTGGATTAATCTTTTTAGGTCACGCGGCAAATCTTCTCATCTTTACAATAGGACGAGTTACGAAAGGAATTCCGGCGTTTGTCTCAAAAGGTTCAGAAACGCTTGTCGAGCCATTTGCAGATCCTTTACCACAAGCTTTAATCTTAACTGCAATTGTTATTGGATTTGGTGTTCAGGCATTTGCAATTGTGTTGTTCAAACGTGCTTATCAAACAGTAGGGACTGATGATCTCGATGAAATGAAATCTACCGATGAACTGAAAGAGGATAAACAATGAATCTGATAATTGTATTGCCGATAATTATTCCTCTTGTGTTTGCAGTAATTATGCTTTTCTTCTGGAAGAATGTAAAAGCTCATAAAATTTTGAATGTAATTGCATCATTATTTTCTCTTGCTGTTTCAATTTTTCTGCTTTCTGGCGTGAATTCTTCCGGAATAATATCTCTGCAGGTTGGAAGCTGGCAGGCACCATTCGGTATTTCTATCGTTGCAGATTTGCTTGCATCAATAATGGTTTTGATTACTGCAGTAATCGGATTAGCTGCATCAATTTATTCTCTCGGTTCAATGGATGAACAGCGCGAAAGATTTCTTTATTATCCTTTACTTCAGTTTCTCTTGATGGGAATAAACGGTGCTTTTTTAACCGGAGATGTTTTCAACCTTTATGTTTGGTTTGAAGTGATGCTCATTTCTTCTTTTGTACTTTTAGCATTGGGAGGAAAACGTGAACAGCTTGAAGGCGCTATCAAGTATGTTACATTAAATCTTCTCTCATCAGCAATATTTCTTGCAGCAGTTGGAATACTTTACGGAATCGTTGGCACACTTAATATGGCAGACCTCGCAAGAAAAATTCCTTTAGTTGAACAAAAAGAATTGGTAACTGTTGTTTCATTTCTATTTATGGTTGCGTTTGGAATCAAAGCTGCAGTGTTCCCGCTTTTCTTCTGGCTTCCTGCATCATATCACACTCCGCCAATCGCTGTCTCGGCTATCTTTGCGGGACTTCTGACCAAAGTTGGAGTTTATGCTTTGATCAGAGTTTTTACTTTAATATTTATTCAGGATACAAATTTCACTCACACTGTACTTTTGGTAATTGCAGGATTTACCATGCTAACCGGAGTTCTTGGTGCTGCATCGCAAAATGATATGAGAAAGATTCTTTCGTTCCACATCATTAGTCAGATTGGCTATATGATAATGGGACTTGCATTATTTTCTCAGCTTGCAATTGCAGGTGCAATTTTCTACATCATTCATCATATAATTGTAAAGACAAATTTATTTCTCGTTAGCGGTGTTGTTGATAAAATGAAAGGAAGTTTTGAGCTTAAAAAGATTGGTGGAATTTATAAATATTATCCTTTGCTTGGATTGTTGTTCCTGATTCCGGCACTTTCACTTGCAGGCATCCCACCACTTTCTGGTTTCTGGGCAAAATTTGTTGTAATAAAAGCAGGATTGGAAATTGATCAGATGTTGATTGTTGGCGTTGCACTATTTGTTGGATTGCTTACTCTTTTCTCAATGACAAAAATCTGGAATGAAGCATTCTGGAAAGATGATCCGAGAGGAAGTGAAAATGTACTTGTGGATTCATTTGCTGCAGTACCAGTTTCAAAAAAAGTTTTGATGTTTAGTCCGATAATCATCCTTGCCCTTATTACAATTGTTATTGGTCTTAACGCAGAGCCATTTTTTAATATTGCTAATAACGCTGCAGAACAATTATTAAATCCAAACGAATATATTTCAAAAGTGTTAGGATTGTAATGATGAACCAGTTTTTATTAAATATTCTTTTAGCAATTGCGTGGATGCTTTTGACCGGAGAGCTTAATGCAGAAAATTTTATTGAAGGAGCAATAATAGGTTATATAACTCTGTGGATTTCAAAGTCTGCTTTGGGTGGAACAAAGTATTTTAATAAAATTCCCAAGGCAATTAGTTTCTTCTTCTATTTTGTTAAAGAACTGATTGTTGCTAATCTTAAAGTTGCTTTTGATATCATTACACCAAAAGATTATATGAAACCGGGAATTGTTGCAGTTCCGCTTGATGCTGAAACTGATATGGAAATAACTTTGCTTGCAAATCTTATTACACTTACACCCGGAACATTAAGTCTAGATGTTTCTCACGATAAAAAAACTTTATACATACACGCACTATACATTGAAGATGCAGAAGACTTCCGTTCACAAATTAAAAACGGGATGGAAAAAAGACTTCTGGAGGTGCTAAGATGAGTTTTCTTGAAATTGCAGTTAATATTTCAATCATTATGATTGGTGCGGCTTTGGTGCTGATATTTATTCGTCTTGCCATCGGACCAACAATTGAAGACAGAATTGTCGCGCTTGATTTATTAGCCGCAAATGCTATTGGATTTATTGCTGTCTATGCAATCCAGAATAAATCAACTTCTTTTTTAGATGTTGGAATTATTGTTGCTCTGCTTGCATTTCTTGGAACTGTTGCATTTGCATATTATCTGGAAAGGAGGACAAGAAAGTGATTGAGACTATAAGTGGAATTGCAATTCTTTTGGGTTCATTTTTTATTTTGATTTCGGCTATTGGAATAATCAGAATGCCTGATCTTTTCACCAGAATGTCTGCAACTACTAAAGCATCAACTTTAGGAGTTGGACTTGTTCTTATTGGAACAGCATTGTTTTGGCAAGATTTAGGAGTATCCACTCGTGCTGCTGTTATAATAGCATTTCTTCTATTAACCGCTCCTGTAGCTGCGCATATTATCGGAAGAGCCGCATACTTTGATAAAGTTCCTCTCTGGGAAAAAACAAAGATTGACGAGCTTAAAGGAAAGTATGACGAAACCTCTCACGAACTGAAATAAAAATATTTATCATTTCTTTTGAAATTGTCTTTCACTAAAAATTCCCCTTCCCTATTTTTGAAATGAAATTTTGATTAATAATTAAAAGTATCGGAGAAAAAATGTACAAAGTAGTTTTATTACGCCACGGCGAAAGCACCTGGAATAAAGAAAATCGTTTTACTGGCTGGACAGATGTTGATCTTTCTGATAAAGGTAAAGAAGAAGCTAAAAAAGCTGGTGAAGTATTAAAAGCAGAAGGTTACACTTTTGATATCGCATATACTTCTGTTCTTAAAAGAGCAATCAGAACACTGTGGATTGTTCTTGATGAAATGGATTTAATGTGGATTCCTGTTATCCGCAACTGGAGATTAAATGAAAGACACTACGGCGCTCTGCAGGGTTTGAACAAAACTGAAACAGCAAAAAAATACGGCGAAGAGCAGGTTAAAATCTGGCGAAGAAGTTATGATATCCAACCTCCGGCATTAGATAAATCCGATCCGAGATATCCGGGACACGATCCAAGATATAAAGAACTCTCAGAATCAGAACTACCTTTTACCGAATGTCTGAAAGATACAGTTGCTCGTTTCGTCCCTTATTGGGAAGGTACGATTGCTCCTATGGTAAAGACAGGTAAGAGAGTTTTAATAACGGCTCACGGTAATAGTTTGCGTGCATTAGTAAAATATCTGGATAACATTCCGGATAATGAAATTGTTGAACTAAACATTCCAACTGGAATTCCATTGGTTTATGAACTTGATGAAAACCTTAAACCTATTAAACATTATTATCTTGGCAATACGGAAGAAATTGAAAAAGCCGCCGCTGCAGTTGCTTCGCAAGGGAAGGCAAAGTAATTTATAATAATTCAGGAGTCACACAATGAAACGTTATATTTACATAACACTTATCGTAATCATAAGTGCTATTATATTATTATTCAAATTTCAAAATCTTGAAAACATAACCGTGTCATTTCTATCTATGAGCATAACCATTCCAACCTCATTACTCGTAATCATTGTTTATGTGCTGGGAATGCTCACTGGTGGGTCGCTGTTGGCTTTTATTAGAACGCTGGTCAAAGGAGCCAAAACAAAATAATAAATTACTTATCACTAATAATTTAGCCTTGACATTGGAATTCTAATTATCAATTTTCTCAACAAAGATTTTAACTTTTGAATCGGGAGCCCAAATTTATGGTTAAAAAGCTCGTGTTAGTTCTGGTGTTTTTATTATCGCATTTTACTTTACTTCAATCACAAACTGTTGTAAGTAAATATGCCGGTGAGTTTATGGCATTAGGAGTTGGCGGCAGAGCACTTGGAATGGGTGGAGCTTTTGTTGCTATTGCTAATGATGTAACAGCTGGTTATTACAATCCGGCAGGACTAGCAAATATCAACTATCCTCAATTAGCTCTTATGCATTCCGAACAATTCGGTGATTTGGTTAACTATGATTACGGAGCTGTTGCAATTCCCTACTCCTCCGATATGAGTTTTGGTCTAAGCGTAATGAGATTAGGAGTTGATGGAATTCCTGATACAAGAAACGCTCTTTATGATGCAAATGGAGATGGAATAATTGATATAAATGAAGACAGACTTGATTACAGCAGAATTACTGAATTCAGTAATCAGGATTGGGCTTTCTATTTAACTTTTGCCAAAAGACAGACAGAAAATTTTTATTGGGGTGTAAACGCAAAAATTATCAGAAGAGATTTAGCCGAGTTTGGGGCGACGGGAATCGGCTTTGATGTGGGGGCTTATTACATACCGATGGAAAATCTTTACCTTGGTGCAAATCTTCAGGATGCAACTACAACTTTAGTTGCCTGGAGTACAGGACGCAACGAGCTTGTATCACCTACATTAAAGGTCGGCGGAGCGTATAAGTTTGTTGAAATTCTTGGAGGTTATATTATGCCTGCACTAGATTTTGATATAAGATTTGAGAATAGAAGATATGCATCCAATTTTAACATTGGTCCTATCAGTTTTGATATGCACGCAGGATTTGAATACTCATTTAAAAATGTTGTTTCTGTAAGAGCTGGTTACAACGATGTAAAACAATTTACTATTGGTGCAGGGGTAAAACTTCCTAAATTAAATATCGATTATTCATTTGCAAGATTCAGTGATTCTGAAATTGACCGTCTGCCTGATTCCCACAGAATTTCTTTGATGCTTACTTTAGAAGAACCAAGATTTTTAAGAGACGGAAGTAAATAAAGATTCTTAACAAAACGGATCTAACAAAAAATCCTTATTCTATTGAATAAGGATTTTTTTTGTAATGATTATTTTTTTTACTTCTTTAATAACTCTTTGATTTTATTTACATAAGTATCTTTTGGCACCAATCCAATATGCTTATCAACAATGTTGCCTTTTTTATCAATAATAAAAGCTGTTGGTATTGATCTGATTCCACCGAACGCATTTACTACTTTTTCATCACCATAAACAACCGGATAATTAACACCATATTCTTTTACAAATCCCGGAACCTCTTTCACCGTTTGGGGATCATCAAGAGAAATTCCGATTATAACTACATCTTTTTTAAATTCTTTTTGAATCGAAACCAAATCAGGAATACCTTTTCTGCATGGTGGGCACCAGGTAGCCCAAAAATCTATGATTACAATTTTGCCTGTATAATCAGACAGGTTTACTGTTTTGCCATCAACCGATTTGAGAGAAAAGTTTGGGGCTTTAACATCTTCTTTAATATTATTTGCAAGCGCTTCACTCATATATAAAAATGAAAGAACCATTACAGATATGCTCAAGATTTTTTTAATCATATTTTCTCCTTTTTTTATTTTCTGATTAATCATTACTTAAAGTACCGGGTACATAATTTGGCGGATATGGACCTTGTTCGGGTTCATCCCTGGTATTGTTAACAATAAAAAACACCAAAAGAATCAGTAGAATAATGATGGTCCAGATTCTGCTTTTAAGTTTTGGATCCATCTTTTTTTTAGACTCAATTTTCTGTTTACCTATTGTTCTGGTTTTATTTGTATTATTTTTTTTTGCCATAGCTTGTCTGTGTGATGAAAATAATAAAAATTGGTTTCGAAAACTTATGAATGCAGTGAGTTAAAAAAAACTAATTTTTAGGTCAGTTTTTTTTCCAAACTAAGATGATATTATTTATTGTTTAGAATCAGATATTGAAAAAATATGGCTATTATAAGATTTTAGCTCAATGTATAAGCCTTTTTCGTTTATTTCTTTCTTCGATCTTGAATATTCAACATTATTAAGTTCATCAATTAAAACTACATTATCAGAAACAAACTTTGTGTCGAATTTCAATCGGCATCTTGATGTTTTATTTGTATAGTTTACTGCAATAATTTTCATTTCATCATTTAATTCCCAAATCCAGCAAAGTATGTTATCATATGTATCATCATTGCTGCTTACGGGTATTGGTTCGAGAAGCATCCAGCTTCCATTTCTAAACACTTCTGATTTTGTAATTTCAAAAAGTTTTCTGTAAAAGATTTTTATACGCTCATCCTGTTTTTCGACTGGTTCTCTTCCAAGTTGAAGCGGCAGTTTTATTTTTTTCCCATCACACTGTCCATCAAAATAAAAAATCATTCCCTGTATTGTACTGATTACAACAGCAGCTGCAAGAGATTTTTCTTTTCCAAATTTTGTAATAGCTCTGTCTTCATCATGATTTTCTAAAAACCTAACTGATTTCTTCTGGTAGTCGGGCTCTGCTCTCAGATGATCACGAACTGATCGAACATCGGCAGAGGCAAGCCTGTCAGTTAATCTTTTATCGTAAGTAAAATCAAATCCCAGATTTTGCAACTGCCACTCAAGATCCCAGTAAGTTTCAGCGATAAAAATAAAATCGTTTCTTTTTTGTTTTACGGCAGGAATAGCTTCTTCCCAGAATTCTTTTTCCGGTCGTTCGAAACCATATTTCTTAATCACTCCGATCCAGGTATTATAAAAAATATTATTCAGTGGCAGCATTGCCATATCACATCTTACTCCGTCACACATTGTCGTCAGATCTATAAGTGTATCAGTTAAAAACTTTCTTGCATTCTCATTATAAAAATTTACCTGAGCAGTATCCTTCCATGGTGGAAACAGAGGATCTCTGCCATGAGCAAGAAAATCGTTTTCATTTGCCGGGGACTTATAGAAGGTGTATGGATCGTTCCTAAATAAAAATTCATCTGCAGGTAAAAATATTTCTTTATTTGTCCAGATTAATGACGACTTTGCACTAAAATGATTGCAGACAAAATCTAAAATTAATTTTATTCCTTTTGAGTTTAGTCTGTCTTTGAATCTTAGTAAATCTTCTTTCGATCCGAGTATAGGATTTACTTCATAAGAATCAATTGAGTATGGAGAGCCAATGACATCTTTAGTGTGCCAGTCTTTAAGTGCTGCATTATAAGAGGAAACCAGTTCCGGCTCAAAACAATATTCAGAAATTATATCTGTATTAATTTTCCACACACCCATTAACCATATAAAATCAAACCCAGTGTTTACCCAATTATCAATCTGTTCTTCAGGTACAGATGATAGGTTAGCATTTTTTCCGAATCTTTTTATCCATACCCGGGAATTTATTTCTAATATTCTTGGATTTGCATTCATCTTACAGACGTTGAATGAATTAAAAAAACTGCACTTCAAAAATAAGTAATATTAAGCTTGAAAATAATTATATATTTCTGTCAGAAATTTTTACTAATGTAATATTTACACGTCTTTAAGGAAATTTGACATTTAAAATATGGTTTTTATTATTTAATAATTATCATTATTTAACCAATGCAATTTACCCACAAAGTTTTTTTACATTTATTCTATTATTATGATTATTTTTGTGCAATAAATCTGATTATAATTTTAATTTCCCTGCAATTGGATTAGCTGGAGGTAATCTGCAATACGACATAATTATCATCAAAAAATCTTACTTGGTGGTATAATAATTGTCAAATCTAAAGTCTGATTTATTTAATTTTACAAAAGCAAGTGAATAATTAATATTTAAGTGAAATAAACTGAGGAGTCTGATGGTTAGCTCACAAAATCAAGCAAAAGAAAATTCAAGAAATCTGCTTAACCCCGACGTTGCAAATAATGAGCTGGAACTTGAGTTAGAGGAGTACACTAAATCTGCTGTAAGAAAAATTCAATTTACAGTTGTTTACAAACCTGCAATAATATCTTTTGTTGCACTTATCGTTTCCTTCTTCCTTGATTTATCAAAAGTACCTCTGCTTGGTAATATAACAATGGATATTGCGCAAGCATTATTCCCCACGTGGAAGCCCGTTGAAGAATCATTTATACCTTATAGTTTTTGGTGGCTTCCGGTTTTAACCTATGCATTTTTTGTTTTGTTATCTTACCTTGCATACAGTAAACTAAAAGTAGAAATAATCAGAACACCTGCCAGTGCAACGATTGACAGAATAATCAACTCATACTCAAGTGTTATTGACAGCGTTGCAACAGCATTGCCTTTAATTGGTGCTGCTATACTACTGATAAGCATTAAACTTGGCGAAGAAGTATTTCTTGGTTTATCAGTTCCGTTTGAGGTTAAGGCTTTGATTGTTTTAGCGATTGGAAAATTATTTGAGCCAGTATTGGATCAACTGGGTGTTGAATTCCAAAATGTTGTTAATCACGTTTCAGATATCAGAGACAAATACTTCTCAAGAATACAGGTTGAAAACTCAAAAAATATTTTAAGGCAGCTTAATTCGTCTTCAACGGGAATTGGTAAAGGCACTGAATTATCGCTGGCTGATGTTGAGAAGTTTAAACTATTGGTTGAGCAATCAGCAAAACTAAGCGAGATAATGAACAGAAATTTTTCATCAATAAGTGCACTTGCCGAAAAGATTAATCAAATTGAATCCGTAAGCTCTCAAAAGATTGCGGAGCTAAGTACTTTAGTTAATGCATTAAATCAGGCATCACACGCTTTGGGTGATGAAAAGACCTTAACTGGTCTGAAATATCTAGAATCAATAGTAGTAAAGAAATAAACAGATTTTAAAATGATTACAAAAAACAGAGATAGTAAATTTGTCATTTATCAGGTGCTCTACATTTTTGTGATTACAGTACTTGCTTTAAAGGGCGCTGATTTGGATTTGCGACGAGTTGCTCTTGAAGAAGAAACTGTGAATAAGCAAGTTAGAGATTCTCTGATTGCTGTTCTTGATTCTCTTTATGCTCTCGGGATCGACTTCTCAATCAAAATCGATCCTAACGTTGTGGTTGAAAATGAAAAAATGAGGGAACAGCTTGCTGCATTAAACAAAAGGTTGGAAGTGCTAAAAGACTATGTACCTCCGCCGCCACCTGAAGAGCCAAAGGAAGAAGTTAAAGAACAAACATTACTTCAATCACCGATTGCCGTTAAACAAACTTTTATTCAGCATACCTGGAATATTGCCCGTAACACAGGAAATGTTGATGCGACAATTTATGATCCAAGGAATCCAAATACCCCTATTGTGGTTGTTCCACCAGGACAGGAAAGAAAATTTGATTTAACAGATCAGGCAGAAGTTGTGATTAAATTTGGATCGCAGGAAGACAGGATAAAAGTATTACCAAACAAAGCTCCGGAAGTAAAGATTGAGCGTGTTACAACCAAAATGAATGCATCACAAATTTATGTGCAGGAATTGCAAAGAATATCTGTCTTTAAAGTTACAATCATTGATCAGAGACCTGATCAGTTAAAAGTTACGTGGTCCGGACCGGTTTCTGTAACAGGCCCCACAAAAGACAGCAACGGTAATCTTGTCTACAACGTTTCTTTAAAAATTGCAACCACAGCTAGCTCTTTTGATGACTGGCTTGATAGAAATGGAAATTTACGCGAGCCAGATGGCAGATATAAGGTTAATTTCTTTTGCACGGTTGTTGATGAAAGATCTAAAGACCGTGTACAGGTCGGTGATTCATTTTTCTTTACTGATTTTTCAAAATAATTGGGTTAACATAAAATGATTTCTTTTAGCAGGATAATATTATTACTCGCCCTCTTCTTTTTAGCGGGATTAAACACTTACATAGTTGCTCAGGAAGAAGAAGAGCAAATTGTTTATTATCAAATGGAACCACTGGATGACAGTTTGTTTATTCAAATCCAGGAAGCACTTTTTATTGATCCGCCTGATCCTAAAGCAGAAATTGTTGTGGATTTAAGAGATCCAAATAATCAAACGATTTCTATCAAAGGTGTGCTGTATCCATTTTTAGCTTTAACTCCGGAATTAAGAGCAAGAATAATTACTTATCCATTTAAACTTAATCTAGAAGAAGATATTACTTATTCAAGCGTATTCACCCGCGTTATTCAGAAAATACGCTTTGGTAAATTCTTGCAGCCTCCAACAAAAATGCAAATATCTCCCACTTTGGGATACATAAATCCATTTTTCCAATTACAAGGCGGAGAAAGATTAGGATTAGCATTGAAGCAGGATGTTGGTATTTCATTGGGCGTGGGAACTCCATATTCTGGCTCACTTGAAACAAATTTTATGGAGGCTAATTTCCATATTTTAGGTTTGCGAGCCGGTGTGTTCAGTCATATTGATGCAATGATAGAAGTAATGAAAGATCAGAATCATAACAACCTTATCGTTAGTGAAGGATATCAAATTAATTATACTATTCCAATCGGAAACTTTTTTGAATTCGGCTATCTGAAAGCAACATCAAAAATTGGTGATGCTAAAAAGCAATCTTACTTAAATGAAGCCGCCGGTACAGTTGCTACTAAAGGAGATTCAATTATTTACCAGGCAAGAATTATTGATAATAATCAGTCGTATGTTAATTGGGAATTAAGATATCCTGTATCTGTATTAGGATCCACAAGAGGCAGAGTCTACGTTGCACAGTATCTTGATGAATGGCATTTTGGTTTTGCCTTCAGAGAAATGTCTTTAGCAGGCAGCACTTTTGATTTCGGATTTGATGGAATGCCCAAAAGCAAATATCGCCAGCCCCAATATAATATTCATTTATTGGTTCAGAAGATTATGGAAGGTTGGGGATTCAGTGCCTTCTCAATCGGACCATCAATCAGTTTATCAAATCTAGATACAGGAAGTTTTGGAATTACAAAGATATTTGTAAACATAAGATTTAAAATCGGTACTTCGCTTTGATTTAAAATTAAACTTAACCCCGCACAATACCGGCGGGGTTTTTTATTTTGCTTAAACTTTTTTTTAATCTTTTATTTTATCATTGAAAAAGAATTCGTTCATACTTTGGGCAGCCTCACTGTTAATAGTTTTTTTAGCCGGCTACATTTCTCAAATTACTGATGAGAATTATCCGGTTACAGCAACTTTTGAAATTGAGGGCAAAAAAGTTTCTTACAGATTTGAAAAAGTTCATTATGGTAAAAGTGATTTTAAAATTATTATAAGACCAGATATTGAAAATTTAAATGGTAATCTGTTCTGGAAGTTGGCTAATGAAAAAGAGTGGAAATCAACTGCTTTAATAGATTCGAATCTGGTATTGATTGGAAAAATTCCTGCTCAAAAACCAAAAGAAAAAATATTGTACTACGTCGAATTACAATACAAAAATCAAAAATACCTAATCCCTTCAAACCGGAAAATCGGGTTAACTTTTTATGGAAAAATTCCAATTGTAATAGAAGTATTAAAGTATTTATTACTTTATGCAGGAATGATTTTGGCAGTAAGAATAGGACTTGAATATTTTAATCAGAACAAAAACGCAAAAAAATTTGGCGTTTTAACCGTAATCAATTTTTTAATTTTAGCTGTGCTGATAAATCCACTTTATTTAACATATAAATATGGATATATGAATACATCCATTCCTTCAATAACAAACTTGTTCCCGTTAGGTATGCTAATTCTTCTGATCCTGTGGATAATTACGGTTGTCTTGTTATTTATCGCTAAAAGGTTTACGCTCACTTCGATTACATCAGGCATTATATCAATCATTATTTTTATTACGCTACTTTAAGCCTGCTTTTTCATTCAGATATTTAATTACAAGTGAATGGAGAGTTCTGTTCGCAGCTACTATACTATTTCCTTTAATTGGGTTGCTCCCCTGATAATCAGTTATAATTCCACCAGCACCTTTGATAATCGGAATCAGAGCCATTGAATCCCAGATATTCATAATAGGATCGATCATTATATCTGCGTAGCCTGTTGCTAAAAGATAATACCCATAACAATCGCCCCAATTTCTGTAAAGCTTAACTTCATTTATTAACTTATCAAATTTTTTTTGGTTCTGATATCTGCTGATATTTAAATGATCGGTTGTGAGCAGCGTTGCATCGGAGAGATTTTTACATTCTCTCATTTTTACCTGCTTATCATTAAGGAAAGAATGATAACCATCCCCGACTAAAAATTCATTAAGAATTGGATGATTAATTACTCCGATAATTGGATTACCATTTCTCAAAAGTGCAATCAAAGTACCAAAACTGAGTGCTCCGGAAATAAAACTTTTAGTTCCGTCAATCGGATCCAGTACCCAAATGTATTCTGAATTTATATTTTCTTCACCGAATTCTTCACCAATAATTCCGTGTGAAGGAAACTCTTTGTTAATTAGGTTGCGCATTCTTTCTTCGGCAAGTCTATCAGCAATTGTAACAGGTGAAAAATCAGATTTACTTTCTACGGATATCGAAGCACGAAAATACTTTTTAATAATAATTGAGCTTTCCAGTGCAAGTAATTTCAAAAACGAATTCAGTTCTTCTAATCTCATATTTTTGCCGTTTTTTTTTGCATTAAAGATAGTAAAAACAAGTTTGCAGAAACAGCGGGTATGATTATATTTGCGGAGCAAATTTGTTCTTAAAATGCTGAAAATAAAACGGAGAGATGGCAGAGTTCCCGCACAGGCGGGATAAAGGTTGTCTATCCCGCTTCGCGGGAAATGCGGCGGTCTTGCTATGTTTTATGTGTACATTTTGAAAAATAAAATAGTTGAAAGGTTTTACATCGGACACACTAATAATCTTGTTAGAAGATTAGAAGAACATAATGCCGGTAAAACCAGATCAACAAAAGCATTTGTTCCTTGGGAGATTGTTTATACAGAAAAGTTCCTGACAAAGACTGAAGCTTATAACAGAGAAATGGAAATTAAAAGTTATAAGTCCGGCTTAAAGTTTAAAGAACTTTTAAAAACGGAGAGATGGCAGAGTGGTTGAATGCGGCGGTCTTGAAAACCGTTAAGGATGCAAGTCCTTCCGGGGTTCGAATCCCTGTCTCTCCGCAAAAATTTTTAATGGCTTTATTCCTTTACACTTCCCATCATAATCCCCTTTATGTAGTACTTCTGCAAAACGAGAAATACTATAATCACAGGAATTATTGTTACTACCGAACCAGACATCATCAATTCAGGATCTTTAGTATGCTCTAGCATTAAGTTGGCAAGAGCAACTGGCAGAGTGTACATTGAATCATCGGTTAATGCAATTAGCGGCCAAAGGAAGTCGTTCCAGGTTCCAAGGAAAGAAAATATAGCAAGTGTTACAAGAATTGGTACTGCCAGTGGTAAGATTACTTTTCTGTAAATCTGAAAATCCGTTGCGCCATCCATTCTTGCTGCTTCGATTAAACTATCCGGAATGGAGAGGCAATATTGCCTGATTAGAAATATTCCAAAAATATTTGCCATACCAGGAATAATTATAGCCATATATGTATTTATAAAGCCCATTGTTTTTAGTAATAAGAACAGTGGCAGCATTGTAACCTGACTTGGAATAATCATAGAGCTGAGCAGTAAATTAAACAGAACCTTTTTTCCTGCGAATCTGTATTTAGCAAAAGCATATCCTGCCAATGAGTTAAAAAACAGTGATATGATAGTTACTAAAAAAGAAAGGATTAAACTGTTAAAGAAATTTCTTGAAACATTTAATCTTTCAAACAATGTTTGATATTGAATCAATGTTATTGGATCAGGAATAAAAACCGGTGGAAATACACTGGCTTTTCCATCAAGCATAAATGATGCACCAATCATCCACAGAAAAGGAATCAATGTGATAAATGATGTGACAGTTAAAAAAGTATATAAAATAAATTTTTTAATCATTCTGTGCTTTTCTGAACTTTAAATTGAATTATCGTCCCAATAAATATTATAAAGAATAATACGAATGCGATAGAAGCTGAGTATCCCATATTCCACCACCTAAATCCTTCCTGATACATAAATTGTACAATGCTAAGTGTGCTATTTAAAGGACCTCCCTGTGTCATTACATAAGGTTCAGCAAACAACTGGAAATAACCAATCATAGTTATGATTGATATAAATAAAGTTGTTGGTGCAAGCATAGGTAATGTAATTGATTTGAATTTTTGCCAGCCGGTTGCACCTTCAATTGATGCAGCTTCGTATAAATCTTCCGGAATGTTTTGCAGACCAGCAATAAAAATTATCATATTATATCCAAAACCTTTCCAAACAGACATCAATATAATTGCAGGCATCGCAGTTGCAGGTTCACCAAGCCAATCAATTGGTGATATTCCAATTAAACTTAACAGATAATTTATAATCCCAAACTTAGGATGATAGATAAACCTCCACACAATCGCTACTGCTACTAATGTTGTTACAACAGGAATGAAGTAACTTAATCTGAATATCGCTTTATATTTAATTAGTTTGGAATTAAGTAACAGAGCAGCTCCAAGGGATACTGCTATTGATAACGGACCTGCAACAATTACAAAATAAAATGTATTCTTTAATGCGATGAAGAAAAGCGGGTCTTCAAAAAGTTTGATGTAGTTTTTAAATCCAATAAATCTTACAGAACTAAAATTGCCTAAAGCATAAATATCAAAGTCTGTAAAGCTGATTATGAAGGCAGCAATTACCGGCAAAAAGAAAAAAACAAATATTGCACTGATTGCCGGTGCAAGAAAAATATATGCTGCCGTTTGGGTTTGCTTTAAGTTCATATTTAAAAAAATAAATAAAACTAATTATTTAATTTTTGTTCTAACATCCATCTTCTCTTTTCCAGAATTCTATCAACATCATTATCAAGATTTTTTAATGCTTCCTCTACGCTCATCACTCCTCTTGCTGCATACTCGGCATACTGCTGAACTTTCGAGAAAGCGATTTGTTCCCACTCAGGTATTTTTGGCGTTGCTTTAACATTCATAAACTGTAAATAAAATGCTTGCATATAAGGATCCTCTTTAAAGATTGGATCTTCCCAGGCCTCTTTAACTGCCGGCAGATTATTAAGTAATTTGTAAAATTCAATCTGAGTTGATTTTTCAGACAGATACTCAAAAAATTTCCACACTTCTTCTTTATACTTTGAATCTTTAAATATTACTAAACTTGAGCCGCCTGCTAACGATGCACCGGGATATTCACCTGCATAGCCGGGCATTGCAGCTGTCATCCATTTATTAGATAAATTATCTTTCATCCATTTTTTGAATTCCGGAATATTCCATGGTCCCGAGATATAAATTGAAAAATATTCCTCGGCAAAAGCCTGATAAACATTTGTAACCTGCGATATGCCCATCGGTGCAAGCTTTTGTTTATGAAAATCAGTTAAGAATTTAAATGCCTCTTTAAATTCTTTTCCGCTAAAGTTTCCACGCGTGTCTTTATCCCTAAGAATTGATGAACCTGCCTGCATTCCAAAAATTATAAATGGTGCAAACTCATTTGTTGGAAGATAAATTGCATACTTTTCTTCGTTGGGATGAAATGCTTTTATTTTTTTAGAGAGATCTAAAAGCTCCTGCCAGTTTTTAGGGGGATTTTTATATCCGGCTTTTTCAAAAACATCTTTTCTGCAAAACATTATTCTGGTATCAATATACCATGGAACACCATAAACTTTTTCATCAATTACGTTAGTTTCCCAGATGCCACCAAAATAATTATTCTTTTTAATTTTATCTGATGAAGCTATCAGTTCATCTAAAGGTATGATTGCATTTAATGCAGCAAACTGTGGTACCCAGGTGTTACCAAGCTGGCAGGCATCGGGTGTGTTATCACTTGCAAAGGCTGTAACTAATTTTTCCTGAGCTGCTGTCCACGGAATTTGCTGTACTTTGATTTTAATTCCGGGATTCCTCCTTTCAAATTCAGGAACAAGCTTTGTTAGATATTCGGCCTCTGCGCCCATTGCCCAAAATTTTACTGTTCTTTCATCAGTATTATTTGAGCAGGATAAACTGAGTAATAAAATTAATCCCGAAAGAATCCAATAAAAATTTTTAATGATTTTCATTTCTTATTTCTGAAGAATCATTTTGCCATAAAGCGATTTAGCATCTGTACTGACTTTATATAAATAAATACCTGAGCTAACCGGAATGTTCTGATTATTCAGACCATTCCAAACAACTGTGTTTTTGCCTGCTGCGAATTCTTCATCAGCAAGGTCTCTTATTTTTTCACCCAGATGATTATAGATGCTGATTGTTACTCTTTGTTCTGATGGTAAATTAAATACTATACTTGTTAACGGATTAAAAGGATTAGGATAATTTCCAACAAGTTTAAAATCATCTGCCGGAATGTTTTCGTCATCCACATTAGTTGTAGTATCTGGTGCGAATCCAATTGCTGTTAGAGCTGTTTGAATTTCCGGATTAGCCATAAATAAATTCCACAGCAATCCGCTTCTGTAATTTTCAATCATCACAATTATCGGTCCCTGATCAATTGCAAGATATCCGTCACTAAACCATCTTCCCAAAACACCTTTACTTGAATAAGTAAGATTAAATGCATCCCTAAAACCAAAATCCCCCCAAAGATCCGATCCATATGTTCTGTAAAAATATTTTAATGCAGTAATCGATTCGTTGGGAGTGTATGGCATAGAAGATAATGCAGCGGTAGGCGAAATTGTTCCATTATCATTGTTTGGATCGTGGGCTAAATATCCAACACCGGGAATTGAATAGCTTGCAGTTAATCCCCAGTTGTTTGCTCCGTATCCAACATAGCTTTTAGGATTAGCAATACAATATTGTCTGTTAACAAGTGACTGATTTTTGTTATGTTCAAAGTAATTAGTGTACATATCTTTTTTATTTCTCGGATCAAATCCTAAAAACGAATAATGTGTAAAGAAGAGAGGACCACCATAACCTGAACCTACGTAAAGAATATAACCATACAAATTTCTAAGCTGTTTAATTATGCCGTTGTTTCCCCAGCCGGATTTATAAAATGATGATGCATTAAGTGTTACGGCTTTTGTTGGAGATGCAACCGCCAGAAGATATGGCATCAACGTTTCATTCCACCCATGGAAAATAAAAGTATCGCTAAAATTAAATCCATAAGTGGGAGACCAATTCCAGTATAACCCGGAAGAATTATTACGATAAAACTCCCAATCTACATCATGCCAGATTTGTGTGATTAAATTTCTGATTTGTTCTTCTGTGGAATTGTTTTGATTAAAATACTGGCGGACTGCTAAAAGTCCCTCTATCATAAAAGCTGTTTCAACAATATCTCCGCCATCCTGAATACCAAAATTTACAACCTTACCTGTTGTTCCATTAAACCAATGAGGAAAAGCTCCATGAAACTTATCAATTTTATTTGCAAGGAAGCCAACAATCTTAAGCATTCTATTTGCACCAAGCTCACGTGTAGTAAAACCTCTTTCGATTCCAACAAGAATAGCCATCACACCAAAACCGCCGCCGCCAATCGTATTTGTAACATCTCTTTCATCCGGATGCCATCGTTCTCTTGCAATTCCCGAAGTGGGATCTGCCCAGTCCCAGAAATACCTGAATGTAGCCCGCTGAACCATATCAAGAAATTCTTCATCATTCATTGTATGAGTAACAGCATCAACACTATCGCTCAAGGGAGATTCATTCCTACTTGAATCAAAGGCACTAACCTTAAAAGAAAAAGGAATCCCGATTAAATTCATACTGATTGAAATAAAACTTTTAAGCTTGTTTACACTTGTGTAATAATTGTAATTCTGTCCGCTCTTAATATAAATTTTATATCCGGCGAGGTCTGGTTCTGTATTATCATACCATTCTACATCAACATGCTTTTCATAACCAAAAGCCATAACACCTTGTGGTGTTGCCGGTGGAGTGGTATCCTGTGCATTAACCGAAAAACTAATAATTAACAAGAGCAGAAGTAATAATATGTTATTCATTTAATTCTTTCTTTGATTTAAAAATCATTTTTTATTTAGAAATTTTACAACGCTGTATGAAAACGGCTTGAGAGATATTTTTTTATTCTTAAGTCTGATTGTTTTTTCTTCGTTATGATAGTTTAATAAAAAGATATAAGAATATTTATCTGATTTCCGTATTATAAATTGGATGTCTTTATCAGATAATTTTATTTCTCTTTTAACATTATCAGTTTCTAGAAGCTTTTCAACAAGCATTAAATGTTCATCACTGGTGTAACCGAATGCAAAGCCAAGCAGAGTTATCGTTCCCTTCTCTATTTTTTTACGAATTCCGCAAACTGCTTCATTTTCGGTAATCGCTACAACATCGGCTTTTCGATCGCTGAATATCTGCTTATCTCTGAAAACCGTAAATAAATCCTCAATGCCAAAAGCATGTACTTTATTCGGACTTGTGGATTTGCTCAATTTAATTTTTAATTCATCTTGTATAATAGTACATGGGTTTAAGTAAAGATCAAGCGTTGGTATGACGGGATACATAATTAACTTACCGCCTTTTTTCACAAAAGTTGCAAGCAGCTGTTGGGTTTCTGCATCCATAAATTCTGTAGTTACAATCCAAAGCTGTTTATACTTCAAAAGATTTTCAAGACTTGTGTTTTCCAAGTCCTTCAATTCATATTGAAAGTTAAGTGTTTGAAAGCTTCTTAAAAGTCCATTAAATAATAGCTCCTCACGAACAAATCTTGGATCATATTGTAGTCCCAACTTTTCAACATCAAGTCTTTTTTCTCTTAGCATTTGAGAGGTGGTTAATTCTGTATAAAAATAAGGTTTATAAAGCCCTACACAAATATCGGCTTTGGTTTTGCTTAGCAATAAATCTTCTGATTCTTTCCTGATAAACGAATTAACTTTTTTAATTGAGTTATAAAGTTTTGTTGAGCGGGCATTTGCTTCTAAAGGAGTTTGATAGTAAAATGTTTTACCATAAAAACCTTTTCCTTTGGGATTTATACCTTGAGAAAACATATAATAGTTAAAGCTCTTCATTCCATGTGCAAGCGAAGCATAATAAAAAGTTTCAAGATCATTTGCATCACATTTAACTTGATGTTCGCGTGTACCCGCCTGAAACTCTGCCGCCCAAACGGGTGCCTGAGGCTGCAATGCTTCCAGTATTTTATTGCATGCTAAATCAGAATGTGCATTGCGGAAAGAAACAAATTCGGGTATATGGTCTAAACCAAAAATTATTTCCTTATTTGTTCTTAAAATTTCTTCATAGGTGCTGATTAGCATCGGCAATTCTGCCGCATTCCCATAAATCCATCCGGGAATGTTGTGTGTAAGCTGAACGTTCATTCCGTAACTTCTTATCTTTTTACTTAATATTTCTAGATACATTGCAAAATATTTTCGATAAAAAAGATGGAAGTCATAATATGCACAGTATTGCTGTCTATTATCAATTTTTCCAACAGGTGCTGATATATCTTTAAAGCTTGAATAACTGGTTCCGTAAATCTTATTCAGCTCCTGAATACTCTGATATTTATCAATAAGAAATTTTTTAAATAGACTAATTACTGAAGGATTATAATCTATTCTTCCTGTAAGCCACTGAAAAACTCCAACCTCATTACAAACCTGCAGCATAATTATTGGACCATCATTTTCATGCTGATACTTTGTAAGAAGTGGTATCACTTTATCATACCAACGGAAAGTGTAGTCAAGATATTCATCAGAAAGATACGACATTAAATCCGGCGAAATTATATTTCCGTTTTCATCTAAAGCATACGCTTTCTTACTTACTTTCTTAAGAAGCCAATCAGGTAAACCCTGGTTTTCATACTCAGCAAGTATATATGGACCCGGCTTTACAATTAAATCTAATCCAACTTTTTTGCATAGCTCAATGTACTTAACAAGATTTCTGGCAGGATTGGTTTTACCGGAAAAATCAAATTGCCCCTCTTTAATTTCGTGCCAATCCCATGGAATATAGGTAGAGGTTGTGTTGGCACCTGATTGCTTTAAAAGTTTTAAATGCTTCTCCCAAAGCTTCGGATCAAGTCTGAAATAATGTATCTCACCTGATATAACAAAATGCGGCTTATTATTTTTTAAGAAATATCCGTTTGATGAATTGAAACTCATTTTATATTTCCAATTATTTGGCTTCTCTTAAACTACTGATTGAATTAATATTTTATTTCCACACGTGCAGGAAATTCTTTTATATTTATTTCTTTATAACTGAATGAAGATATTTCAATTCCATTTACATAAACTTTTTGCGGAAGTTTTGATCCATTAAAGTTTTTAATCTTTAGTCCGTTTTTAGGTAATTCAACATTACCGTAAATATTAAATATGTAAGATGTATTTTCTTTATTGATTGAATATGATAACTCACCAAAATAAGTCGGTAAATTCTCAATGCTCATTCCGTTTGGAGAATCTATCCAATCTTTATAAAGAGCTGAAGCCAAGACTAATGATTGATCATATTCGTTTTCATAAACAAACATAGAACGAATAGCATTTATGAAATCTGACCCAACCCAGGTATGTGGAATATCCCCGATAAAACCGGGTGTACTTTTATCTTTCCAAACAACCTCCGCAAATGCATTCCAATTATGTGGATGCTGATCATTCAAAAAGTAGTCAATCAGTTGGTGCGCTCTTTCCGGTTGATCCAGTAAAATAAATGAACCAATTAATCTGTTCTCATATGGAGTGTAATTCACCCAATCAATTTTTCCATCTTTTCTGTTTTGGAAAAATTTAAAGTACTTTTCAAACGTATTGTAAACCTGTGGCTTCGGAAGATTTCCAAGTTCGTTGCAAGGTGTTAAAGCTATTGTTGTTGAAGTAGCATCAAAATCACCAAGCTCTACACAACCGGGAATGTAATCAATGTTCCTTACCTTCATTGCAAGGTTAATTGAGTTGTAAAGGTTTTCTTTAAAATCATCCCGAACTTTTTTTATTCTTTCATAATTTTCTTTTTCACCAAGAATATTTTGAATCTCTGTCGCGTCTTTTAATCCTTTCATGATAAAAAAGTTATCCCAGTAGGAGTGCATTGGTTTTGCAGAATATCCTTCGTGACTAATTGATTCTGGTACTAATCCGTAATAGGCTCTTACGCTGTCATTTCCATTTTTAAAATGATCAGTTGATCTCTCAGCAATCAGAGATTTTAGGTATTCAACGGCATTAAGAACATTTTCATTTTTTGATTTTAGGAAAGCAGTGTCTTTTGTAAAATTAAAATACTCACGAATAAGATAAATCAACTGACCATGGCTATCATGTTCGGGGACAGGATCCGGGCCTCTGGAATCAACCACACAAGGCACTTTACCATTTTCATATTGATGAGCTGCATACCAATCAATAAAATCTTTTACTTCTGCAACTATTCCCGATTTTAACAATGCAGAAGAAGTGAGTGAGCCGTCTCTTATCCAGCTTCTTTCATATGATCTTGAACCTGGCTGAATTCCTGCTTTATCTCTGTTTATTAAAATGTATGCAAGATTTGATTTATAAGTATTAATAATTCTATCTGCTGATGTTGGAAGGTTAAACTTGATATGATCTACTTCATTTTTCCAGAATTCAATTGTTTCACAAAGTTTTTGTTCAAATATCTTTTCAGATAGATTTTCAATCGAATGATGATCAACATAAAATGGTGCAGACAGATAAATATTTTTAACTTCACCGACATTCAGATTAAAATCATAACGAATAACACCGTTAGCCAGATTTGATTTATCCACAACACTTTTTTGATCAGGCAAATTGCCATTAACAATTAACTCAATGATATTTCCTTCATCAAATATCGCTGCATTAAAAGAACTAAATTCTGTAATTGGTATTAAAATTTTTTCATCAACAATAATCTTACCTTGATTTTCTCTTAAGGAATTAATCTTACCTGCACCACCGGGTAAATTAAGAAATTGATAATGCGGATTAACCTGGTAAGGTCTTATCAATAAATACAAACTACCGCTTTTATTATCAGAAGAAGTGTTTTTTAGCTTATAACTTAAATACAGGTTGGAATTAATATTTGCATCACCATTTGCAAATATTTTTGTTTCAAATTCAATCCCATTGCACTGCCATTTTACGGATGGTATTGGCAGATAATTTTCTTCCAGTGATTGAGATGGATTCACATTTGCCCAATTAAAAAACTGATCCTCAACTTTTAATAATGGTTCAACCGAAAACTTCGCCTTCTCAACTTCAACCATTCCATCTTCATTTATTAACGCTTCTTTAACATCATTGTTTACACCAGTAACTGTCCAGAAAGATGCCTGATCTAAAAAGTATCTTGGGTAATTTCCCTTTGGAGAATTTTTTGCAGTGTAGATGAGAAAATCATTTTGAGTTAATGAATTTTGTATATCAAGAAAACTTATTTCTGAAATTCCAAATCCCTCATCATAAATACTTTCTTTCAAATTAATTTTTAAAAATCTGGTTTCAGCTTCAGGAAGTTTTATGAAACTTAATTCACTTTTATTTGCAGAAACGGGATAAACTTTTTCCCAATTTCGTCCATCATCTGAAAAAAGAATATCAAAAGACCTTGCTTGAAATTTATCCAGCCAATTAATTTTTACTCCGCCAAACTCTCTTCTCGTTTTAAAGTCTATAGTTATAAACTGATCTTTAACTCCAACACTTTTCCAGTGAGTGTTAGGATCGCCATCGATAATATTCTTTGGGATAAAATCAAAAGATTGTGATTTTGCCATAACCAGCGGTTCGGGATAAACATTTGTTTCCGGAGGCAGTGGTTCAAACTTCAAATCATCAATCCAAAGTGTTCCCTTCCCTCCAACAAAAGAAGCAATAGTAAATTCAATTCTGTCGATTCGCTTTAATGATTTATCTTCGGTTGGTCCCCACGCAAAATTTATGTGTCTTTTCTTTATCCTGATCTTTTTCCACTCTGTTGGAAAATCATAGTTGCGGTTGTTAACCCACCAAACATTATTACCAGTGCTGTCAATAAATTTTATTTCAAAATTATTTGCAGGTGATTCAGCTTTAACATAAAAAGTGAATTCATAATTTTCAGGAAGATCAATCGGGAATAGTTTCTGAATTCCACCGTAACCTGTGCCTTTGGTAAAATCATAATCAAACCTGATTGCGTTACCTGTAAATCCTTTCTCAATATTCAAAGACAGATTTACACCATCAGCACGAATAAAGCTCCAGCCTTCTGTGCTTTCATAATCATCTAACGTTCTTATTTGAGCAATTGTTGAATGAAAAAAAACAAAAAGCAGTGCAAACAGAATATTCTTTTTAAGCATTTTATAAATAGTCTTGTTAGTTGATGTACTCAAATCCCAGACGGTTCAAACCATCCTGAATTATTTTGTCTTTCATTACATAATTCCACACCAAACCTGATCTGAAATTTTCAATCATCAATAATAGCGGACCCTGATCAATTCCGATATATTCTTTATTAAACCAATTAAGAGTTGGATTAAAAGAATCTAAATAACCATATTTACCCCATAATCCTTTACCATACTTTTCATTAAAGTTTCTTATTGTTGGAATTACAACTTCAGGGGCAAAAACAATTGAAGAAATTGCAGCATAAGGTGCAATTGTTCCATCATCAAAATAATTAAGGTTCGGTCCGCTTGTACCGCGTCCGGCATATCCTAAAAACTTTTTATCATCAAAATTATAACTTTCACCAGGTCCGTCGCTTGCAGAGATTCCCCATGTTAATGAATCGTATCCAACCCAGTTAAATGGATTTTCAATTGCATATAATCTTTGAACAAGAGTAGCTCTTCTGGAGTTTTCAAAATAATCAATTCCCTTTTCTTTCATATACTTATCTGCTACATCACGAAAATCAATAAACGTATGAGAGAACTGATGACCA
This sequence comes from uncultured Ignavibacteriaceae bacterium, assembly GCA_964499095.1. Taxonomy (GTDB): domain Bacteria; phylum Bacteroidota; class Ignavibacteria; order Ignavibacteriales; family Ignavibacteriaceae; genus IGN3. The sequence goes on from CAZCJF010000002.1 coordinate 83,772, forward strand.
AACAAAGGCGGAAAAACTGCATGTGAAAGATTTGGATAAGGTGTTTGCCAATCGTATGAAGCTAACCAGGATTGATAACCTTTTTCTGCATTAGTCATTCCACTTCCTGCCGCAAGTATGTAAAGAAACAAAGCTTCGTTGTAACCATTCCATCCCATAAAATGCAAACCCTCTTCAGGTTTCCATCCCATAGAAATTGTGTTTGCATATTCACCCTTAGCAGGCATTTCAAAAAAATCCCACTCAATTCTGTTTAATAATTTTGCAGCAAGCTCTCGTATTTCTTTTTCTGTTTGATTATCCAGATTAAAATAATTTCTGGCAAAGATTATCCCCATCATCAGAAGTCCGGTATCAACTGAAGAAAGTTCGCAATTCCATTCACGTGTACCGGAATTCATTCTTAAGAAGTGATAATAAAATCCTTTATAACCTGTTGCATTTGTATCAGTACTTTGTACAGAATTAATAAAAAACCTTAAAGTGTTTAATATTATCTCCGAAGCTTTTTCTCTTGTTATCCATCCTCTTTCAACTCCAACTGCATAAGAAGGAAGTGCAAAACCAATTGCAGCAATACTTGCCGGCGCCCAGCTTGCATTACGATCTTTAACTAATCCATTTGGGGGATTTAATTCATTAATAAAATAAAGAAAGGAATGATACTGTATTGAATCAAGTAGGATTTGATCATTATAAGAGAGATTGTAGTCAACTTTTCCTTTTGATATAAAAACTGTATGATGCTGTTGAGCAATACACCCGCAAATAAAAAAAAGAATTATTGATGTAACTATTGTAAACCGAAAATATCGTTTCATAAAATTCCTGTTCTACAGATAGACTTCCACATTAATCTGCTTCTTTTTAATTTCTTTAATCATATTACCTGATATCACTTTACCATCAACCAAAATATTTTTTTCTTTTTTATTGTGATTATTAAAAACCTTAATGTTAAATGTTGTTCCTCTAAAATTTCTTTTAACTTTATATTCTTTCCAGTCAGCAGGAATACAGGGATCGATTACTAATCCATCTTTGGCTGCTCTAATACCTAAAATCCAATCAACAATAACTTTCTGAAACCAGCTTGCTGAGCCCGTGTACCAGGTCCATCCGCCCATACCATAATTTGGTGAGATAGGTCCATCAATATTTCCCGGAGTTACATAAGGTTCTGCTACATATTCATCAGGATTTAATCCGTTGTAGACAGGACATAAATTTTTGTACGACTTGAAAGCATTCTCTTTATCTTTTAACAAAGCATAAGCCCATACTGCCCAGGTTGCAGCGTGAGTGTAAACTCCACCGTTTTCTCTTCTACCCGGTGCATAGCGCGAAAGATATCCAATCATTTTATCGGGTTTTGTGTAAGCCGGTGAAAGAAGCAAGCATCCGTTTTTCTTTAACAAATGTTTTGAAACAGAACCCATTGCCTTCTTCTGCTTTAAAGGCTCTGCTATTCCGCTGATAACAGACCAGGTTTGTGCATTAAGATAAATTTTTCCTTCCGGTGATGATTTGCTTCCTACTTTTTTACCATCATCTTTAGTTGCACGCCAGAACCACTCTCCATCCCATGCATATTTATCAAATGCTTTTTTAAGATCGGCGGCTTTTCTTTTATATCTTTTATAGTCTGTATCCTTACCAATTTCTTTGGATAACTCAGCAAACCGATTTAAGATAAGATAGAAAAATTCTGTAAGCCAGATTGATTCACCTTTAAAGTCTAATCCAACAGCACTCAGTCCATCATTCCAATCCCCCGCACCAATTAAAGTTAATCCACGCTTGCTCATTCTTGTTAAAACTTTTTCTATGGCAGCAACACAATGATTATATAAAGTATCCTTTTTGTTTTTGTTATCGTAATAAGGTTCTTTTAAGGAAAGTATTTTTAAGTCAGCTGTTTCTTCAATGTATTGAATAATTACAAATGGAAGCCAAAGCAAATCATCTGTCATATTAGTTGGCAAACCTGTTTCGGAAATCGGATGCCACCAATGAAGAACTGTTCCATCTACAAACTGATGCCGTGCGTGTAATCTGATCTGGTCTTTTGTTTTGCCGTGATCAATTGGAAGAAATACCAGGCTATCCTGAAGCTGGTCACGGAATCCGAATGCACCGCTCTGCTGATAATATGCTGTTCTTCCCCAAAGCCTTCCTGCAATTGCCTGATAGCGGAGCCACTTATTTACAAGCAGATTCATTGCAGAATCAGGTGTATCAATTACTAAAGTGCTGAACATTTTTCCCCAGAAAAGTTTTACTTCAGTTAGTGCATCATCAACATTTTTTTGAGAAGAAAATTTCTTTAATGATTGTGCAATTGCTCTTTTATTTTTTTTAATTCCTAAAAAGAAATTCAATCGCTTGGTTTCTTTTGAATTAATTTCGATTGAAGTTTTAACCGTTCCAATTGAATCATTCCATTTGCCAAGTTTTTTAGTTAAAGATGAAGCAGATAATCCGGCGGGATTTTGTAAAGAGCCGTATTGTCCGATAAAAGTATCTTTATCACCATCGTAATCAGAAATTTTTTCTGAGCAGGAAATAAACCCGAGATATGGATATTCAATATTCCAATGACCTCTGTCACCTAAAGGGATTTCCCAAAGCCTTTTGGTTGCTGTCATACAATTTAGTTCATTATCAAAATGAGTTTCTAAAAAAGTTTTATGAAACTCTCTGTGATGATCTGCTGATGAACCAAGACACCATTCAAAATAAGTGAGTAGTGAAAGAGATTTTTTTTGATCAGTCAGGTTTTCGATTTGAAAATTCCAGATCTCAAGATCCTCCTTAATCGGAATGAAAACAGTCAGAGTAATTTTCACACCTTTATACTCTGAAATAAATTTTGCATATCCAAAACCGTAAACAATCTGATAAAAATCAAGATCAGTTTTCAGCGGCATCCACGTGGGTGACCAGACATCTCCAGTATCGTTATCTTTTATATAAAAATATTTTCCCCAATTATCCTGCACCAAATCCTGGTGCCATCGGTTTAATCTGTTAAATTCAGAATGAGTATCCCAGCTAAATCCTCCGCCTGTTTGAGAAATCACTAATCCATACTTTCCATTTGAAATTACATTTACCCACGGTTTTGGAGTTCTAAAATCTGTTATGATGTACTCATTTCCATCAGCAGAAAAATGACCATACTTTTTAGAAAATTTTTTCATTTATTATCCGGTAATTATTAACAGGAATTTCTGATTACTAATCGAGCAGGAATTTTTATAAGTGAGTGAGCTTTTCCATTAGGCTTATTTAATCTTTCAATAAGCAATTTAGCCGCTTCTTTTCCGACTTCATCAATTTGCACGCGTACTGTGGTTAAACCCGGTGTAACATATTTTGAAATAAAAATATCATCAAAACCAATTATGCTTATTTCATTTGGTATTTTAATATTAAAGTAGTTAGCTGCATCGTAACAACCGAGAGCCATCATATCGTTTGCAGCAAAAATCGCTTGTGGTTTTTCCTGCAAACCATATAACTGGATAAATCCGTGGTATCCGGAATCAATTGTGTAATTGCCGTTAACGATAAATGATTTATCCACTGTAATTCCATTTTTTTTACAAGCATCTATAAATCCTTTTTTCCTTAGATAAGCATCATAATTTTCATCGGGTCCGGTAATGTGCGCAATTCTGGTAAACTTTTTCTTTTTAATTAAATATTCTGTTGCCTCAAATGCACCCTGATAGTTATCAATGGCAACAGTATCAAACTCATTGGATTCTTTTCCACCACCAATAATAACAACGGGAATTCTCGTCTGGTTTATAATATTTTTTAAATCTTCTGTCATTGAAGAGATAAGTAAAATTATTCCACCTACTAATCCTGTCTGAGCAAAAGCTGATATGGAATCACTAATAGTTCTATTCTTATGTGAGCTTGCAACCATTGTGTAATAACCATTAGTGTAAGTCACTTCATCAACGCCGCGGATTATATCCGTAAAAAATTCATCTGAGATTTCAGGAAGGATTAATCCGATTGCATTGGAAGTTTTTTTAGCGAAGTTTCTGGCAATAAGGTTCGGTCTGTAATTTAGTTCGTTGGATATCTGTAAAACTTTTTTTTTAGTTTCTTCGGTTACTTTATCATCATTATTAAGAACTCTTGATACAGTTGCGATAGATACTTTAGCTTTAGAAGCTATTTGTTTAATAGTAGGTTTCATAAGTTTAAGCATTAAAAAAAGAAGCAGAATATTTCTATTCTGCTTCCTTTAAATAACAAGAAAGTATTACTTCATCAAAGTCATTTTTTTGCTTGAAGTAAACTGTGTTCCGTCTGCACCAACAGCATTAAGTTTTAAAAGATAAATACCAGATGCCATTGAAGATCCGTTCATTTGAACAAAATGTTTTCCTGCTTCAACAGAACCCTGTACTAAAGTCATAATCTTTTGTCCGATCAGATTATAAACTTCTAATGTAACTTCTGATTTAACAGGAACTGAGTAAGAAATATTAGTAGATGGGTTAAACGGATTCGGATAATTTTGATCCAATGAAAATTCAGTTGGAGTAATTCCGCTTACGTTTACAACTTTTGAATATTCGAATGTTCCATCGAAATCAATCTGCTTAATTCTGTAACCGTAATTTTCACCGGCTCTTACATCACGATCAACAAATGAGTAAGATTTGGCTTCGGTGGTTGTTCCGTTGCCGGCAACAAAACCAATCTTGGTAAATGGAGATCCGCTTACACTCTTGTAAATTTCAAATCCGCGGTTATTGGTTTCAGTTGCAGTCTGCCATTTAAGTTCAACAGTATTGCCAACAATTGAAGCAGTAAATGATGTCATTTCAACCGGGATTGGTATTACAGGATTAAAACTTACATCATCAAAATAATTAACACTTGCATGTGTCCTTGAGCCTTCCTCCTGATCAGGAATCAGAGTCAGTACTGTGCCTGTTACTCCAATATGTGAAGTGTAATCAAATGTTAATTCTTCCCACTGATTTACTAACGTATTTGTAGCAAAGTGGTCGATATTAGGTGGTTCAAGTTTTAGATTAAATCTGGAACTTACATTTTTATAAACAAGGATTTTGATAATACAATTAGATGAATCAAGAGTAAGATCTGGAAAATCAGAACACCATACTCCTGCCCAAGGATCACCATTAGCACCAATATCAATCATTCCACAATTGCTGGATGTGTTTAACCCACCAACACTTGGATTTGCAACCAGAGAATAACCACTACCAGATCCTTGGGAAAATATATTCCAAGCCCAGGTATTGCCGACTGTCTCCCAATCGATTGTGGTTTGTGCAAACAGGGAAACGGAGAAAAGTAACAAAGGTATTACTAGAAGTTTTTTCATAGCACTCTCCTTATTTTGTTTTGGAAAAGTTATTTGTTTTAATGTAAACGTTTACATTACAATATTAAATTAGATTATTTATATTCATTTGTCAATAGGAATGACGAAAAAATTAAAAATATTTTTTCCCTAAAATGAAAATATTAACCTTCTGATATTTTTATATTGTATTCCAGATAAAATTTTCTGGTTTAACCAAAAACACTACTTAAGTATAAGTTATAGTAGGGTTGGTATGATTACCGAATCTTTAACCCAATAATTAAGGCTGTATATGGCTGAGGTAATATTAAAAAACATCACAAAAATTTATGACTCCGATAAACCTGTAGTTAAAAATGTAAATATAGATATCCGTGATAAAGAGTTTGTTGTATTGGTTGGACCATCGGGCTGCGGAAAATCTACAACCTTAAGAATGATTGCAGGACTTGAAGAGATAACTGAAGGAGAACTTTTTATTGATGGCAAAAAAGTAAATGATGTTTCGCCAAAGGATAGAGATATCGCAATGGTTTTTCAGAACTATGCTTTGTATCCGCACATGACTGTTTTTGAAAACATGGCTTTTGGATTAAAATTAAGAAAGTACAGCAAAGAAGAAATTAAACTGCGTGTATCTGAGGCAGCAAAAATACTTGATCTCGAATCTTATCTTGATAGAAAACCACGGGCACTATCCGGTGGACAGCGGCAAAGAGTTGCTGTTGGTCGTGCCCTTGTCCGAAAACCAAAAGTTTTTTTATTTGATGAACCATTAAGTAATCTTGATGCAAAGCTCAGAGTTCAAATGCGGACTGAGATTTCCAAGCTTCATAAACGACTTAATGCAACAATAATTTATGTAACTCACGATCAAACAGAAGCGATGACTATGGGAGACAGAATTGTTGTTATGAAAGATGGAATCGTTCATCAAATTGATACCCCAATGAATCTGTACAACAACCCTGCAAATAAATTTGTGGCGGGATTTATTGGCAGTCCTGCTATGAATTTTATAAAAGGTGAAATATCTGATAACACAAAATTATCTTTTATCAGCAAAGGTGGGAATCTGAAATTTTCTGTTCCAAACAATTTGATTGATAAATTAATGCGGTATAAAGATAAAACTGTTTATTTGGGAATAAGACCGGAAAATATAAGCGATATTAAAATGGATTCGTTAAATAACTCTGCTGAAGTTGAAGTTAATATTGATGTTGTAGAACCAATGGGCAACGAAATCTTTTTATACTTTCAGCTTGATGGAGAACAAATTATTTGCAGAAAAACTACTTACGAAGTGCCAAAAGTTGGAAGCAGCAAAAAATTATATTTTGATCTTTCCAAAATTCACTTCTTTGATGCAGAGACTGAAAATGTAATTTAGATTTAATAATAGGTTTTAACCAAAATAAAAAGCCCCGAAGAATCGGGGCTTTTTGCTTATAACCGGTGATGATGATTTTACTTCATTAACATCATCTTTTGGGTCTGAACGAAATCTCCGGCTACCATTCTGTAAATGTACATACCGCTTGCCAAATCAGTTCCGTTAAAATCAACAGAATATGAACCAGCAGTTACGAAATCATTTACAAGTTCCTTAACCAATTCACCGGTAACAGAGTAAATAGAAATTATTACCTTTGAATCAAAAGGAACACTATAATTGATCTTTGTAGTCGGGTTGAATGGGTTTGGATAGTTTTGAGCTAACTCGAATACTTTTGGAGCAAGAACTTCAACTTCAACAACTTTTGAGTAATCAAAAGTACCATCGAAGTCAACTTGTTTCAATCTATAGCTGTATTTTCCAACAGCAAGATTTTTATCTGTAAATGTATATTCTCTTGCTTCAGTAGTTGTACCGAAACCATTTACGAATCCAATTTTAGTCCACTCTGTATTTTCAGATTTTCTTTCGATCTCAAATCCCTTATTATTTGTTTCGGTTGCTGTTGACCAGGTTAAGGTTACACCTTTGTTTATGAACTTAGCTGTAAATGTAGTCATTTCAACCGGGATAGAATTAGCTGGAAGTATATCCAATCCATAGTATCTACCCAGAATCTGATATCCGTTATTCACAACAGAGGCTCCTGACGAGAATTGTGAACCAATACCAACAACATCTTTTGGCCAAACTGGCTCGGGATTATCATCAAGATCCGTATCAGAATCTATTCTATAATCAATAGTGTTAACACCATCGGTAAGTTGAATAGTTGCACTGCTGCCAGGGCTTGGCCAGGTTCCACTGGCTTTTGTTAATGATAAGAAACCAACAAGTGTACCTTCATAAGCTTCGGGATTAGCAAGATAATCAGCTAATGTTATCTCAAGTATAGGCGGAGTTGGATTTCCCTGACTTATAAGAATAATTCCACCAGAGTTTGCTGGTTGAATCTGAGTTAATCCTCTGAACTGGCTGATTGTACCAGTGATGAATACATCATCTCCTAAACTGAGAACAGGGTTGGTTGTACCGCTTAGAAATTCTGTAATTCCTGCTGTTCCATCCCAAATGTAATATGAGTGATTAACTGTTTGATAGTTTGGAGAAATTACAGTACCACGGATGGTTACTACATTACCCAATCTATCTGGAATGAGATCAGCATTATTATCAACTCTAGCATCAGCAATTGAAGTAATAAGTGGTAATTCTACTACTGTACCATTTGCTAAAGCAGCAAAAATTCCACCACCGGCTCCATTTTGATTTCCAGACTCATTAGCAAAACCAGAGGCGAAAACAGCAAGAGATTGACCATCTAATCCTGCAAGAGGAGCTGCAAATGATCCTAACAGAGTAGCGCCATCAGACAAGTAAACATCCAGCGTTACTGGCTGTGCGGGCGCATTTAGATACCCTGTGATATCGCCATAAGCCGCATCGTCAACCAACACTGCATTTCCAAGTTCTCTTGCCTTAATGTCAATGGTAGGTGCATCGGTGATTCCGTGCAGAACAAACAGATCTACTCCTGAACCAACTGCTGTTTCCTGTGCTGGTGTTTTAACCAACAAAGTAAATGCTGTTGATCTTCCATCAGGATTTGCAACATATAATCCTGGATCCAAAACACCATTTGCGAATACAATATATTTTTCTCCCTCAGCCAAGACTACCGGGAAGTTAACAAGAGTATCTGCTACGGAGGTACTTGTTTTGGGTGCAACACCAATATTAAGTGTAACAGTACTTGGAACATCAACAAATGGAGTTGCTGTTCTGAATGCAAAGTTATCTAACAATAAAGTGCCGTTAACGTAGATATCAACGGAATCGGCTAATACGTCTGCAGAGTTATGAACAATCTGAACTCTTGCAGGAACCGGAGGGGTGAAATCAAGGTTCCAAATTTCATAAGCACCAAGACCGTTGTTTGTACAAAGTACAAATACAGTTGCAACAAAGTTATTGAATACAACATCAACATCTCCTGTTCCATTTGCATTAGCATTTACCTGCAAAGAAGGAGTAACTTCATACAACACTGCGTCTTCAGGAACTCCATTTGGAATTCTAAGAATCCTGGCATTACCGTTACCAGTACCATAAGCAAAAACTGCCAGGTACTCATCATTACCAATCTGACCAAGATAACGAGAAATGTTGCTACCAGTTGCAACAACAGTTCCCGGAACTGTCCCAAATAATGTTCCGTCAGCTGCATATTTCTTAACGTTAGATCCGTTACCACTCCAGTAAAAACTACCATCTGGCAATGGTCCAACACCAGCAGATCCAATAACAGCTGGAGCAGGTGCGTCACTTAATGTAATTATTATTGGAGTTGGATCGAATGTACCGCCGTTCATAACCCATTTGTAAACTACACCAGTGGTTGCACTAGCAGCCCAGATTTCAGCTGTGCCTGCACTATAATCACCTCTTACTGTAATTTTATCTCCTAATCGAACCGTTACAGCTGTTGTATAAGTCAAAAAGTTATTTGGTGCAGATGATTCATCATCCCACATATATAACTTAAAGTCACCAGCTGCAGTTAAAAGATTACTGCCAATAATTTTTCCATCATCTGTTACACCAATGTCATTAAGAGGAAACGTACCGCCGGTTATACCGGTAGTGTTTAAATCACCAACATCAGCGCCAGTTGCAGCATCGAGTATTTTGACAAATGTACCAGCATTTCTGTTTACAACATAGACTCTATCATTACCGCCAACTTTTCCATAAGCAAAACCTCTTTCAGTGTTGGAACCAAACCAAGTTGGTAAGTTGCTTGTTGGAACAGCTCTTTGCCATGTAGTTTTGAATAAAGGTATAGCAGGCATTGAACCTGTTTCATCGGTGACAACAATCGGAGCCATAGCATCAGTCATTTCAGAGTAAAGAACTTCTTTGGCTGCATCGCCATCAACATCAGCGATATCAACTAAAGCCCATCTACCACCGGTTGCTGCAAATCCAGCATCAACCAAACTTGCAACATAACTAGATGCCGAATCAATGAATGTGCCCTCATATTCTAGTCTTAATATTGCAGCGTTTGGTGTAGCATCCCGTGTTCCGAAGACAAAATCAATCTTTCCGTCATTATCAATATCACCAAAATCACTACCGTAGAGTCTTGGTGCTGTGCCAGATCCAATGAGTGGAAGCAAATCTGCAATTGCAGTGGCTGTTAGTGTAGCACCAGTTCCTTGCAGTAAGTAAACCTTTCTCTCTGCAGTTCCATTACCTGCAACCACAATTTCTTTTGTAGCATCATTATTAATATCTACAACACTTGCAGATAACCAGCTTCCTCCGGGTACTAGTCCTGTAAGGGTTGGCTGAACTGTATAGACTCCACCGGAATACGTTACAGGGGCAACATTGCCATTAGCATAAATTATATAAATAGTACTATCCATAACTGCCATATCATAAGCAGTGTTTGTAGGTATTGTTGTACCGTCACCAGATGTTTCTAAAGTCCAGATTTCAGAACCATCAGCATTGTCCGGAATGTTATTAACAGAAATAACACCAAAAATGTTACCAGGCCCAGCAGCATTAACTCTGCTCACATAAATCAATTCATCTGTTCCATCTTTATCAATGTCAGTTAATACCCATCTTATCGGGCGCAGGTTTTGATTGTTATTAGGAGTTATTGTAAACTGAGCATTTGGTTTGAAACCACCTAAACCATCCGGAACTCCCATTACATCCGAACCGTCTCCGGCAGTTTCAAATACAACAACACGTGCAGGATTTTCATTTCCTGTAGTAAAATTGTTAACTGGTCCCCAGATAATTTCTTTTTTACCATCTTTATCCCAATCACCCCAAGTGAGTGCTGGCCAGGTATTTTGCAGTGGAATATTTAACTTCGTAGTCCATACCTGAGGCCATGTTTGTGTGTATGGATCATATTCAAATTTAAAGATGGTAGGAATAAGTTCAGGCCCACTATCTCCCCAGTTATTATTTACAGCGTAGATCTCAGGTCTTCCGTCACCATCAAAGTCCACTCCTGAAATAAAATTTCCAAAGCTTGCATTCTGTGGCGGTGGCAATGGCACCGTTCCAATCCTTGTGAAAGTTTGGGCAAAGGTAAAAGAGAAAGCGAGAAGAACCAAAAAAGCAAAAGATAGCAATGTAATTTTGTTCCTCATAGTAACCTCACATTAAATTATTGATGAATGAATTGAATTATAGAGATCAGATTAGTTTTAAGTTTAAACATATTGATGATTATTTAACTTACCTCAACATAAGAAATTTATTTCAACAAGTCCACTTTTTTCTATATTAAATTTTTTTAAACAAATGCTAATACTTGCAAAGTGTAATAATTAAAAAAGTAATTCATTTATCTTAGTAGAATCATTTTCTTAGCTTGAGTGAAATTTCCTGCAGTTAATTTGTAATAATATACTCCACTTGAAAGTTTATCGGCATTAAAATTGACTTCATAAATACCTGCAGACTTAATTTCGTTAACTAAAGTCGCTATTTCATTTCCGAGGATATCATAAACCTTTATTGTTACAAACCACCCCTGCTTCGCTTCCCCTCCTTTCAAAGGAGGGGATATAGGGGTGGTTGGAATTGTATATATAATTTTTGTAATGGGATTAAACGGATTTGGATAATTTTGATAAAGCACAAATTCTGTTGGAATAAGATTTTCTTCTACTTCAATTTCTGTTGCAGGATCATATGAAACTAATCTAATTGCATCAGCAACGACATAAGTTCCACCAGTGCCTGCGTTTGAAATCACAACTTTTTGATCAGTACCCGTAGAGAATTGATAAGTGCCGATAAGTTTCCATTCAGAGCCATTTTGAACCTGATTTACTCTGACTGTATCAACTCCATTTTTATGCCTGATTATAAATGGAGTGTCAGTGCATCTGTTTGATGATGCAACCCACCATCCATATACTTCATAAACTGCTTCAGTAGTAAACTGAGGACTAAATTCCGCATAAGCACTTCCATCTCCAACAGGATTTAGATATGCTGGCGTGTTACCCCAATAACCAGGGTTTGCCGAAGTAAACCATCCACTTCCAAATAAAGTGCATTCCGGATCTCCTGTGTCAATTATTTTTTCATACTGAGGAACTGCAGGAAGTTTTAATGAATCTTTATGTGTAACGGTTAATATTGTTGGAACTGCTCTCGATTCTGATGGGGTATTTACTAATTGATTTCTAATAGCCATCTGTGTTGATCCGCCTCCATCAAGATTCATTGCTTCAACACAACCAAGGTCAATCATAATCTGTGCAAGTTCCGGTAAACCCACACCTTGACTTGCTGCTTGTCTTCCATCGGCAACTATCATTATGACGTGGTTATGAGCTGTGTAGCCAACTGCGGTTCGTGGATCACCGTTATCATAACCAACACCCGAGCCCCACATAATTTCTTCATTATAAGTTACATTAACCTGTCCGTTTTTAACTAAAGTTGGTGCACCACCGATTCCAACTAATAAATTATCATAAACATTTCCTGATGATTGCTGAGGTGTTGGAAGCGGTGTTGGTTGATTGTTTGTATAAGGCATTGGTGAATCAAATCTATAAATATCAGAAACATTATTGCCGTAATGATAAATCCATTCAACATTAAATGTTCTATCGAAATTCATTCCGAAGAAACTTCTGATAACCGGATATGATTGGCTATTGCGTGTTACAGCACCAACGTTTTGTGCTTTTACTTCGTATGGATAAACGATCGCCGAGTATGAAGATGAACCACCGAAAAATCCTCCGTTAATTCCTGCATAAGCACCAACCGAGGGAACAAAATTATTAATAGTTTTATTTGCACCAATGTATGGGTGAATTACCAGGTTGGGATTATTCATATCAACATCAATGTAAAATATTTTAAGTACCGGTGAAGTGCGTACTCCACTAAAAACTTTTATTCCTGTTGGAAGAGTATAGTTTGATGTTATCTCTGTCCAGGTAATTTGGGAAAAAGATGAGGTAGTAAACAAAAACAAACACAGTATAATTTTTTTCATAAATAACTCCTCACTAATTGTCATTCCCACGAAAGTGGGAATCCAGTAATTGAAGAAAGTAGATTCCCGCCTCAGCGGGAATGACATAAATAATTAACTTAAAACAATTCTTACTTTAATTTCTTTTTCAGAAAAATCATCAGGATTGATAAAGTTGGATTCAACACTTGCTCCGTTAACCTCGATCAAATTAATTCCTGAATATTTTCCTTTTGGATTTTCAACTTTCAATTTAATTGTTTTCCCTCTGAATTTCCTTTCTGCCGAAAATGATTTCCACTTTGAAGGAATATTTGGATTAATAATCATTCCTTTCAATGAAGTCCTGAATCCACTAATGTAATCCATACCTATTCTTAGCATCCAGACAGCTGTTCCGGTTAACCAGCTGTGGCTTGCCTGGTTTTCTGTTTGGTGATCGGGACTTGTTATATACTCAGCAAATACATATGGTTCAACTTCATACCTGTCAATATTGTTTGAGGAATTTGTTGGAAGCATTTTGGAATAAGTTTCATATGCAAATTCAGTATCACCATTCATTATTGAAGCTAAAACAAACCAGGAAGATGCGTGATTGAACACTGCGCCGTTTTCTTTTTTACCGGGTACGCATCGGCTTATCAATCCAGTGTTATCTTCAACTTCTGTGTAAGATGGATAAACTATCTGCATTCCATACGGAGTGGTTAAATATTTTTTCCCGGATTTCATTGCGGCTTGTGCTTTTTCGAATGGAGCTAGTCCTGAAATAACTGACCAGCTTTGTGCATTAATAAAAATCTTACCCTGTTTGTGTTTATGTGATCCAACTGCACTGCCATCATCTCTGAAAGCACGCAGGTACCAATTTCCATCCCAGCAATTTTCATCAATTACTTTTCTTAACTGTTCATATTTTTCTTTCCATCTTTCTTGTGTAGAATAATCCTGCTTGTGTTCAAGTAATTCAAAAGTTTTTCTGATCACATAACCAAGGAAGAATGCGCCCCAGACTGTTTCGCCTTTTCCTTTCGGTCCGATATGATCAAGAGTATCATTCCAATCACCGTTCATAATTTTGGGTAAACCACGTTCGGTGCAGGCAGAAATCGCAAAATCAATAGCACGCTTCATATGATCGTAAACGGTGGCTTCACCTTCATCATAGAATGTAACCACTTCATCCAGAATTGAGAAGTCTGCAGTTTCATTTAAGTATTCAACGATACCAAACGGAATCCACAATGGTGTATCAGAGTGATTAGTTTTTTCTCCCCACTCAGTTATCTTGAAATAATTATGAAGAGTTGATCCATCATTGAATTGAAATCTGAATGCATTAAGTAATCTTTTTCTTACCCGATCAGGATGAGAAATAACCATTCCAAGAATATCCTGGAACTGATCACGCATTCCTGTTCCAAAAAGCAACCCACCGTGATAGTATCCTGAGTTACGTGCCATATCAAAAGTAACTGCTGCTTGATACTGATTCCACACATTAAGGGATAAATTAAATTTGGGATCAGGTGAATTTACTTTAAAATTACTCAGATAATTTGTCCAATTATTTTTTAACTCATCAAATTTTTTGTTGATGTTCTTTAATTTTTTTAGCTCACTTAGTTTAATTGCCTTAAACGGATTTTTTTCTTCTTTCGGAACCACAGTTATAATAACTGCAAACTCAACTTCAGATTTTTTATCCAGAGTAATTTTAGATTGAAGAGCAGCAACCGGATCGCCGGCAGTTATTTCTGTGTTACTCATCTTTCCTGTTTCAACAGAGATAGGATTTGATTCGGATCGCCATTTACCAATAAAATTATCAAGACTTCCGTCAAATCCGCTAACCGGAAGTGTGGTTGTGAATAATAAATTATAACGCCAGTCAATGTTCGGCTGGGCAACTGTAACTTTTTTATTAAGTACCCAATAGCGGCGTGTGCAAACGAGTGTTTCGTTTTTCTTATCAAACTTTATATCTGTAAAATGTTTATCGTTGGGTTGATTGATAATATCATTCAGAGCATTGCCCATCAACAATTCTGTGAAGGAATATATTTCAAGTTTTCTTTTTTTGTTTGATAAGTTGGTGAGTTTTACTTTCCATATTTCTCCGTTCAAATCAGTTGGAACGAAGTAAGTTATCTCTCCACGGATTTTATTTTTCTCAGTAGTAATTTTTGTGTAACCCTGTCCGTGTCTGCATTCATACTTGTCATATTTCTTTTCAATAGTTGGTGCCCAGCTTAAAGACCAGTATTTACCGGAATCAGTATCTTTAACAATTACATATCGTCCCGGACGATCCCACGGCAAGCAGTTATAACGCATTCTGGTTAATCTGTTATCACGTGGAGTTTCGAGATAACTAAATCCGCCGCCGGTGTGAGAAATTAGTCCTGCATAATTTTCATTCCACATATAATTAAACCAGGGGCGCGGAGTTTTGGGATTAGTTATTACAAATTCTCTCCCGTCTTTACTAAAGTAACCGTATTTATTTTTTATCATAAATCATCTTTCCAATTTTTTTTCATCCTAAGTGAAACTAAGTGCTCTTAGTGTCTAAGTGGTGAAAATATTTACCACTAAGGCACAAAGGACACTAAGAAACACTAAGTAAAAAATATTTTATAAGTGCCTATTTTTTTCTTTGCTAAAGAAACAGCAAAACTTTTTTTATTAATCAAATTTATCTCTTTAATCAAGACTTCCTCAAGAGTTACTTGTTCAACTTTAGATATTGAATAATAAAATTCTACTTTACCTTCAACATCCATTTCAGTCGGGTTATAAACTCTCAGTACAAATCCATTTCCATCTTCAGATTTTTTCAATGCGCTGAAGACCAAAACATCAGGAGAAACTTTCATGAAAGATAATTCGGAAGGTAAATCACCATTTGCTTTACCTGTCTGAACAAGACTAATGTGGTTATTGAAGTTTAGGGCTTCCTTATAAACTTCGCCAGTTTGCCAATCTCCTTTATGCGGATAAATTGCCAAACGATAACTTGATTTACCCAGGCATTGGCTGCCTTTAAGATGAGTGTAATCCTGTTTTGAACTTGGTGCAATTATATATTCGAATCCGCGGAATAATGTAACTGCTAGTGTTTTCTTTTTATCGTTCAGCAATTCATACTCTTTTAATCCATCAACAAGAACAGCAAGTCCGTTTTTACCATCGGTAACATCTGCAAAATGATGAAGCGGAAAATCATACATTGGCTGTTCAACCCAGTTTTTTGTAACGGGTCTATCCGCTGATCTTTTTACAACATCAAACTGTCCTTCACCGTAATGGAATTTTGCATTAAGATTTGTTGGGAACATTATTCTTAAACGATGACTTTCGGCTTTGTTATTAACTTCAATTTTTAACTCAACATTTTTTGAATTTTTGTTAAGTGTAACTAATAAATTAACATCTACCACGACGAGTTTTGGATTTTTCTTTTTCCGTTCAGATAGATTTAATGGAAGTTCTAATTTATGACTGATTTTAAATGTTGCACTTAAGTTTCCATTCTGAACGATTTTAATTTTTGGTTTACTTTTTAAAGTTGTGATAAAAGGTTTTGTTGGAATATTCACCCAGGCATGTCCTGCTTCACCTTCATCATAAAAATATCCCAGTCCTTTATAATCTTTTTTATTTACTTTATCAAAAAGATCAAATGTGCCATTTGAATTGATCTTGATTTTCAGATAATCATTTTCACTAGAATTCTTATATGCTAACTCCAACTTTGGCTCTTGACCCTTCGACAAGCTAAGGGCAAGCTTTTGACTTTTGACTTTTGACTTTTCACACGGTTTCAACCAGAAAGATTTATATCCAAACTCCGGAACATTCTTCAAATCAACAAAACAGTGATAACGCATCATATCAAAATACATTGGGCGATCGATGATCTGTTCCAGTACTGGTTGATGAGGCTCAACACTCACTATTTGTTTCGCAATTTCATTACCATTTAAATCGTAGATGTTAAAATCACCTTTATCAAATTCTTTTGGAATATCAATAAAACATTCAACAACTTTATTCCTTGAATAATTGTTAGGATTGAAGGCTACAATGAATAAATTTTCATCACTTACTTTGGGAAGATTCAGATTTTTAACAATATACTTAACTGATCTTTCGAACACGCCTTTTGAAATTTCAATTGCCTGTCTATAACGATCCACCATATCATTATGAATCTGATCAAGACTGCAGCCGCCGATTGAATCGTGTGAGGAGTTTTGTACTATCAATTCCCATGCTTTATCAAGATACAGATCATTTATATCTCTTCCGGTTAAAGCTGAAAAAACATTGAAAGGTTCGGCATAAAACTGAGTCCATTTTTCAGCTTCAAAGTTTTTTTGTTTAAGATACATTCTGGCAGATGTTGTGTAGCCATACATATTTCCGCTTCTTCGATCGAACTGAGAACTTCTTCTTTCACTATAAACTTTTTTTGAAGAATTTACATCAACACTTTCAAATAAAAGTTTTACATAATCCTCTAAAGTGGAATGTACAACATTCAAATCCGGAAAAATCTTTTTAATGTCCTTAATGATTTGAACAGTTTTAATATTCGGACCGCTTGAATCGTGTCCTTCCATCCATATCACGTGAGGAGTTGTAAAATCATCAACCTGATCATTTATAATTGCCTCAACCTGCTGTCTAATATTTTCAGGATAGTATCCATCAACAGGATCAACGATAAAGTAATCCTCATCAGCTAATTGATTATCAGAAAAATGAAACGGAACCCCTCCTTTAGACCATTTGTATTCAACGTCAGAAAAGAATTCATTATGGACAACAGGACGATAAATGTAAAAGTAAAAATTGTATCGCGGCATTGTAGAAAATCGTGAAGATACAGCTTCGGTTCCATCAGCACCAATCCATAAAAATTCTGCTTTGGGTGAATCAAGTGAATTAATTCCGCGATAGAACATAATTAACTCAATGCCAAACTCTTTATAGATTTGAGGAAGCTGCGATATTTGTCCCCATGAAAAAGGTGAGTAACCAATTTTTGAAACACGTCCGTATCTAGTGCTGGTTTTATGTCCGAGTAAAAGATTACGAATTAAATTTTCTCCGCCAACCTGAAATTGTTCCGGCAGAACATACCATGGACCAATAAATAATCTTCTCTCCTTTACAAATTTTATTATTTGTTCTTCTTTGTGAGGACGAATTTCCAGATAGTCTTTTACTACAACTGATTGACTATCAAGATGAAATCCTCTGTACTCAGGTTCAGATTCGAGTATTTCAAGAACTTTATCAATCATATCAACGAGCATTTGTCTGTTGCGCTGAAATTGATAACGCCACTCACGATCCCAGTGAGTGTTGGATATTACATGAAATGTTTTGTTTTTATAGTTTTTCATATTTTGGTTTTGTCATTCCCGCGAAGGCGGGAATCTATTTAATTTAATAAACTCTCGTTAGCAGATTGCTCTTCTTGACAAGCCTATCTACCGACAGGCAAGAAATGACCACTAAAGAAACAAGTTATGCTTTAATATCACCTCAGGCAATCCGCCTTTGCAAACGTAAGTTGCCGCTTTAAGATTATGCCCGCTTGTTTCTGCAAAAGGAACAGCAATCGATAATCCAATTCCTGCAGCACGAATTGCAATTGTTCCGCTTTCACTATCCTCAAAGCCAACAATCTGGTTAAATTTATTTCTTGGTACATTTAACTTATAAAGTGCTATGCTGTAAAGATCACGATGCGGCTTCAATCTAATTTCATTCGAATCACTTGCTGTAATGACGGCATCATAATAATTCCGATAATCCTTAAACTTATTTAATATA
The DNA here is from genome assembly GCA_964499095.1 of uncultured Ignavibacteriaceae bacterium. Classification (GTDB taxonomy): domain Bacteria; phylum Bacteroidota; class Ignavibacteria; order Ignavibacteriales; family Ignavibacteriaceae; genus IGN3. Next base: position 102,483 of record CAZCJF010000002.1, read on the forward strand.
TTGGTTTTCTCACCATCAGCCAGAAGCATCTTATCTAGTTTTGATGAAATAATTTTAAACACTTCTCTTAATACTATATCTGCCTCATAAAAAATCGATGAGGTTACAATCGCAACTTTCAGTGGATTTTTAATAAAGTGATTGCAGAGTTTTTTAAACGAATATCTTGCCTTGTCAATATTCTTTTCTGGAAATTTCTTGCCCGATTTTATTTCATAATCAATCAAAAGCTGATTAAAATAAACATCTTCATTTGATGTGATCAATCCTTTTATCATAGGAAGAAAAATTTCAATTCCAGGCATTGCTTCAATCAAATGTTTATCAGGATCACCGAATAAATTTTCAGCAATAAATTTCCCTTCTCCCAGTTTTATTCTTTCAAGAATTTCGTGATACCTTTGATAGTAAACATCTATTCCAATTCGTACCAAAGAATTGAAATCCGGTTTTTTAAATTCTGATCTGTATTGCGAAAATAAATAATCGGTTATCTGCTCTTCGTCCTCATCATCAGGCAGATTTGCAGAATTTTGTTTCAATAATCTTTCATCATTTACAAGTTCTGAACAACCAAGATCATTAAGGTTCTGAATCACTTCTTCTTTTCGTTTTGCATCTTTACCATATATGATTGTCCAAGCAGCAGCATATAAAAATGATTTTATGATTTCATCATATTTAAATGTTTTCTGATATTTTTCAATCAGATACTCAACGTGCTTTGTTGTGCTGTTACCTATTATATGGGGATAATCCTTAACCGCGTCTAAACCTTTCCATTGCTGTATGGTTATTCTTCCCGAGAATTTTCTTACTGCATATTCCAATGAATGAATACAGAGTGCTTCAGTGGTAGTAGTTGTTCCATCCATATCCATTACAGAAGCAATAAGATTGCTCACAGGCTTTTTTATTTTTGGTGCAAGTGGATAAAGTTCAAACTCGGGATGAATATATCCCGGATTTTTTACCACAGCAAACTCATTTCCAAGTTTTGAGATGAGTTGCTTTGCTTCTTTTTTATTTACGAATTTCTTTTTCATTTTGTCTTCACTATCATTCCCGCGAAGGCGGGAATCTATTTTTCTTATTATGGATTCCCACTTTCGTGGGAATGACTTTTAACTAAATATGTTTTTTCCAAATTCCAAAAATTGTTTTACCTCTTCGTTACTTTGACCTTCAGCATAAATTCTGATAATCGGTTCTGTCTCAGATGAGCGTAATAACAGCCATCTGTTATCACCTTCTAAAAAGAATTTCAAACCATTAATGATATTTCTGCTGCTGTAAAATGCCTTTACGTGAATTACTCGTAAACCTTCAATCTTATCAATAAATTTTTTATATAAATTTGGCAGTAATTCGTTTCTCTCCGGCTTTTCATATTTCAAATCAATCCGATCATAAAAAATATATCCAAATTCTTTTCTTTTATGATTTACATATTCACTTAGTTTATTAAAACCAGAATGAGCCAGCATTTCAATCATAAATAATGAAGATAAAATTCCATCTCGTTCAGGGATATGCAATCCATAACCAAAGCCGCCGCTCTCCTCGCATCCAAATGCAATTTTCTTGCTGATCATTACTTCTGTAATATATTTAAATCCAACCTGAACATCATAAACTTTTCTCTGCCTGAATTCAAACAATGTTTTCAGTTTATCGGTTACACTTGCAGTTTTTACAATGTGTCCTTTTAATTTTTTTGTGTTGATTATAAAATCTGTTAGCAGCAAAATAGTTTCCTGCGCACTTAGCCATTCTCCATTATCTAGCATCACACCGCATCTGTCAGCATCACCATCAGTTGCAAGTGCTAAAGAGTAGTCATTTTCCTGAAGCTCATTTTTTAACGGAACCAGATTTTTTTCAATTGGTTCTGCAAGTCGTCCATAAAAATTTTCATCGGGAGGACAAAAAATAGTTTTAACTGGAATGTTATGAGCTAACAAAATTCTTTCAAGATAATCTGCTCCTGCACCACCCATAGAATCAATTAAAATCTTTAGTCTTGATGTTCTTATCATTTCAAAATCAACTGAATTTTCAATTTCCTGGACATAAGGAAAAAGCAAGTTAGTCTTTTCGATTCTGTCAATACTTTTTTTGATTGATGATTTACCAATTAACTCTTCAACTTTAATTGTTTCTTCTGTAAAAAATGGTCCGCCGTAATCAGCTTTAAATTTTACTCCATTATACTCCGGAGGATTATGCGAAGCTGTTATCATTACACCGGAATTTAAATTATTATGCTTTACACAAAATGAAAGAACAGGAGTTGGAATAATTCTATCAGATAAAAAAACTTTTATGTTGTTTCCTGAAAGCGTCTCTGCAAAAATCTTCGCATATTTTTCTGAGTTTCTTCTTCCATCATATCCAACTGCAACTGCCGGAGCAGAAAATCTTTGCAGATTATAATCCGCAAAAGCCTGAGCAACCAGCGAAATTGTTTCTTCATTGATTTCGCTGTCTAATAAACCGCGCCAGCCGTCTGTTCCAAAAATTATTTTCATTTTTTCTGTGTAAGATTATGTGATATCAAATTTCGTAAATCATTGTAATTAATTTTTCTTACCGGTTTATTTTGCTTAACACTCAATGCAGCAAGAGCGCCGCAAGCCTCACCTGTAGCAGAAGAAGTTGGTTGAATTCTTAAGGCACTGTGTCCTTCTCTTGTTGAGGAAATACATCTTCCTGCAACAAGCAGATTATCTGCATCTTTAACTATCAACGCACGAACAGGAATTTCATAATATTGCCCTTCGGGCAAATGTTCCATCCGGCTCTGTTCATCTTTCTGTCCGTGAATATCAATCCCATAAACAGCACGCGCAACTGCATCATCGAACTTATGCCCGAATTTTATATCATCACCGGTTACTGCATAATCACCAATTGCTCTGCGTGTCTCTCTTACACCAACCTGTACTGCAGTCTCAAGTAAAATAGAATTTTCAAATCCCGGTATTTCATCCTGTAATAATTTTACAACCTGTGCAACCTGTTTTCTTCCGATCAATTCTGCTTGTGTTAAATTAAAAGATGTTGATGCATCAACTCCAAGAATATTGGAAGTGTTAAATGATCCTTCTCCTGATTCCGGCAATGTGGTGAAGAAAATGTATTGAACATCTTCCTGTAATCTTCCTTCGCCGATGGCTTTCTTTACCTGGTTAAAGTATCCAGCGATTGAAATGATCTTAGAAAAATCGAAATCGTACTCCATCCAATCAAAAAAATTATCTTTATTTGCCTTCGCATAATCTGTAACCGCTTTAATATCAATATTTATCATTCGGAAAAACAAAGTGAGTGCCTGAAGCTTGCCAGTTTTCTCATCTCCTTTTGCATAAGGAAAATCGCCTAGATAAAGTAACTGTGCATCCCCGGTTGTATCAATAAAAACATTAGCTCGGATTACATATTCAATCCCGTTTATTAGCACTGTAAGAGAGTCTATTCTGTTTCCAACTCTGTTTACTTTAAGAATTTCAGAGTGAAGAAGGACATCACAATTAGCATTTTGTAAAAGATTAAAAGATGCAGCACGAAATGAAGAAGCGTAAAAACCGTTATCGATCATTCCATTTCTGTCGCGCATTTCTTTTTCAATGTCTTCAAAAACTCCGCGCACTAAAGTTTCGCCATTAACAGAATGCTTCATAAAAGGGGAGACCATTCCTGCAGTGGACATTCCGCCGACGAAACCGTAATGCTCGATCAAAAGAACAGAAACCCCTTCTCGTGCAGCTTTTACAGCAGCACTTATTCCGGCTATTCCTGCTCCGGCTACAATTACATCGTATTTTGTTTTAAGTTCGTTCATTTCTGTTTTAGAATGGGGCTAAAGCCTTAATTACTTACTACTTTACTTATCAGTCAGCTAGAGCTGACTACAATAGATATTTACAAATATTTTTATCCGGATAAGACGGCTTAAATTAAAAGAACAATGTTAATAAATAGAAAACACAATATTTTTTTCTATTGCAGTTGACTTTAGTCAACTGAAAAATAATGTATAATAATTTATGCTTTATCCTCATTAATTATTTAGTTTTCTTAATAGCATCAACATACCAGCTTGTAATAATTTGAGGACGGGTTATAGCCGTTCCTACTACAACTGCGTAAGCACCAAGTTCAATCATTTTCTTTGCAGCTTCCGGAGAATTAATTCTTCCTTCAGCAATTACAGGTTTCTTAATTTTTTTTAATAAAGTTTTTACTAACTCAAAATTGGGCGAATGAATTTTATCATTCACTGTTTCAGGTGTATATCCATTTAATGTTGTTGAAATTAAATCTGCACCAGCCTGTTCACATTCCAATGCTTCATCTTCCTTTGCAATATCTGCCATTATAAAAGCAATAAATTCTGATTTAATCCGGTGAATAAATTCGGGTCCTGTCAGTCCTTCACGTTTTCTGAAAGTTCCATCGACAGCGATAATCGGACAACCAATAAAGGAAAGATCATCAACATCTGAAAATGATCCTGTTATTCTTACGCTTCCATCATCAAAAGTAGATTTAATTAATCCGATTACAGGAACATTCACAGATCCAAGAATCATTTTTGTCTTTTCAATTCCTTCACTGCGAATGCCAACAGCTCCACCTGCAATGGCTGCTTTTGCAAACATCGTAACTCCTTCAGGTGAATTGAAAGGAGCTTCTCCTTCAGCCTGGCAGGAAACAATAAGACCTTGTTTTAATTTTGAAATTATATCGTTGTTCATTTTTGCTTTGTTATTCTCACCCCGATTATATCGGGATAAACTCCAGTAGGAATTTATTTTAATTTAAACAATCTGGATTCCCGTTTTCACGGGAATGACAATTTCTTTAAATGTTAAGTAATATTTCCGAACATTCTTTTATTTTTTCATACGAACTAAATTTTTTGCCTAGTTTATTTTTAATATGGGAAACGCTTTCAAATAATTTCAATTTATCAACTTCATAAATCTTTTGAGATTGCGGAGCTACCAATTGAATTCTGCCGCCGGATTTCTGGACCACCTCTTCAAAATCATTTAATATTTTCTGAGAAGCATTCTCAATAAAAAATTCATTATCTGGTTTTGGAATGCTTAATGAAACCCAGTATCGATTGTCATCCAACTTGATGAATTTATTAAGGAACTCAAAACTTTGCCAATCATCATTCTTAATTCCAGTTAGAAAAAGATTGTAATAAATTCCTTTCAAACTTCGCTTTACATTTTCAAGTTTTAACAAATCAAATTCATCAGAAGTATCAATTATGGTTTTACCTTTGATGTGAAAAATCCCTTCTTTGCCAGTTACTGATAACTCAATATAATCTTCTCTTAGTTTTAAGTGGAACGGAACAATATGAAAAAGCAAACTGACACTTGAATTCTCCAGCTCTTCCTGCAGAATCATTTTAATCGTTTCAGGATTCAGAACATATTTGTTACCGGATTGATAAAGTATTCCGTGCTTTGATTTCTTAATTTTATCAAAAAGATTTCTAAACGGACCATCTAATTTCTTTTCATCAATAAACTGATAGCAATTCAAACTCTCTGAAATGCTTCCACCCATAAATCCATAAAAGTTTAACAACAAAACGGAACTACCTTTTTTTGATAATTTAATGGCAGTTAATACTCCGGCCAGACTTGCTGAGTAAATTATATAATTGTATGTCTTATCAATGTTCATAATTATTTTTTGGGTGAAGCGATTACAATTATTTTTTCATCCTGTGGAATTTTCGATAGTTCAAAATCTACAAGAGCCATAATTTGTGATTCATTAATCAACCCCGTAAAGTCAACTATCTTTGACGAAACAAGCAGAAATATATCCGGAACAAGCGCACCTGCATCACCAAATGTTGTAAGTGTGGAAATCATCTCTTTTATTTTTGCTTTTACAGAATTTGCTTCAACACCTTCGCACAATGCATCATTTAGCTGCAGTTTGATTGTCCCTTCACGATCAATTACTCTGAGTTTCTGAGTTTCATCTTTTAGCAATCCGAATAAGTGTTTTTTAATCTGCTTAAAGGTTATTGCATAAAAGAAAGAAGTGCCTCCACTAATAACAACTTTATCCTCACTTGTTCTCATTGAGACAGAGGCAATCTTTTTTATGTCTGATTCAGTTAGTTCTTTAATTTCAACATCACGTGAACGCATTTCGCTTGAACCCATTGCAACTGCAATTACTTTCTTATTTTTAGAATCGATCTCAACAGTAACTTCTATTGACTCAGGAACAGCACCCATTGCAGCAACTGAATCAAATGCCTGCTGACGTAAAGAGATAATATCTCTCTCAGTTGGATTGATTATAGTTTTTTCAACCGAGTCGCGTATCATTCCAAGCGCCGCACCGATAGCAGATACAACTTCACAATCTTTTGCGATTTTATGAGGATAACCTAAATGCTGTGCAGTGTAGGGAACCAACGCAGTTGCGCCACCACCACCACCAACAAGCTGAATTAATTCTTTATCTAACTTATATTCTCTTGATAATTGATTTATAATCGGTTTAATCTTTTCTGCAGAAATGGTAAGTATATCGTGTGCTATTTCCTTAGCATCTTTTGAAAGGATTTTTGAAAGTGATTCAAAACATTTTTTAATTGAATTTAGATTTGCTGATCCGTGACCGATATCTTTTACAAGTCCAAGAAAATTTGAAGCGCCGGTTGGAGTTATAGTAAATCGTTTCTTGAATTCATTTTTTACTTTAATTGAAAGGTAATCATCAGGATCATTTTTTAACGGCTGTACTTTTTCAAGTTCAATATCAGAAAAATCTTCATCGCTGAAGGAAACGTAATTCAATTCTGCAATGTGAGCACTGCGTGGACCCACATCTATAATTTTATTTCCCTGGATTCTTGGAACAGAACCGCCGGCAATTCCAAGTGTTCTTACATCAAGAGTTCTTAAGTAAAGTCTGTTACCACCGATTTGCGCGCTTTTAACCTGAGGCTTTCCATTTTTTATTACAGAAATATCAGTTGATGTACCGCCGACTTCAAGAAAAATTCCATCAGAAACTTTTTCATACATCAAGGCAGCAGCAACTCCTGCAGCAGGACCGGAGAGCATTGTTAGGATTGGACGTTTTCTCATTTCGTTAATGTCCATTATTCCGCCATCGGAACGCATTACCATCAAAGGAGCTTTTATTCCGCTTTTACGAATTGCTTCTTCAGTTCGATTTGCTGTTTCAAGCATCTTGGGCATCATGCTTGCGTTTATAACTGCTGTGCGAGTACGAACTTTCAATCCGTATAGTTTAGAGATTCTGCTTGCTGCAGTTGCCTGAAGATTCATTGATTCGGCAATGCTTACAACGAGATCCTCGTTTTTTGTATCATCAACTCCAAAGGCTTCGGATGCTACAATTACTTGTGAGCCTTCATTTAAAAGCTCATTAATATTTTGTTTGATCAGTTCTTCGGTAAGTGAATTTCTAACATCAATAAATCTGAATTTTGTCTGAAGATATTTTCCAGGTGAGAGTTCGATGTTTTTTAGATTGATTTCTTTCTTTGCACGGATTCCTTCCAATCCTTGTCCCATTCCGATTATTCCAACAACAGCAACATCACCTTCGAGTAATGCATTTGTTGCCTGAGTAGTTGAATGTGCAATTAATAATATTTCATCGGGACTTATCTTGTAATCATCAATGAGTAAATGCATAGAATCAACTACACCTTTTGCAACACCTTCATTTGCTTTGTGAGTTGTTGGAACGCAGGCTTTACCGATAAGTTTGAAATCACTTATATCAACAGCCACGGCGTGAGTGAACGTGCCACCAACATCAATTCCTATTTTTATTTTACGATTCATTGATTTTGTTAAGTATAACACTGTGCTTGTCATTCCCACGAAAGTGGGAATCTGTTTTTATCTTTTATTGATTCCTGCTTTCGCAGGAATGACATATAAAGTTTTTCTGGTTACATAAACATTATAGATGAAATAATTAATCCAACTACTGCAAGAATCCAAGTGTAAGCAATTGTATTCCACAAAACTTTTTGCACATCTACTCGCATTTCATTTGCAAGCCATACATTATGTGTATTTGTTGGATCGGAAATTCCTTGAATCTGTCCAACTGCCAGAAGTAAACCCATAACAGCACCGGGATTCATTCCGCTTGCAAGAAAAACTGCAGCAATCCCATATCCCATTCCCCAAACATTAAGGGGTCCGCGGTACAAAGCTAACGGTGCAGCAACTGTAAAAATCAAAACATACATTAATGCATTAGTGGGAACAATCTGAGCCATTAATGGTTTTATGATATTTAAAACAGGCCAGCCATTTGGATATTGCGGCAACTCTCCACCCGGACCCATAATTGCAACGAGCAGCATTCCAATTCCAAACATTAGAACAACCGCAGGCATTACAACTCCTCCTCCTTCAAAGCAAGCCTGAATGAATAAATTGAGTCTGCCTTTTTTATAAGTTGTTAGAAGTGCATAAATCAATCCAACTATAAACGCTGCGATGAAATTTACATCAAATAAAAGTATTAAGAACAATGGAAGTATTGGTGAAAGAAATGATATCCAGTGCGGCTGAGTTGCATTTTCATTTTTTCGTAACACAATTCTTATAAGAGCAGTAATAAATAATAATATAATTCCCAAAGCGATTATCCACTTAAGTCCGATTCCAATCTGTGAAAGAACTTCATTAAATCTATTTTGAAATTCCTGACTTGCAACAGAGGTAATTAGAAAATATAGAACTAATAGTAAGATTATTATTGCCGAGCTTCTAATAATTATTTTTTTGAAGTCAAGATCGTGTCCGTCTCTGTAAATCTGAATTGTGATGTAAGCAATCGCTCCAAGAAATGAAACTAAAAACATAAGCATAGCAAAAGGACGAATTTCATCAACAGTTAAACCCATAACACTAATGTAAACTGCCCAGTTACCAACATTAAGTATTCCGCCGATGCTTAACCCGAAAAGAAAAATTCCAACAGAAGTCATTGGACCAATTCCAACCGAAGACATTATCGGAAGAACAATTGTAGCAACCATAATAATAGCACCGAGTCCACCGAGAGTGGTAAACAGAGCAATTATTAATAAAAGCATAATAACTGCAATCAACCAGGGGTTATCACCTGAAAGCTCTGCGCCTTTTTTAATAAATGTTTCTGCAACGCCGGTTTTTTGCATAAGAACACTTAACATACTCCCAAACAGAGCAATAGTATAAGCCTGATATAGCTTTACAGAACCTTCGCCAATTACATATTGAATTATATCATTAAAATTGATACCACCACTAAGCGAGATAAAAATTGCCATAAGAGGCAAGGCAATTAAGGCAGGAATTTTTCTGAAGAACATCAAAAGAGCAAATAGAAGAAAAATAAGTATCAGAATTAAAACCTGAATTGATTCCATATCGAGTGAATATAAATTGAATTCAAATTTAATTATTAAATACTAAAAAAAACTGCTTATAACAATTTTTTCTTTTCGCAATGACGATTTTTTTTTCTTATATTAAGGTAAGTTAATAGCAATAAAATCGTGATAAAAAATAAAACTGAGGCGGCTTATGAAAAACTTTTTACGATCCGTTTTTACACTTCTAATAATTTTTCAATTCTCTTCTTTTTCACAAAACAACTGGCAGTACACACAAAGATTATACTTCCCGGCATCTGATACAGCTGTCGTTCGTCCTTACTTATGTACTCTTACTGAGGATGGAAAATTATTTGTTATCTCCTCAAGGATTACTGACATAAATGCACATAATGCAATTTATGTATTAAATCCTGGTGATACTGTTTTCACAAAATTTATTGATTATAACGAAAACGGTGATTCTGATACTCTAATCGGAAACATTGGCGCTTTAAGAGGAATTACATCTTTGGGCAATACACTTTATGTAACTGCAACCCAACCTTATCCAAAGACAAAACCTAATAC
>CAZCJF010000002.1:112576-169340 GCA_964499095.1 uncultured Ignavibacteriaceae bacterium
GCAATACACTTTATGTAACTGCAACCCAACCTTATCCAAAGACAAAACCTAATACTGTTTCTGCAACTTATCTTTATCAGAATTTTGACACTCTGCAAGTTCAGAAATTTGGTTTTGGTATCGCTGGTTCTGGTTATGGCTCGTATAATCACGGTTGCGATATAACAAAAGATTCTGTTTTATTTACAGGAATATCTTTCGGCACAACATTCAGGTGTTATAATTTCAGTGATACGATAACTGTTGCTGGGAAGGGCTCATACATTCCTCCACCACAGTATACAGTAGAACCAGGTGGATTAGAAAGAGGCGGCCTCGATTTGATCAGGGATGTTGCCATGGTACCAGGAGGAAATTATTTTAATCCCGAAACACCATTTTATACATCAAGAAATACTCATCCAAACCCACCGCAATCAGGTGGCATTGCAAAATGGACAGGTGGAACACAAAGAACACCAGTTGATTATGTGCCCGCACGTGTAGAGGATACAAATCAGTTTTTAACATTAGGCACTGCTTATCCTGTTGGCATAACTGTAGATAAAGATGGCTTATTATGGGTTGCAGGTATTGATACAAACAGACGCTGGGTAAAGGCTTTTGAAGTTGATGGAATATTTGCATTTGCTGTTGCCGAATTGCCCGGACAGTTTAGCAAAGATTTTCCTGATCCTGAAGGCGCCCCAATGGGTTCTCCTTGTGATGTTTCAATCAGCGCTGATGGCAAATATGCTTACGTTATTGATCACTGGGGAAGATCTGCATTTATGTTTACAAATACTTTAGTAAGTGTAGAGGATAAATACAAGGGTGTTTATGATTTTGCATTAGAGCAAAATTATCCTAATCCTTTTAATCCAACTACACTGATTACCTTTACTCTTCCTCAATCGAGCAGTGTTAAACTTTTAGTTACCGATTTGCTTGGTAAGGAAATTACAACTTTGGTTGATGAAAATCTTCCTTCAGGAAGACATACAAAATCATTTAACGCTGATAAACTTTCCAGTGGAATTTATTTTTATACTTTAATCACTAATAACGGAAAGATCAGCAAAAAAATGTTGTTAATGAAATAAGTTTAAAGTCCCGAAAATTATTCGGGACTTTTTATTTGAGTTAGTTAATCTTAAATCTCTTATGAGAGCAGTAAGAATATTTTTTGTTTTATTTCTTCTGATTATTTCTGAGAATATTTTTTCTCAGGGATTAACCGGAAAACTGGTTGGTGTAGTTACTGATGCCGCCACAAAAGAGCCCTTAATTGGTGCCAATGTTATTCTTGAAGGAACAACCATAGGAGCGGCAACCAACATAGATGGTAAATTTATTATCCTAAATATTCCACCGGGAACATATAATGTAATCGCCAGTATGATTGGTTATTCCAAACTCACTCAAAAAGACGTTCAGATTTTTATTGACAGAACCACTCAGCTTACCTTTGAATTACAGGATGCAACCGTTCAGATGGAACAGGTGGTTGTCATCGCCAAAAAACCTCCTATCGTAAAAGACAGAACTTCATCATCAACAAGCATAGATGATAAACAAATTTCCGCAGCACCAATAGAAGGATTACGCGGAGCACTCGATCTGACAGCAGGATTTCAAAAGGATCAAAAGGGAAATTACTCTGTACGCGGTTCAACATCATATGAAGTAAATTTTCAGATAAATGGTGTTGAGCAAACTACATCAAACACCAGCGCACCTGCTACATTCGGAACAGAAAAAGCAGATAACTCCTGGAAGTATGATGTTAATCCGCTTGGTGTGCAGCAGCTGCAGCTTATTACCGGTGGATTTTCTGCAGAGTATGGTAATGCACAGGCTGGTGTTGTAAAAGTTGTTCTTAAGGAAGGTGCGCCAAAATTTACCGGTGAATTCCGAATGGAATATCGTCCTGCAGGGCAGTATCATTACGGAAATTATATATATGATAAAAATAACTGGGAATGGCAGAAATGGGGCAGCTTGGAAAATTGGATGTCACAAAGAGAAAATATCTTAAGAGAGTTAAAGTTAGATATTCGTTATGCTTCCATTAAAGATTCTGATCCTGATTTATATAATCGATTGGTTAATAAAGAAATTGCATGGGCTCACAATCTTTGGGTTAAAAATCATGAACCAAGTGATGATAATGTGCTTGGTGTTTATGATTACAGAAAATATTCTTATCAAAGATATCTGTTCGGATTTGGAGGACCTCTTGGTAATGATCCGAATCTGTTAAAGTTTTATATCTCCGGTGAGTACAAAAGAAATCCAACAAGATTACCAACCCCCGAAAAAGTTCAGGTTGCTCAAAATTATATTCTCAATCTTGTTTATCAGCCTATTCCGGATCATAAGTTTAAACTGATGGCAAGCTATCAAAGTTATCTTGGCGGAATCTGGTCAGGATCAACAGACATCCGATGGTCTGGTTTAGCTTTTACTCCACCGGGAGTTTCTACAAAATACCTTGTAACAATTGATCCCGTAAGAGAAGAACAAACAGTTGCTCAAACATTAAACTGGGTTTACACAATAAATCCACAATCATTTGCAGAAGTTATTCTGACTCATCAGCAGGAAAAGTATGAACTGCCATTTAAATATTTAGCCGGATATGGTTTAGAAGTTGATCGGGCAGATAGCCTTAACGATCCCAGTGGAACAGTATTGAGAGAGGGAACCTGGTGGGAAAAAGATTACTTCAGAGCACCTTTTAGTTTTAGCACAAATTATTATCAGGATAGCCGCACAGAAAACTTTGGCGTAAAAGCAGATTACACAAATCAAATTACATCAAATCATCTTATTAAACTTGGAGTTAATTTTAATTATTGGGATATGATTAATAATGGTGTTAATTCCAGTTTTCAGGCAAACTCGTACGTAGCAAGAAATGGATTTGCAGATTATTATAAAGCATACCCGATAAATCTTGGTTTGTACCTTCAGGATAGAATGGAATACGAAGGGATGATTGCAAATGTTGGTGTACGTGTAGAAGCGTATAATTTTCAGGCACGCGTACCTATTGATGAATTTAATATATTGTATCCCGGCACCGACGGACCAGGTAAACTTGGAATTCCTTTGACAGAAGATTCAAAAACCAAAGTGATCGTTTTACCACGCCTGGGTCTCTCCTTCCCTATTGGTGAAAGTACTGCATTCAGATTACAATATGGACACTTTGCATCAATGCCGATTTTTTCTCAGGCTCTCTCAAATAAAACGTGGGTTGGCTGGCAAGGTATCGGAAATCCAAACCTGGATCCTAAATTAACTATAAATTATGAGTTCGGATTGCAGCAGCAGCTGGGCGAAAATCACAGGCTCGATCTTGTTTTGTATTACAACGACAGAGTCACTCAAATCGGAAACAGAAACATTGCTTCTTATACCGGCAGCAGAAATCAGTTTGCAGGATTTGGAAGCGATAACAGTCCATTATATTATTATTTTTCTTATGCTAATAACGCATTTGGTTCTACACTAGGATTTGAAGCTACCCTCGAAACATACGCTACTAAAAACTGGTCATATCGATTAAGTTATAGTTTATCACAAACAACTTCGGGCAATTACGGACCATCAATAATTTATCCGGATGATACGAGAGGTTATTCAACAAGAAACTTTACCGGTGAGTTTTTAGCATCGTGGGATAGAACACACAATTTGCGTGCACTCGTTCAATATTTCTTTAATCCCGGTGAAGGACCCGAATTATTTGGAGTTAAAGTTTTAGCTAACTCCGTTTTCAGTTTAACTTATACTGCTCAATCCGGTATTCCATTTACCTATGTAACAGATTTTGATTTAAGAGATGTTGTTTACAACAGAAGATATCCGATTGAATCAATGGTAGATTTTAATTTCATAAAAAACATTGAGTTTGATAATTACAAATTAATTCTTGGTTTAAGAATTATGAATCTGTTTGATAATAAATGGATTACTCCAATGTCCACCAACGACGATATTAAACTTTGGGTTGAAGAGGGAGTTACTATGGCAGATCCGGGCAACGATCCAACAAGATTCAGTTACCTTGTTGCACCTTACAGAGCTTTCAGTAATATACCAAGACAGGTAATGTTTACATTGGGAGTTGGTTTTTGATTATGAAATCTGATAAAAAGATAAAACAAAAATCCATACTGATTAAAGTTATAATCATATTTTTGATTGGATGCTCTTCCCTGTTTGCACAGATCGAATCTTCATCTTTGATTTTAAATCGGGGAAAACTATGGCAAACAGTTTCATTCGGAAAAACAGGTCCATCCTTCAGTAACTGGTCTCAAAGAGGAATTGGATTGGATTGGCCGGGTTTTGACCCAAGTCTTATTAGTGAAAACATTGGTGGTTCTGCTTCACATCTTGTAACCGGTGGTTTGTATGTTGGAGCTAAGTTTGCGCCGGATAGTATCCTTTCTGTTGAAGACTGGTCACTCTATGCCGGCTCAATTGGTCAAGGTGCGGGATCAAAATATATTGTTACCAAACACGCAAAAATTTATGCTGATGGAAGCAATTACTGGCTTCAGTCTAATCCATCCGCAGGAGAAGAAGTGATTGAAAGTGTTTGGGAGTACAACATAAATTATGATGATGAATTTCAGATAAAAAGAATGTTGCCGGTAAGAGTTAGAAGGACATCTCACCAATGGAGCGGATCAAAGTTAGATGAAAATTATATTATACACGAATATGTTATTAAAAATATTTCTCCCGAGATCAGATCAAAGGTACCTGCAAACAGGTTTGTTGCCGATACATTATATGACTTTTATGCAGTAATTAATTATGGAATACACGTTAACTCCCGTTCCTGGTCGGTAATGTTTCCATCACTAACTCCAGGCGCCAGAAACACCTGGTTTGAATATGATGGAGCAAGAAGATCAATAAGAGCTTTTGCGGATGATTACAGGGAAACTGCCGGCACCTCAGAAAAACTTGGTTTAGTTCAGAATTTTGGTCCGATTGTTAATGGACGCCCGTCCGGTGAATATTTAGCTCCTGCTTCTGCAGGGATAAGACTTCTTTATGCTAGCAGAAACAAATCCGGACAGGAATCCCGGGTTACAAGATTTGGTTGGTCCTCAGCAAGTAACTCGATTGACTTAAGCGGTCCTTTAACAAATCTTGGTTCATTAGAGGCACAATACAGTTTTGTGAGTGATATCAGACTTGCAGCTAATTTTGTTCAGAGCCCCGGCGATACAACCCTCATGAGAAAAACAAAAATGTGGTCAATGCTTCAATTAGGACCCTGGGATATTTTACCGGGTGACTCAATTGTAATTGTTATGGCTGAAATTGTTGATGGAGTTGATTACAGAATCGCTATCAGCCCTGATCCTCAGACTAACAGCGTAGATGCAGTTGCATTAAGTTCACGTTCTATCTTTAATGCTTCATCAGACAGATCTTTATTAACTTACAATAACAGATATCAACATCCATCGCCACCTGCAGCACCTCAATTTAGTGTTGACTATTCAAGAGAATCAAATTCAGTTGCTAATGTGATTAGCTGGAGCACTGAGGCTGAGCAGATTCCTGATCCTCACGATGCAACACTTGATCTGGAAGGCTACAATATTTACAGATCGGATTATCTGCCCATAGGTCCGTGGACTTTAATCGGAACAGTGCTAAAAGGTGATTTAAACTATCTTAGCGGAGATACTTATACTTTTATCGATTCCACTGTATCAATCGGACAGGGTTATTACTATGCATTAACCAGTTTTGATACCGGGAAACCGAGCTGGACAGGTGTACAAACAATTAATAATATTCCAAAACTTGAAACATCAATTTTTGCAAACAGAACTCAGGTACCTTTTATTTCAACTATTCCCGCTAAAAAAGATTTAAATGAAATTCTTGTTGTGCCCAATCCTTTTGTAATTGGTGAAGGTTTTTCTCAACCGGGTGAAAGAGATAATATCAGATTTGTTAATCTGCCAAATCCTTGTACAATAAGAATCTATACGGTCAGAGGCGATTTGGTAAAAACCATCGGGGTTTCTGAAGGAACCGGTGCAATTGTTTCTTGGGATCAGGTTACTGATTACGGACAGTTTATAGAAAGTGGAATTTACATTTTTCACGTTGAGTTCAGCGGTGGAACAAAACTAGGAAAGTTTGCTGTTGTCAGATAAAAATTCTAAATGTTTAAAGATGAATAAGTTTTTATCCATAAAAAAAATTATACTGATTATAATTGCAGTTTTAATATCTTCTCCAAAAATCACTTTGGCTCAGGACTTTAAAAAAACCGCAACATCAGGATTCACTTTTCTTCAGATTCCTGTTTCTGCAAGAACTGCAGCATTGGGTGAATCTTCAATTGCACTGTCTGATATGAACTCACAGGGAATTTTTAATAATCCTGCAATAATGGGATTTACAGATCAGACGCATTCTCTGTCCGTATCCTACTCTAACTGGTTTGCAGACATTAAAAACTATGCTATAAGTTATTCATTCAATTCTGATTTGGGAGTTTTTGGTCTCGGAGCTATAATACTTGATTATGGCTCAATGCCAAGAACTTCTATTTCTTCTGGTCAGAAAGTTTATGAGATATCAGGTACTTTCAATGCAAACTCAGTTGCTGTGTTACTATCCTACTCTAAAATGTTAACCGACAGATTTTCCTTCGGAATAAACTTAAAGTTTGCTCAGGAAAAAATTGATGTTTACTCTGCAGATAACGTAATGTTTGATGGAGGTGTTCTTTATTATACCGGATTGGGATCATTCCGGATCGCAGTGACTATTCAGAATTTTGGAACCAATACAAAATTTATTAACGACGAATTTAAAATGCCTTCTATGTTAAGACTCGGCGTTGCGGGAGAAATTTTAGGTGACTTTAATTCTGAGTATCGGATAACTCTTCTGGGTGAGGCACTTCATCCAAATGATGGAGAGGAAAAAGTAAATATTGGGACTGAACTTTCCTGGCAGAATATTTTAACTCTTCGGGCAGGATATAAATTTTTCTATGATGAAGAATCTTACAGCTTTGGTGTTGGATTAAATCCCAAATTAACTGTACCAATGACATTTGATTTTGCTTTTGCAGATTATGGAAGGCTTGGAAATATTTTACGACTTACATTACAGCTTGGCTGGTATTAAAAATTATAATTAAATGAAAAAGCTTTTATTAACTTTAATCATCCCCTTTCTGATCAGTCAATTTAGTTTGGCTCAAATCAAATCTATATCTGCTTATTCAGATTATTCAATCGGATTATCTAAAAGATTAACAATAACAAATGCAAGTGCCGTTGGTGGAGCTGTAAAAATTAAATATGCGGCTTTTAATAATTTTAATTTCGGACTTATCGGTGGATATAAACTTTATTCACTCAGTGAACCGGATGTATTAAAATCATGGGGCTGGCAATTCTGGACAGATCGTTATTACAATAAAATTGTTTCTGATCTTCAGGCTGATCCTAATCTGTCAGTTGTAATTGGTGCAGTTCAGAAAATGGATTTAATTCCTTTAACCCTTTTTGCTGAATATGAATTACCAATTACAGATGATTTTACAATAACACCAACTGTCGGTTTTGGCGTGTATTTTTATACCAGGAGAATGTTTGCAACCGAAAACTGGAGTAAAAACTTTCCTGAAGCAAATTATGTATTTACATATTCATACAGAAATTTTGCCCCAAGTAAAAAAGGAAATCCATTATTTATAAATACTAATCTCGATTTCGATTATAAAATATCTCAAAATTTCGGAATGTATTCCGGAGTTAATTTTAATTTCATCTTACCAACAGAACAATCAATGGGATATTCAGCTTTCCCCTTTGAAAACGAGTTCAGCTTTAAAGTTGGTTTAGTAATTTTTTATTAAAAGATATGAATAAGACAAAGTTATTTTTAAGTGCAGTTATAATTTTTACCAATTTCACCTTAGCTCAAAATCAAGATTGGATTGTGGGAGCTAATACTAACTATAATATTCCGGTAGCCGGGTTAGCAAACCGGCTGGAAGGTAACTTTGGAGGTCTTATTTATGCGGGCAAAAAGACTGATTCAAAGTGGACCTGGCTCGGTAAGTTTGAATACTTTAAACTTACAGATGCTAACAAAGATAAAATGTTCAAGATTGTTAAAGCAGATATAAATAATAATTCCAACGATTATAAATTTGAGCTGCCATCATTAAAAATGGATTTGACTGTTGCCGGTTTAAGTGTTGAAGCCAGATATAATTTATTTTCTAATGAGATTTTTGAAACAGATTTAAATTTTGGATTCGGATTTTACTACTGGGAACATTTTCGCAGTTCGTATTATGATTCTTTGCTTGTTGATACCTCCGGCACTGGCGGCACGGTCCTTGTTGAATTGCTTGATATTCCGGCACTGCGCCAAAAGGATTGGAGTGGTGGAATAAATCTGGGTGTAGATTTTAATATTTTCGTTTTTAATCCGGTATCATTCAACTTTGGCGTTAATTATAAACTGATTATAGGTGAACTTTGGCCCACACTTTCATTAAATCTTGAAAATGTTAGTGGATTACAATTTATTGACTTGAGAGCTGGTTTTAGAGTTAAGTTTTAATTTTTTCTTCTCCATACTTTCAAAACTATTTATGAATAAATTCCTAACTACCACAATCATCACACTGATTGCCCTATCATTAAACTACTGCAATGATAAAAATATATCCGAAGCTGTCCGTGGTGTCTGGTTGACAAACGTTGATAGCGAAGTTTTGAATTCAAAAGAAAATATTATCAAAGCGGTTGATTTGCTTGATCAACTCGGATTCAATACAATATTTGTTGTTACCTGGAATAAATCAATGACATCATATCCAAGCAAGATAATGAAAGAGTTTACAGGTGTTGAAATTGATACTTTATTCACCGGTCGCGATCCACTTAAAGAGCTGATCGAAGAAGCACACAAAAATAATATTAAAGTAATTGCCTGGTTTGAATTTGGTTTCTCATCTTCCTACCAGCTTAACGGCGGACCAATTCTAGAAAGGAAACCTGAGTGGGCTGCTAAAGATGTGAATGGAAATCTCGTTACTAAAAATGGCTTTGAGTGGATGAATGGTTTTCATCCTGAAGTTCAGAATTTTCTAATATCGTTGATAATGGAAGTCGTTCGAAATTATGATGTTGATGGAATTCAGGGTGATGATAGGCTTCCTGCAATGCCTTCTGAAGCTGGTTATGATGAGTACACAGTAGAGCTCTACAAATCAGAACACGATGGGAAATATCCGCCGTCTGACCACAAGGATTATGATTGGATTAAATGGAGATCAAATCTGCTTACTGAATTTATGGGAAGAATTTATGATTCAGTGAAAACGTTCAATAAAAATATTATTGTATCAATGGCGCCGAGTATTTATCCTTGGAGTGAGGAAGAATATTTACAGGATTGGCCAACGTGGATGCAAAAAGGATATGTTAATCTTGTTTGTCCCCAGGTGTATCGCTACAACATTAAAGATTATAAAAGTGCAATGGAGCTGATTGTTGGGAATCAAATTAATAAAGATAATCTCAAAAAGTTTTATCCCGGTGTTCTCCTCAAAGTTGGCGATTACTACCCATCCACCGATTTCCTGAAACAAATGATTGAGGTTAACAGAAAATATGGAATCAATGGAGAGGTTTTCTTCTTTTACGAAGGTATAAAAAAGTATCCTGATTTCTTCAAGGAAATTTATAAAGATAGAACAGTATTTCCTTCTCTACTTAATTAAGAGGTTTTGTGAAAAGATTAATCATAACATTACTGATAGTTTTTAATTTAAGTTTGTTTGCACAGCCATTACAGCAGTTCAGAGCAACATGGATGACAAATGTGGATAGTTATGTTCTAACTACAGATGCATCGATTGTGGAAGCAGTTAATTACTTATCCTCAATTGGAATCAACGTAATCTTTCCGGTGGTTTATAATAAGGGATACACTGTTTATCCTAGCGCGATTATGGATAGTTTATTTGGTGTGCCCGTCATTCCTGAGACAGGATTTCAAAACAGAGATTTTTTAGAACGCCTTGTTATCGAAGCACATAGAGTTGGTATTGAAGTTATTCCCTGGTTTGAGTTTGGTTTTTCTTCTTCGTACAGTTTAAATGGTGGACACATTGTGGCAAAATTTCCAAGCTGGGCTACAAAAAATAATCAGGGTAATCTGGTTGTTAAAAACGGATTTGATTGGCTAAGCGGTATAAATCCTGAAGTACAGAATTATATGATTTCCCTTATAACTGAAGTGCTGGATAATTATGATGTCGATGGCGTTCAGGGTGATGATAGATTACCTGCCATGCCTTATGAGGGAGGCTACGATTCTGTAACAGTAGCGATTTATAAATCTGAACACGCAGGCGCATCACCACCTAATAATCCATTTGATACAAATTGGAAAAGATGGCGTGCTGATAAATTAAATCAGTTTTTCATTCGTATGAGAGATTCTGTTAAATCGAGAGGCGATCATATTATTTTATCATCTTCACCAACTCCCTATCCGTGGGGATACGATGAGTACCTTCAGGATTCACGTTACTGGGCACAAAATAATGTGGTTGATAATATTATTCCGCAATTATATCGATATGATTTTTCAGGCTATCAATCAGTTTTAACTCAATCATTATCCTTAATCAGAAGTGTTAATCCTGACATTTACTTTGCTGGTGTACTGATTAAAGCTGGTTCGTGGAGCATCACTCCAACGTTAATCTCACAAATTATTAATTTAAACAGAACTAATAATGTTAATGGCGAGTGCACTTTCTTCTATGAGGGATTAAGATTAAACAACAATGAAATTGGAAACTTGCTGGGCAGTGATTTTTATAATACTCCCGCTCTTGTTCCATATAGAAATGGCAACATCTGGCGACCTAAAGCCACAATAAAGAATGAGGATGAAAGTGGAGTAATAATAACAGGCAACTGGACAAACTATCCTCAATCAGGGTTTGAAGGAGGAATTATCAGAACTAATGTAACGACTAGTTATCAGTCAGTTGAGTATAATATTGATGTTCCTTTCAGTGCTTACTTTGATGTTTACGGATTTATTGTACCAAACACACCCTGGACACAGAATGCAAGATACGTTGTATATTCAGATACAGATTCCAGTGAAGTGATAGTAAATCAATTAGATCTTAATAAAAAAGGTTGGCAGAAAGTTGGTACTATTTATTTAAGTGAAGGAAGCAGAAAAGTATTAAAGATAGACAACACATATTTAGAATCGGGAAAATATTTAACTGCAGATGCAGTAATGGTAATGATAAACAGAAAGTTATCACCTGATGTAGTAGTAACGAATATAGAAGATGAAAAAGGAAGTAATGTAACTATACCGACAGAATTTGTATTAGAGCAGAATTATCCAAATCCATTTAATCCTGTAACAAAAATCAAATATAGCATTCCAGAAGTAGGGACAGGGCTTGCCCTGTCCGTACAATTAAAAATTTATGACATTCTAGGCAAAGAAGTAGCAACCTTAGTAAACGAAGAAAAGCAAGCAGGAATTTACGAAGTTGAATTTAAAGCAAGTAGATTATCAAGCGGAGTATATTTTTACAAACTAACAGCCGGAAATTACTCTCAAACTAAAAAAATGATTTTATTACGATAATATTCATCGTTTCTTTATATGGATAAAAATGTCACATTAAGTGATGTCGAAATATGACAGAATGGTTTACAACTATGATTAAATATTTTTTGTTTGTGTGCCTCTTTTTTCAGTTAATCCTCTTCTCCCAACCACTCACAGAATTCCGTGCAGTGAAGTTAACTAATGTTGACAGCAATATTCTGTTTACTGATCAAAACATTGCAAACGGAATGGACTATCTCGCATCTGTAAATGTGAATATTGTTCTTGCGGTTGTATTAAACGGCGGATACACACTTTATCCAAGCCAGACGATGGATAGCTTATTTTCAAAACCAGTACATCCAAATTTTGTTGGAAGAGATATGCTCGAAAGAGTAATAATTGAAGCTCATAGAAATGGAATAGAAGTTTATCCCTGGTTTGAATATGGTTTTGCTGCGTGGTATTCAGGAAATAATCCTGCTACTGGTGGACATATACTTCAAACTAAACCAGAATGGGCTTGCAGATTAAGTAACGGACAAATAGCAAAGAAAAATGGCTTTGACTGGATGTCTGCTATACATCCAGAAGTTCAGGATTTTATGAATAAGCTCATTTGGGAAGTAATGCAGTACGATATTGATGGTATAGAGTTTTCCGACAGAATTCCCGCAATGCCGATTGAAGGAGGTTATGAACCTTACACAGTTTCTCTTTATCAATCAGAGCATAATGGACAGAATCCTCCAACGAATTTTAACGATGCGAATTGGAAACGATGGCGAGCTGACAAAATGAATCAATGGTATAAGAGTGTTAGAGAACTGATGAAAAATT
This sequence comes from uncultured Ignavibacteriaceae bacterium, assembly GCA_964499095.1. GTDB lineage: Bacteria > Bacteroidota > Ignavibacteria > Ignavibacteriales > Ignavibacteriaceae > IGN3. The sequence continues at coordinate 125,069 of CAZCJF010000002.1, forward strand.
ATGATGAAAATTTATTTGTTTCTACAAGTCCGAGTATTTATCCCTGGGCTTATGATAATTACTTACAGGATGTACAAACCTGGCTCGATTCCGGAATTTGTGATCAATTCATTCCTCAGCTTTATCGTTATACTTTCCCTGAGTATTTATACGAATTAAATCAGGCAATTAATCAGGCAGGACCAAATAATCTTCACAAATTATTCGCTGGCATACTTATGAACATTGGACTCCCTCCGAATGATTATCTTATCTCACCCGAGTATCTTTTGGCAGCTTTGCAGGCAAACAGGCAGAGAGGTGTTATGGGGGAAGCTTATTTCTATTACGAAGGCTTCAGAAAAAATAATAATCAACTTGGAGATACGCTTCGTGCCACTTTTTATTATCAGCCGGCAAATGTTCCTGGCAGAAATGGAATCTGGCGACCCAAAGCCACAATAAAGAATGAGGATGAAAGTGGAGTAATAATAACAGGCAGCTGGTCAAACTATCCTCAATCAGGGTTTGAAGGAGGAATTATCAGAACTAATGTAACGACTAGTTATCAGTCAGTTGAGTATAATATTGATGTTCCTTTCAGTGCTTACTTTGATGTTTACGGATTTATTGTACCAAACACACCCTGGACACAGAATGCAAGATACGTTGTATATTCAGATACAGATTCCAGTGAAGTGATAGTAAATCAATCAGATCTCACTAAGAAGGGCTGGCAGAAGATAGGGACGGTTTACTTAAGTGAAGGGAATAAAAAAGTAATAAAGATAGACAACACATATTTAGAGGCAGGAAAATACTTAACAGCAGATGCAGTAATGATAATGATAAACAGGAAGTTATCACCTGATGTAGTAGTAACAGATGTAGAAGATGAGAAAGAAAGCAATGAAACAATACCAACAGAATTTGTATTAGAGCAGAACTATCCAAATCCATTTGGCGAAGCCATCTATTCGTACAATCCAGTAACAAAGATCCGTTACACAATTCCTGATGTCATCCTGAGCCTGTCGAAGGATGACGGAGCAGGTGTCACTCTTCGTCAAGCTCAGAGTGACAAACTAATTACATTAAAAGTTTATGATTTACTTGGAAGAGAAGTAGCAACATTGGTAAATGAAAATCAATCAGCGGGAATTTACGAAGTTGAATTTAATGCAAGTAGATTATCAAGCGGAGTATATTTTTACAAACTAACAGCAGGAAATTTCTCTCAAACTAAAAAAATGATTTTACTCAGATGATTAACTACCAGATTAAAAAGCCCTCTCCTTTGGAGACCTGCCTGACGGTAAGGCAGGGGGTTGGGTGAGGCTTTTGTGTCTAAACGTGCCGATGCTCTCGATGCTTTAAGGGGATTTGCAATCATCACAATGATTCTCTCAGGCACAATCCCTTTCTTTGGTCCCGCTGCATTACCGGGATGGATGTATCACGCCCAACTTCCTCCTCCTGATCACACTTTCAATCCAAATGTTCCGGGTATAACCTGGGTTGATTTAGTTTTTCCATTCTTTCTTTTTGCGATGGGAGCAGCTTTTCCATTTGCATTGAGAAGAAGAATAGAACAAGGTGCAGGAAAATTGAAAATAATCTGGCAGGCAATTCAAAGAGGATTTCTTCTTGTCGTTTTTGCATTGTTTCTTCAGCATTCAAAACCTTATGCATTAAGCGGAAGTCCGGAATCATTTCATTGGTTAATTGGACTGATAGGTTTTGTTATTTTGTTTCTTATTTACTTTCGCTATCCTAATACTATAAATGCAAGGTTAGCTCTTGCTATTAAAATAATAACCGGTATCGGAGCTGTAATTTTATTTTCACAATTAACATACACAAAAGGAAGTGGGTTTCTTCTAAGCAGAAGTGATATCATAATTTTAGTTCTTGCAAATGTTGCATTATTCGGAAGTATTATCTGGCTATTCACGCAGGATAAAATTTTATTGCGACTGGGCATACTTGCTTTTTTTCTTGCATTCAGAATTACTCACAACATTGAAGGAAGCTGGACAAAAATTATCTGGGATGCAACTCCGGTTCCTGAAATTTACAAATTTTATTATCTGCAATATCTTTTCATTGTAATACCCGGAACAATCATTGGTGACCTGATTTACAATTGGATGAAATCAGCTAACACGAATAACTATTCTGATAAAAAATATCTAGCAACTTTTTTGTTAATATTATCAACAGGAATAATAGTTTGGAACTTATTTGGACTTTATACAAGGATGTTACTGATGAATCTTATCGGCAACATCGCATTACTCATAATAATCTATTTGATACTGAATAAATCAAAATCAGAATTGTTCATTTTTTACAAACAAATTTTTTACTGGGCATCATTCTGGTTGTTACTCGGTCTTTCTTTTGAATCTTTTGAAGGCGGGATTAAAAAAGATCCTTCAACTCTTTCTTATTATCTTGTAACCACCGGACTTGCAATATTCTGTTTAATTTCATTTTCAATTATTACAGATTATTTCAGAAAGCAAAAGTATATTCAATTGTTGATTGATAATGGACAGAATCCAATGATTGCTTATCTTTCAAATAGTCACATCGTTATGCCGGTATTTGCTCTGACTGGAATTTCAACTCTTCTCAATTACCTTTTAATAAATCCCTGGCTTGGTTTTCTTAAAGGATTAATTGTAACCCTTATTGCAGCAATAGTTACAAGCTTCTTCACAAAGCAAAAGATTTTCTGGAGAAGTTAGAATCCAGTTGAATTTCAATTATTTTTATAATAAAACTTATTCCTATTTGTTATAAAAAATTCAAATCAGCCAAAAGGTGAAATAGTAATTTATAAAGCCAGTGACGGCTCAGCTCAACTTGATGTAAAGCTTGAGGAAGAAACAGTTTGGCTGACACAGAAACAAATGTCATTACTATTTGACAAAAATATTCGAACAATAAATGAACATATTAAAAATGTATTTTTAGAGGGAGAATTATTGGAAAACTCAGTTATCCGGAATTTCCGGATAACTGCTTCCGATGGAAAAGTTTACAATACTAAATTTTACAACCTTGATGTAATCATATCTGTCGGGTATAGAGTTAAATCGAAGAGAGGAACTCAGTTTAGAATCTGGGCAAATAGTGTGTTGAAGGAGTATTTGGTTAAGGGGTATGCATTAAATGAGAAAAGACTTAAGGAGCAGACTGAAAGAATAAAAGAGATTGAAAAAACTCTTGAAATATTTTCAAATGTTGTCGAACACTACCACTTAAATCGTGATGAGTTTTCAGGAATTTTAAAGGTTGTATCTGATTATGCAAGAGCGCTTGATTTACTTGATGACTATGATCATCAAAGGATGAAAATAGAGAAGACAAGCAAAGACGAGCTATTCAGAATTGATTATCAATCATCTATAAAAGTCATTAAGAAGTTAAAAGAGAAATTTGGCGGCTCTGCTTTATTTGGTAAAGAAAAAGATGAATCTTTTAAGGGAACCATTGGAGCGCTGTATCAAACATTCGGAAAAAAAGAACTTTTTCCAAGCATCGAAGAAAAAGCTGCACACCTACTTTATTTTACCATTTAAAATCACTCTTTCGTTGATGGTAATAAACGAATTGCCGCTGCTTTATTTTTATGGTTTCTTGAAATGAATAATTCTCTTTACGGAAAAAATGACAGAAAAAGAATTGCTGATAATGCATTGGTTGCGCTTTGTCTATTGATTGCTGAGAGTGATCCGAAGGAGAAGGATGTAATTACAAAAGTTGTTGTGAATTTAATAAACAAGATGAATTAAAGACTGGCACTTAAAAACGGAACGGATAGGAATCTGTTCCCTACATCATAAAATCCTTGTAGTGAACAGACTCCCTCTCTTTGCAGGCAGGCTGTCTGTTCTGCTATTGATATTATTCCACCCTCACTTCTTTTGATAAATGCCTGAACCAGAAATAATAAAGTCCTGTCGAGAGAAATATTAAAATCATCAAAAGATAAAAGAATAAATCAAACCTTTTTAGAATAACTGTCATTCCTGCTAAGAATAAAACTATCTGCCAGGGCAATGCAATACAAATTGCAATTATGTCTCTTCTGTTTTCAAAGTTAATCTGATTTTTTTTCTCATTCGGTAATAATGATTTTATTGGCTTCCAGAATCCAAACGGACGGGTTGTTTTATAAAAATTAATTAATGTTTCTTTGCTTGTTTGCTCTGTAAGCAATGTTCCGATTATCGTAGCAGAGAATGATGACACTACTAATATTGCAAATGAAAGATACTCTGTTGCATCAGGATAAAATAATTTTTGTATAATCGCTGAACCCATTCCGAAGATTGTCCCGATTGTAAATCCGTAACCATTCATTCTCCACCAGTACCATCTGATTAAGAGAGGAACAACCATACCTGCTCCAAGTCCCATTGTCAACCAACCCCAAATTTCATTTATGCTTTTTATTCCCGAAGCGAGAAAAAGTCCTAACAACACAATCAATAAAGAAGCAACCCGACTGTGCAAGATGAGTTTTCGTTCATCCGCTTTTGGATTTATAAATTCCTGATAAACATCTTTTACCCAGTAAGATGCACCTGAATTAATGAGTGAGCTGAAAGTTGACATTGCCGCTGCCATCAGACCAGCGACTAACAATCCTTTTAATCCGGTTGGGAGAATATTGAAAATTACTATTGGTAAAACTTTTTCAGGATCAGAAATAATTTCTCCCGAACTCACACCAAAAGAAATTCCAAGCACAGCAACAGCAGCAATAAAAGGCCAGCGAAATGAAAGAAGAAAAATCCAGAACAGGGAAAGCAAACCTGCATCACGATCACTTCTGGCGGCAAAAAATCTCTGAGCCATATATCCGCCTGTGCCTGCGCTTCCCTCAATTATAACTTTTATCAAATAAAAAATCAGCGCAACTCCAAAGAGATTATAAATTGAATATGCAGAATTTTCAGGGAAGTTAAGTTCCCACGAAGGAATAATACTCGTCCAGCCATCTTTTGTTGTTTCGACTGGAAGAAATCCTCCATCTTTCAAAGGAACAGAAATAAAAAAACTCTCGGGAATGTTTGATGACATTATTGCAATTGTACACACAACAACTATCATTATAAAAATTAAAATTCCTTGAAAGACATCTGTCCATACAACTCCCTGCAAACCACTGGCAACTGTGTAAAGAGTAGTTAAAGATATAATTATTGCCGCTGCCCAAAACTCGGATGATAGCCCAAAGTAATTTGGAATATTCAAAACATCACCAATAAACTTTCCGGCTCCGATAGCAAAGTAAGAGACAATCGCAATAGTTATTATGAGAGTTGAGAATGCCGAAATTATTCTTGCCGATTTTCCCTGAATTCCATCGCCGAATCTGTATGTCATCCATTCTGAAAGAGTCATAACTTTTGAGCGGCGATTCCACTTACCCATAAAGATCATCAGGAAAGCCATAATGAGAACAAGTCCGCCGCGCATTTCAACAAAAAAACCAACAGCACCAAATGCATAAATCAATGCAACATTTATCATAGTACCGCTCACATCAAAGTTCGATGCCATTCCAGATGCACCAAGTGCCCACCAGGGAATTTTTCTATTACCAAGAAAGTAAGAATCAATTCCTGTTGAAGCTTTTCTCTCGAAATAAACTCCGATTAGAGTTATTATGATTAGATATGAAGCGACTATGATTATATCAATTATACTCATTATTTAATTTCAGCTTTCATTATAATTTCTTTCACTTCATCTAACTCGACAGATGAATTCTTATCATCAAGATTAACAACAATAAAATATCCTTCTTGAGTTTTCAGTGATGATAATGCATTCATCAACTTTATTTGATCGCTGTCTTTTAACCTTCCTGTTTCTTCATTCCATATTTCTTTGGTAGTTAAACACCCAAGCGATGGAGTGAAAGGATAATATGTTTTATATTTATAAAATTCCGGATTGATTGTAGTGCCGTGAGAAATTATTTCATTCCTTCCGGCTTTGCCCGCATAAAATGCTTCGTAAATTGGGAGGTAGTCTTTCCAGGAATTGGGAAGCAAGTTTTTATAGTGCTCTTCCGTCCAGATTGTATCATTCACCTCCTTGTGAAAATAAATTTCAGGATTAACTTCAAATGGAAGAACTAATTGAATATTTGGAGTTGGACCGATAAAAATATTTTTTGAAACATCAAATCCCTGAATTGATAGAATGCCCTCAGGTGTATTTCCATTTGTAATGTAACCGGGAAGATCTGTCACGGCTCTTGCTAACTGAGGAACTGAAAATATTTCACCATTACTTTCACGAAGAAATTTTCCATCAGCATTTTTTATTACCAACAAACCAGGGAAATCTCTGTTCAATCTCTGAAATGAATACATAACAATTTTATTGCTGCCAAAATCTTTTTTAAGCAAATCAATCAATGGCGGAGTGGTAAGCTTCTTTCTGAATTCATTATCCAAATCATATTTCAACATTTTGATGATAGGATCTTCAGCTACTTTCATAAACTTTGATTCGAATGCAAAAGTATATTCCTTAAGTTCATTAATTCGGGTTGAATTTTTCAGATAGTGAATGCACATCGCAAAGAGTTTTGGATTGTTAATTGTTGGAATCAGAGCTTTAATATCATTTGCAAATTCATTCTGATATAAACTGTAAACAACTTCAAGCAAAGCTCGTTGAAAAGACAAATAACGATTATGAAAATCATTAAAAGATTTCTTTATCGCTTCGTTGGTGATTTCATTTCTGTATTGTATCAATTCCATTGCCCAGAAAGCTGAAATATATTTTTCTTCTGTCAAATCACTTAATGGAAGCGTCAATGATTGGTTGATTGTGTGATTGACTGTTTGTTCTAAAAATTTTTCTCTTTCTTCTTTTAATGTTGCCTCAGAATAAAAATCTTTTTCAGAATATTTCTCTGATGAACATCGGATAAAGAGGAGAGAAAGAATAAGTAATAACAAAATTCTCATAAAAATTTTTCCCTTCTGGAATCGCAGGCAGGACAAGTGCCTGCAGCACATAAAAGATCCCGATAGTTTTCTGAAAAATATTTTATTCCATCATCATATAATAATTTTATTCTAATCAGATATGAACTTAATCCGTTAAACTCAAATTTTTTTATCAGATTATTTTCAAGCAGATGTTCTTCAAACTTAATAAATCCTTTAGCACAACCTGGAATCTCTTTTAATTGTTGTTCTCCTGAAATAGAAACACCAATTGGTAAAACATTCAAATAATCCCAGGGGGAATAATCATACCAGGGAACTTTTGCAGCAATTTCAAGATAATGTCCGTAAGTAAGTGATGAAAAATCAGTGCCAAGCATAAATACAAATGAATTCGGCTGATGAGTAAACCAATCAAGAACACTTTCTTTACCAAGCGGACTTTCAGGTGAATTATTTTCATCAATATATTTTGTTACATTTCCCCACAAGGCAAAAGAATGAGTTGGAGATGAAGTTCTTATCACTCCTTCACTCAATCTGAAAGTCTCAGACAACAATCCAACCTTGCTTTTTGAGTTTAATCTGTCAAAAACTTCATAATCGCCTGAAGATTTTTTGAAGCAGTATGTAAATGTGGGAAAAATGATTGAGCCGTTTTTTGTTAATATATTTTTTAAGCTATTTATTAGATCATTTGGTGCTGTTTGCAAGAATGTAGAATTTATTCTTTTATAACTTGAATGGACAATAATATTTATTGATTCAGATAAGTTTAGTTGATATAAATAATCCAAAAAGTTTTTAATCATTTTGTACTAAATGATGTGAGATTAAATATCCTTTAAATAATCAGGTCCGCCCAAAGAATTTACTTGTCTGATAATCCAGTTTTGTCTTCCTCTAACATAACCTGATGGTTTTACTGCCGAGTATCTGTTTGGGTTGGGAAGTATAGCCGCTAATAAAGCAGATTGTGCTAGTGTCAGCTTTGCAGGACTCTTTTTGAAGTATGCCCAGCTCGCAGTTCCAACTCCAAAAATATTATTTCCCATTTCTGCAATATTCATATGTACTTCTAATATTCTTTTTTTACTCCAAAGTAGTTCAATCAATAATGTGAAGTAGGCTTCTATTCCCTTTCTAACAAAACTTTTTCCTTCCCACAAAAATAAATTTTTTGCTACCTGCTGAGTTATAGTGCTTGCCCCTCTTATTCTTTTACCTCTTTTATTTTGCTTTAATGCTTTTTCAATCTGTTTGAAATCGAATCCAAAATGTTTTGGAAAATTCTGATCCTCTGCAGCTACGAAAGCTATTGGCAGATATTTAGAAACATCATCGTAATCAATCCAATTATATTTAACAAAATTAAATTCGCCTTTTATGATCGTGGATATTTGTCTCTGAATCATAATTGAACTTGTAACTGGATTTATCCATCTCATTAAAAAGATTAAAAGCACTGAAGCAATAAAAAATACCACGGCAGCTTTTACAACCCACTTAAAGGCTGCTAGCATTTTTTTCTTAAATGATTTTTTATTTGTGTTGTGTTGTTTACTCATATTACATTACGGTACAGGATCATATCCACTGCCTCCCCAGGGATGACATCTTGAAATTCTTTTAATACCCAGCCATCCACCTTTGAAGATACCATATTTTTTCAATGCCTCAAGCGTGTAGTGTGAACAGGTTGGTGTGTATCTGCAGGATGAGGGCAGTATTGGAGAAATTAATATCTGATAAATTTTTATTATTACAATAAATGGGAACGTAATTATTGTTAACAAAGTCCTGTATATTTTCTTAAGATCCATCAATTAACTGTGATTTATGTTACAATCATTATTGTAAAAATAGTTAGAAAATCTGATGAAATAATCATCTTTTCATCTTTCTATAAATAATATCTTTGAATTTTGTTTTTTTTATCGGTTAATTTGCAGGCGTTTTTTAAAAAAGAATATCGAATTAAGGAAATGCCAAAAAATTTAGTTATTGTAGAATCCCCGGCAAAAGCAAAAACAATTGAAAGTTATCTGGGTAAAGATTTTCTTGTTACTTCAAGTTATGGTCACATTCGTGATTTAGTTAAGAAGAATAAAGGAGTGGACATTGCAAACAATTTTACTCCGATTTATAAAATTCCTGAAGATAAAAAGAAAGTTGTTACCGAATTAAAAAAATTATCTAAAAAAGCTGAGACTGTTTGGCTTGCCACTGATGAAGACCGTGAAGGAGAGGCTATTTCCTGGCATCTGAAAGAAGCATTGGAGCTTGAGGATAAAAAGATCAAACGAATTGTTTTTGATGAAATCACTAAAACAGCAATCCTGAATGCAATTAAAAATCCACGTGGTATTGATTATAATCTTGTAAATGCCCAGCAGGCAAGAAGAATTTTGGATAGATTGGTTGGATTTGAAGTATCAGGAATTCTTTGGAGAAAAATCAGATCTAAACTTTCTGCCGGCAGAGTGCAATCGGTTGCTGTCAGATTAATTGTTGAGCGAGAAAGAGAAATTGATTCATTCACTCCTGAATCAAGGTTTAAAGTTGTTGCAAATTTTATCGTGAAAGATGAAAATGGTAACTCATACAATCTTAAAGCAGAGCTTGCCAGATATCTTAAAGATGAAAATGAAGCTAAAGATTTTTTAATTAAATGTTCCGGTTCAGATTTTATTGTTGAAGATGTTGAAAAGAAACCCGTAAAAAGATCGCCTGCCGCACCATTTACTACTTCAACACTTCAGCAGGAAGCAGCAAGAAAATTAAGATTTTCTGTTTCCCGTACAATGCTTATTGCACAAAGATTGTACGAGGCAGGTAAAATAACATACATGCGTACTGATTCCGTCAATCTTTCTGATTTTGCTCTTGATGCTGCCGAGCAGACGATAAAGCATGATTTTGGGAAAGAATATCTTCAAAGAAGACAATACAAAACCAAATCATCTACAGCACAAGAAGCTCACGAAGCAATCAGACCAACTGATTTTAATGCTGAAACTATTTCCGTTCCTAAAGATGAAAAAGCTCTTTATGAATTAATCTGGAAACGTGCAATCGCCTCCCAAATGAGTGATGCTGAAATCGAAAGAACAACTGTTAAAATTAAAATCTCAGGACTTGATGATCTTTTTACTGCAAAGGGTGAGGTTATAAAATTTGATGGATTTCTGAAAGTTTATCTTGAAGATACAGATGATGAAAACGGAGACAACGGAGAAGAAGCAATTCTTCCTCCGCTTAAAGTTGGTCAGAAGCTCGAGATGAAAGAGTTTACTGCCACAGAAAGATTTACAAGACCTCCTGCACGATACACCGAGGCAAGTCTTGTTAAAAAACTGGAAGAATTGGGAATTGGCAGACCATCAACTTATGCTCCAACTATCAGCACAATTCAAAAAAGAGGATATGTCCATAAAGAAGAACGAATGGGCACAGAACGTAAATATCAGGTAATCACTCTTAATAGTAAAAAAAACATTGTGAACGAAGTTAAAACAGAGATTACCGGTGCTGATAAAGGAAAACTTTTTCCGGCTGATATTGCTATGCTTGTAACAGATTTTCTTAATGAACATTTTCCGCAGATAATGGATTATCAATTTACTGCCCATGTTGAAGAAGAACTTGATGAAATTGCAATGGGTAAAATGGATTATTTCGACATGCTGCGTGAGTTCTACCATCCATTCCACCAAAAGGTTGAACATACTATTGAGAAAAGTGAAAGAGTAAGCGGAGAAAGAATTCTTGGTGTAGATCCCAAAACAAATAAAACAGTTTCAGTTCGTATGGCAAGATTTGGACCGGTTGCACAACTAACTGATCCAAACAATCCGGAAGCAAAACCAGAATATGCCGGTTTACGAAGAGATCAAAAATTAGAATTGATTACTCTGGAAGAGGCACTTGAATTGTTCAAACTTCCAAGAGTAGTGGGTAAGTTTGAGGAAAAAGAAATTGTTGCTGCAATCGGCAGATTCGGACCATATTTGAGGCACGATGGAAAGTTCTATTCTCTAAAAAAAGATTATGATCCCCACACAATTACTGAAGAAGAAGCAATAGAAGTTATCGAAGCAAAAAGAGTAGCAGATTCTGAAAAGTTCATTAAAGTTTTTGATGAAGATCCAGGTTATCAGATTCTTAATGGAAGATGGGGACCTTATCTTAAAGCTGGAAAGAAAAATGTAAAACTTCCTAAAGATCGTGAGCCTTCTTCTTTTACATTTGAAGAATGCGTTGAGCTTGCAAATAATGCCGCTGAATCCAAAGGAAGAAAAAAGACTTCTAAAAAGAAGAAAGAAGAATAATTACAATCAATCACAAAACAATTTTAAAGTGCCAAAATGATTACATCAATTTTCTGGAATGTTAGTCCTGAAATAATGAAATTGGGTCCGTTTTCTTTAAGATGGTATGGATTTCTTTTCGCATTAGGTTTTGTGTTAGGATACATCATTCTGGGAAAAATTTTTAAAAGTGAAAAAAGACCTCAATCAGATATTGAACAGCTTTCTCTTTACGTAATTGCAGGCACAGTTATTGGGGCACGACTTGGTCATTGTTTGTTTTATGATCCTGTTTATTATTTATCCAATCCATTACAGATAATAAAAGTCTGGGAAGGAGGTCTCGCTAGTCATGGGGCTGCTATCGGAATTCTAATCGCGATTTATCTTGTCAGTAAAAAGTTAAAATCAACAAGTATGCTCTGGATACTTGATAGATTGGTTATAGTTGTTGCGCTCGGCGGTGCATTGATCAGATTAGGTAATCTTTTTAATTCAGAAATCATCGGAAAAGCTGCTGATGTTCCATGGGCATTTATATTTGCACGAGTTGATGATATCCCAAGACATCCCGCACAGCTTTATGAATCAATATTTTACTTCATTTCATTTTTTATACTTTATTTTGTTTACTATAAAACTCAAAAAAAGTTTAAAGAGGGATTTTTATTTGGATTATTTCTCATTCTGATTTTTGGTTTCAGGTTTATAGTTGAGTTTGTAAAAGAAAATCAATCCGCTTTTGAGCAAAGCTTATTTTTAAATATGGGTCAATTGTTAAGCATACCGTTTGTGTTGGCGGGATTATATTTCATTTATAGAAAATCAAACGCAAAGACTAAAAGCTAAAAGATTATATCAGCAAGTCTTTCCATAACTTCCATCACATATTTTTTATTCTTTCTGGAAATCCACTCAATTATTTTCTAATTTTACAGTAAATTATTATCAATTAAATCCTTTATGGAGCAGTTATGTTTGATAAACAAGTTTATATCGATAGAAGAAATGAACTAAAGAAAAACTTTAAAACCGGTGTCATTCTGATTTTAGGTAATGATGAATCACCAATGAATTATCCTGCTAATACCTATAGCTTTAGACAAGATAGTACATTTCTTTACTATTTTGGAATTGACATTCCGAATATGATCGGAATAATTGATGTTGATGACAATAAAGAATTTTTGTTTGGATACGAATTTACACTTGAGGACATAGTTTGGATGGGTCCACAACCAAAACTATCTGAGTTAGCAGAACAAGTTGGTGTTGAAAATTCGGATACAATAGATAAACTGAAAAAATATCTTACTTCAAAAAAGAAAAAAGATATCAAAATACATTTCCTGCCAACTTACAGAGGTGATCAGACACTTAAGCTTTCAGAATTGCTTGATGAAAATCCATACAAACTAAAAAATAAAATCTCTAAAAAATTAGTTGAAGCAGTTGTTGCGCAGCGTTCCGTTAAAGGCGAAGAAGAAGTTGCAGAGATTGAATACGCGATGGAAATTGCTTATCAGATGCACACAACAGCAATGCGTATGGCAAAACCCGGTGTTATTGAAAGAGACATCGCTGGCACTATTGAAGGAATTGCTCTTTCATTAGGAGCGGGACTCTCATTCCCTGCTATTGTTTCTAAAGATGGTCAAACGCTACATAATCATTACCACGGAAATGTTCTTAAAGAAGGTGATCTGCTGGTTTGCGATACAGGTGCAGAATCTTTATTGCATTACGCAAGCGATATAACCAGAACAACTCCAGTTGGCGGAAAATTTTCTTATCAGCAAAGAGAGATTTATGAAATTGTACTTACTGCACAAAAGAATGCAATAAATATGATTAAACCTGGCGTTAAGCATGTTGATGTACATCTGACTGCAGCCAAAATTATTGCCGCAGGATTATCACAATTAGGTATTATGAAAGGTGATTTGAATGCTGCTGTAAAAGCTGGTGCACACGCACTGTTTTTCCCGCACGGTCTTGGACATATGATGGGACTTGATGTACACGATATGGAAAACCTTGGTGAGAATTATGTGGGCTATGATGAAAAAACTAAACGAAGCGATCAGTTTGGATTGGGATACTTAAGATTGGCTAAAGAATTAAAACCTGGTTTTGTTTTCACATGCGAACCGGGAATTTATTTTATACCGGAATTAATTGATCAGTGGAAGGCTAAAAAGAAATTTAAAAACTTTATTAATTATGATAAGGTTGAAGAATTCAGAAACTTTGGTGGGATAAGAATCGAGGATAACATTCTTGTAACTCAAAACGGATATAAAGTACTTGGCAGACCAATACCAAAAGAAGCTGATGATGTAGAAGCCTGGGCAAAATCCTAAGTCATTTTTCATCGCGGAGATGCAGAGTAATTTCTTGGCTACTTTGCATCTCAGCGGTAAATAAATTATTTAATTCATACGGACTTCAGCAAATTCCCGTCCTGCTTTTAACGCCGCAATATTTAGTTCAACTACTTTCTCCCCTTTTCTTGAAAAGATTTTTTTTATACCATTCTCAAGTGATTGATATGGAATATCAATAAACGGAGACGAGGCTCCCAACACCACCATATTTGAAGAGCGCGGTGATTTAACCTGTCTGGCTATTTCATCTGCATTAAGCGCTATGTGGTTGGGTAATTTTTCTATCTCAGACAATAACGCTTTCATATCAGGATAATCCGGAATATTTACAAAAGGAGTTGTGTTTGTAACAAGCCATCCGATTTCTGAAAGCCATGGCAAATAGCGTAATGATTCCATTGGTTCAACTGAAATTATTATATCTGCTTTTCCTTCGGGAATCAGATCGCTTGCAATCTCTTTTTCAGAAACTCTAAGGTGCGATTGTACGGCACCGCCTCTCTGACTCATTCCATGAACTTCTGCCTGTTTTAAGTAAAGATGATTTTCCAGAGCTGCCATTCCTACTACTGCAGCTATTGAAAGAATGCCCTGTCCGCCAACTCCAGCTAAAATAATATCTGATTTCATTGCACAACTCCTTCTGCTTTTACTTTCTGTTCCTTTTTACTTCTGCTGGCAGTTTGAATACATTCTCTTCGTGGAATTATTACTGAAACCCCTTCATATAAAATTTCTTCACGAAGTACTTTAACCATTTCATCGTGATACTTTGGTAAAGGTGTGAGAACTCTTACGTGTTCAGGTTCAACACCAAGACCAATACAAATTTCTTCCAATCTTCCTGTTGCGTGTGAATCTTGTCCCCCCGTCATAGCTGTTGTTGAGTTATCAGAAATTATGATTGTTACAGGAGTTTTCTCATACACGCAATCAAGTAAAGCAGTCATTCCACTATGTGTAAAAGTAGAATCACCAATAACAGCAATAGCTGGTCTTACACCTGCATCTGCAGCTCCTTTAGCCATTGTTATTGATGCACCCATATCAACACAGGAATTGATTGAATTCCACGGAGGCAAAGCGCCAAGTGTGTAGCAACCAATATCAGAAAAAACTTTTTGCTTTCCGAATTCTTTCATCGTTTCATTAAGTGCATTGTAAATATCCCGATGACTGCAGCCTGAACATAGCTCCGGTGGGCGGTTTGCAACAATTGCCGGAATTTTTAAACCTCTTTTAACTTCTTTGCCCAAAGCTTTTGCAACAATATCAGGATTTAGCTCTCCATCACGCGGAATTGTACCATCAAATCTGCCTTTAATTTTTCCTGATTTATCTAAATATCCTTTTAGTAATTCTTCAACGAATGGATATCCATCTTCGAGCACAAGTACGTAATCACACTCATTGACTATTTTTTCAATTTTAGTGAAAGGCAGTGGATACTGACCAATTTGAAGTATCGGATAAGGGCTTACTCTTTCAGGATAATTTTCCATCAGATAATTAAATGATATCCCACACGCAATTATGCCAAGTGATTTATTTCGTCCCGGATAGTAAGTGTTAAATGCGGAGTGCTCAGATTCCTGCTCCATAAGTGATTGAATACTTAGCAAGCCTTTGTATCTTTTCCTTGCATTAGATGGAAGAAGTACAAACTGAATCGGATCTTCAGGATAACTGAGTTTATTCTCGTTCTTTAATGGTCTTGTTTCCACCCCCGAGCGTGAATGGGACAGACGTGTTGTTATTCTGATTAAAACCGGTACTTTTAATTTTTCCGAGAGTTCAAATCCTTCATAAGCCATATCATAAGCTTCCTGCTGATTTGAAGGCTCAAATATTGGTATCATTGCAAACTTACCATAAAAACGGGAGTCCTGTTCGTTTTGTGATGAATGCATCGAAGGATCATCAGCAACAGTTACTATCAACCCACCATTAACTCCGGTTATTGCAGAATTAATAAAAGCATCCGCAGCAACATTTAATCCAACGTGTTTCATACAGACCATTGCCCGCCTGCCAGCGTAACTCATTCCAAGTGCTGCTTCCATCGCGGTTTTTTCGTTAGCAGACCATTGACGATGAATATTTCTTTCAACTGCAATTTTATTGTTTTGAACATATTCGGTTATTTCTGTGGAAGGTGTACCGGGGTAAGCGTATATTCCCGACATTCCCCCATCAATTGCGCCTTGAGCAATAGCTTCGGCGCCAAGTAACAAAAGTTTTTCCATTATTCCCTCATCTACAAGAGGTTAAAAAATTTTTTTTATTAATGTAAAAATACATAAAGAAAAATGCCTGCCCAACCTATTAATCAATGACAATATCAGGATATTACTTTAAATTTAGATAAACATTTAAATAACATATGATTCTTGAAGAGTTACATCAGCTGAATCCTGAAAACGGCGTATTAAAGTTATCCGAGCCTGATAAATCATTTGAAAAAGCCTACCATAAAATTTTAAAGTCGGAAGAAAGACTTTACACCGACGAAGAAGTACGATTACTGCCATTTGCTTCAAAATTTAATCCGCATAAAAATGAGTGGGACTTAAGAGTTAAATCATTTTTAAGAATTAAAGATTATTTAATTACCAAAAAGCCCGGATTAAACATTCTTGATATCGGAGGAGGCAACGGTTGGTTTGCTTCGCAGATACTTAGAGAGCAGAAACATTATTTTTATTGCGTGGATGTAAACTTACATAAATTAAAACAGGGCGCAAGATTATTTGCTTCTGATAATTTAAAGTTCATTTATGCAGATTTATTTCAGGTTAAATTCCCCCGCTCTTCTTTTGATATGATTATTCTTAATTCATCGTTGCAGTATTTTTCTGATTTACGAAATCTGATGAGAGAACTTTTTTATTTGTTAAAGTCTTATGGCGAGATTCATATAATCGACACACAGATATTTGAAGAAGATGAAGTGGATGAGGCAAGGAAAAAACTTTTCAGATATTTTGACCTGATTGGTGTTCCTGAAATGAAAGAAAAATATTTTTTTTACACTTATAAAAGTTTTTCAAATTTTAACTGTAAAATTTTATTTGATCCCAGAAAATTTTCTAACAAAATATTAGATATCGCATTTGGTAAAGATTCATCCTATCCCTGGATTAAAATAATAAAATAGAAATGAACAACCTGCCCAAAATTGCAAATGAAATTTTGAAAGGTAAAACAATCTGGTTATTACTTGGTGTGGGGATTATTTTATACGCTGTTTACACTTTGCTGATTTCACACACGCTTGTTTATGACTCCAACCCCGGAAAAACTGACAGAATTCTTTTTGTGGCTCAAAGGATTTTAATCGGCATTCTTTTCTTTCTTGCTGTAATAAATATTACAAAACTGCCTATCAAAGAAAGCTGGGTTGCCTGGATAATTTTTACCGGACTGATGGCACGAATCATAATTATTCCGTCAACCCCAATTTTAGAAGATGATTTTTACAGATACTTGTGGGATGGCGCTGTAACAGCTAATGAATTCAATCCGTATTATCTTAGTCCTTTACAGGTTCAGCAGCAGCATCCTGATGTACCTGAAAAAATATTAAAGCTTGCAGAAGAATCCGGTGATGTGATTAATAAAATAAATCATCCGAAAATACGAACTCTTTATCCGGCATTATCGCAAATAATGTTTGCAATTTCATATCTGTTATTTCCCTGGAGTGTTACAGGCTGGAAGTTTTTAATGTTGTTAGCAGATATTGTTTTACTTTTCTTCCTGATAAAAATTTTACGCGAACTAAAATTACCACCGTCTTTTGTTGCGATTTATTGGTTAAACCCAATTGTATTACACGAGTTTTTTAACAGTGCCCATTATGATTTATTCGCTTTGCTTTTTACAGCCATTTCACTTTATTTTTTTTTAAGAAATGAACCGATTACTGCAAGTATCACTTTGGCATTGGCTGTAGGATTTAAACTCTGGCCAATTTTATTATTTCCTTTTTACATACGGCAACTGGTAAATAATAAATCCAAACTTATTGGAAGTGTTTTTGCATTTTCAGTTTTTGTTTTAGTGATCTTCATTCCGGTTTTAAGAGCCGGTTGGGATGAAAATCAGGGTTTTATCAAGTATGCAGCCAACTGGATTAACAATGCAGGATTTTATTCACTGCTTAAAGACGGCATAGAATTATTTACCAAATTATTTAACATTTATTATGTATGCGCCGATTGTGTTGCAAGGTGGATTACAGTTGGAATAATGTTGATTACAATTTTATGGTTAATAAGAAAAGCCGCAACAGATAATCAGGATCTTGTAAATAAAATTCTGATGGTAATTGCGATAATGTTTTTAATCAGTCCCACACAGTTCCCGTGGTATTACACCTGGTTAATTTTGCCACTGGTGTTCAGTCCAAAATTTTCTTTGCTTATGTATTCCTTTCTGATTCCGCTTTATCATTTAAATAATATTAATCCCTACATCAAGTACATAGAGCACATACCAGTAATACTTTTATTTATGTATGAAATAAAAAAAGGATCCGGTTTTGGGTTTTTTATACCTAACCAAATCCTTTATGAAGAGAATCAAAACAATTAATTCATCGGAACTTCAATCAGAATAAATTTTGTATCATCCAGAAAACTTAATTTGATTTTATCTGCATCTGAAATACCAATTGCATCTCTCTTAAAAATTGCTTCATCTTCAATAACTGCATATCCTTCTATCAGGAAAATATAAACTCCATTGCCGGGGTTGTTTAAATTATATTCAATTGTTCTGTCCTTTTCAAAATATCCCAGATTAATTTCTGCATTTTGATGAATGTACAATGAACCATTCTTATTTAATCCTGATACTGCAGTAACTAAAGAGTTTTTTCTTTCTTCAGATGGAAAAGCCTTCTGATCATATCTTGGTTTGATGTTTTTCTCTTTTGGAAAAATCCATAACTGCAAAAGATTTACAGGCTCATCTTTTGATGGATTAAATTCTGAGTGAGTTATTCCGGAACCGGCAGACATAACCTGAATTTCATCTTTGTAAATCACAGCACCCGTGCCCATACTATCTTTATGCTCAAGAGCACCTTCTAATATTAAAGTAACTATCTCCATATTATTATGCGGATGAGTACCAAAACCCATTCCGGGTGCAACAATATCATCGTTTAATACACGCAACATCCCAAAGTTCATCATATCAGGGTTATAATAATCTGAAAAACTGAAACTATACTTTGTATTCAACCATCCATAATTGGCTTTTCCTCTGTCTTCGGAACGATAAATTGTCTTTTTCATCTTTTACCTTTCTTTTATTATTAAATCAATAAATAAATAAGAATGTTTTCTAATAAAATTTTAACTTACCATAGTTTTTTTAGTTCAATTACATCAGCAATTTAAATACTATATGCCTGCGGACAAGTTAAATATCTCACTCATTATCATTTTAATGATACTCATCACATCTGTATTTAGCGGTAAAACTAAAAATGATGAATACATTTTTCATCAGTTAAAAGTTGAAGATGGATTATCCCAAAGCACTATTTTAAGTTCCATTCAGGATAGCCGGGGCTATATGTGGTTTGCCACCCGCAGTGGTTTAAATAGATACGATGGTTATAAGTTTGTGGTTTATCTGCATGATCCTAAAGACCCTTCATCTCTTTCAGATGATGGAACCAGCGCACTTTATGAAGATAAAAATGGTATTATCTGGATTGGTACTATAGATGGCAATCTGAACAAATTTGACAGAAAAACAGAAACCTTTACCTATAAAAATGTTTTAGAGTTTATTGATACAATACCGGAACAGAAGGATGAATTTTATGAATACCCTCTCTCCTTCTCAAGAAATCAAACCACTACCATAACTTCCATTACTGAAGATACGAAAGGAAATATCTGGATTTCAACATGGGGTAAAGGCATTATACAAATTGATAAAAACTTTAATAAAGTAAATCATTTTTTTGCTGATAAAAAAAATCCCAAATCTCTTCCTACAAACAGAGTAATGGATTTACTATTTGACGAAAAAGAAAGACTATGGATTGCCACTTTTGGTGGTGGCTTGTGTCGATTAACCATTAACAATAATAACAAATCAAACAATTTTGTTTTTGAAAATTTTTCAATTGGAGCAGATGAATATTCATTATCCGACTCAAAACTTATTACATTATTTCAGGATTCAAAAAAGAATCTTTGGGTTGGTACTTTTTACGGCGGAGTGAATTTTATTGAGGCAAATCAACTTGAGCACTCACCAGGTACCATAAAAATATTTAAGCAAAAATGTCCGCTTCATCTAGGTGAACTAAAGACTAACACTGTAATGAGTATTGTAGAAGATAAAAGTAATTTTATATGGATCGGAACTTTTGGCGGTGGTTTACTAAAATACGACCCAATCAAAAAGAATTTTAAACATTTCTTTAGTGATCCATTAAACTCTAATTCACTTGGGGATAATGATGTTTTATCTTTATGTGTCGATAGATCCGGTATAATTTGGGCAGGTTCACATCTAGGAACCGGCATTACAAAAATCCGGGTTAACAACACTTTATTTATGCACATCAAAAATGAACCATCAAATCCTAACTCTTTAAATGATAATGTTGTTTGGGCAATTTATCAGGATGAAGAGGGTATGCTTTGGATTGGAACTTATAAAGGCGGATTAAATAAATATGATCCTGAAAAAAATAAATTCTCTTTCTTAAAAAATGTTATTAGCAGTAATCACATCAGATCAATTAAAGAAGATAATTACGGAAATCTCTGGATAGGAACATACGACGGTGGACTAAATATTTTTAATAAAAAAACCAATCAGACCAAAGTTTACAGGTTTGCTGAAACAGACCCACAAAGTATTGGCGGAAATCAGATTCAGGATATTTTTATAGATGATAATAACACTTATTGGATTGCCGTTTTTGGTGGCGGGTTAAATAAAATTTCAGTTGAAGGTAATCCATTTGATAAAAAGTTAAAGTTTATCAAATATAAAAACTCAGTTACAGATAACAACACAATCAGTGATAACCGGGTTTATAAAATATTCAAGTCTAAAGATGGAACATATTGGATTGGAACTTTTGGAGGTGGTCTCAACAAATTCAATCCCGAAACCGGACAATTTGTAAGATTTCCTACCATTTCTACTGGTACTAACATTTTTAATATTCAAAACCTGATGACCATTACAGAAGATTCAGATGGACTGCTCTGGCTTGGTTCTTTTGGCGGCGGATTGACAAGCTACGACAGAATTAAAAACAAATTTATGAGATACTCTTCCGAAAGCGGAATAACAAGTAATGTTGTCTATGGAATTCTTGAGGATGTAAATAAAAATTTATGGATCAGTTCTGATGATGGCTTATTTAAGCTTAGACTTTCTGACAAGGACGTTAGAAGATTTGATATGCAGGATGGACTGCAAAGCCTTGAATTCAATGGCGGCGCATACTATAAAGGTAAAGACAACAAATTGTTTTTTGGTGGAATAAATGGCTTTAACTTTTTTAATCCTGATGAGATAAAAACCAACAATTATATTCCACAGGTTGTAATTACATCAGTAAAAATTTTTAATGAACCATACAAAGGAGAGAGTAGTAAAATTATATTAGATCATAAAAAAAACTTTCTGACATTTGAATTTGCCTCACTAGATTATTCTGATCCGGCGGATAATCAATATTCCTTTATGCTTGAAGGTTTGCAGGATGAGTGGCAATTTACTGATGCCTCTAACAGGATAGCTAATTATACAAATCTTGCGCCCGGCACATATACCTTTAAAGTGCGTGGAAGTAACAGTGAAGGCATCTGGAATGAAAACTATGCCTCATTAAAAATTGAAATACTCCGCCCATTTTGGCAAATGTGGTGGTTCTATTTGATGATAGTTTTACTGCTTGCCTGGATTATCTATTACATTAGCACACTGCGTATTAAAAACTTGCTTGCAATTGAAAGGTTAAAATCTAAACTTGCAGCGGATTTACATGACAATATCGGCTCAGGTTTAACTGAAATCTCTATTCTTAGTGAAGTTGCTGCAAGACAAATAATTAGAGATCAAACTAAATCCAGCTCAGATCTTAGCAAGGTTAGTGATATTGCCCGTCAATTGGTTGACAACATGAGTGAAATCGTTTGGGTAATAAATCCTCAAAGAGATTCATTACACGATTTACTGGTAAGGTTAAAAAATTCGTATAGTGAAATTCTGGAATCGATGGGTATTTCGCTAGTGGTTACACGTCTTGACAAAATAAAGGACGTTAAACTCCCGATGGAATTTAAACAGAACATCTACTCTATTTTAAAAGAAGCAATTAATAATTCCATCAAACACAGCCAGTGCAAAAAAATTACTTTAAGTGTTAATCTGAGAAATGATGTTTTAGAAATATCTGCAGAGGATGATGGAAAAGGATTCGACGAAAATAAAATTAAACGAGGGAATGGACTTAAAAACATTGAACAACGTGCCAGACAGATTGGTGGCAGAATAAAAATTAAATCAAGTGATTCCGGAACGGCTATAAGATTTATTGGCAGACCCGGACGAATTAATAAATTAAAAACACTTATTACAAAATGATTAACGTCGCGATCATAGAAGATAACTCAACTATCAGAGAAGGACTTGCTTCATTAATCAATGGAACAGATGGATTTAAATGCATCGGCTCATTTGGAGATGCGGAATCTTTTCTGAATCAGCTTAACTTAATCACACCCGATGTTGTGTTAATGGATATAGGATTGCCGGGGATGAATGGAATTGAAGCTGTTAAGAAAGCAATAAGTAAAAATCCTAACCTGAATATTCTGATGCTGACAATCTATGAAGAAAGTGAATTTGTTTTTGATGCACTTTGTGCTGGGGCTTGCGGTTATCTGGTAAAAAAAACACCGCCGGCTAAACTACTCGAAGCTATCAAAGATGCAAATGATGGCGGTTCACCAATGAGTTCCAGAATTGCACGGCAAGTTATTACAGCATTTAAGGAAGGACAAAATATTTTTACAACAGGGAAAAATTATGATTTAAGTGAAAGAGAAATCAGTGTATTAAATCTTCTTGCAGATGGATACAACTATCAGGAAATTGCAGATACGCTTTTTATTAGCGTTGATACGGTAAGACATCATATCAGAAACATATACAAAAAACTGCACGTTCACTCCCAATCAGAAGCTGTTGCTAAAGCTATCCGAAAAAAAATTATTTAATGGCAATCTTATACTAAAAGGCACAATTGTGTTGCTATCTAAATAAGATTCTCTCCCTCAATTATTAAAACCGCATATTTATGCAGTTGACTTGCTCTTCGAAAATTATGACTTTCCGATCAGAATTTGATACACTGAGAAAAAACAAGAAAAATTGAAACAGACGTTTCTGTTAAGGCAACAGAATGATTAATGCAACCAACAAACAATTACAGGAGGAAGTGATGGAAAGCTCTGATTATCCCAAAGGGATTTCCAATCCATTATCAGACCTTATAAGCGATGAAATATGGGAATTGCTTAATAGCAGAGGCCTGATTAACGAAAGATCAGTAAGAGATTATATAATCCGGAAAAGATTTAAAGCGTTACGCTCACAAAAAATTAAAACAGGTGATGCAATTGATAGAC
The DNA here is from genome assembly GCA_964499095.1 of uncultured Ignavibacteriaceae bacterium. Classification (GTDB taxonomy): domain Bacteria; phylum Bacteroidota; class Ignavibacteria; order Ignavibacteriales; family Ignavibacteriaceae; genus IGN3. The sequence goes on from CAZCJF010000002.1 coordinate 148,414, forward strand.
TAAGAAATGAATATCCGTATCTGCAATTTGATACAATCAGAAAGATTGTGCATAACCCTCCTAAACAGTTAAGCCAATCATAGGCAGATTATGGTTATTCATCCAGCCCCGTTCTTTTCTGCCCGAAGAACGGGGATTTTTATTTTAAATATAATTTTTTCTGCTATTTCAATTCTTCATTGTTTAATTTTGAAGTAATTATTTTAAAGCAAAATGTTTGAACAAAATCCTACAACCCCGCTTATCGAAATCAGCCATCCGTTAGCTTCTAAATACAATGTAAAATTTTTTATTAAGCGGGAAGATTTAATTCATCCTCACATCTCAGGTAATAAGTGGTATAAATTAAAATACAATCTTATTGAAGCAAGAAAACTTGGCTATAAAAAATTACTAACCTTCGGAGGAGCTTATTCAAATCATATTTATGCAACAGCTTCTGCAGGAAAAGAATTTGGTTTCGAAACAATTGGAGTTATACGAGGCGAAGAACACTTGCCGCTTAACCCAACTCTGAGCTTTGCACAGTCATGTGGAATGCAATTTTTTTATCTCGATAGACTTTCTTACAGAGATAAATACAATGAAAAAATAATTGATAATTTGAAAAATAAATTTGGTGATTTTTATTTGATTCCCGAAGGCGGTTCAAATAAGCTTGCAGTTAAAGGCTGTTCCGAAATTATTTCCGGTATCCAAATCCATTTTGATTTTATTTGTACAGCCAGCGGAACAGGAGGAACACTCGCAGGGATAGCTGCCGGATTAAACTCAAACTCAAAAGCTATTGGATTTTCTGTGTTAAAAGGTGGTGAGTTCCTAAAAGATAATGTTATAAAACTTCTGTCAGAGGCGGGAAGAGAGAATTCATCAAATTGGGAAATAATTACTGATTATCACTTTGGTGGATATGCAAAGTCTGATAAAGAATTAAATTACTTTTGTGAAGACTTCAGAGAGAAGTATGATATTGAGATCGAGCCAATTTATACCGGCAAAATGTTGTGGGGAGTTTTTGATTTAATTCAAAAAAAATATTTCCCTGAAAACTCAACGATTATTGCATTACATTCAGGCGGCCTACAAGGATTAAACGGATTGCGGGAAAGAGGAAAATATTAAAAATGATAATTCAGCAAAGAAAATTATTAATATAGTTTCAATTCAATTTTATTACTTTAACATTAGAGTTTTATTCAATTATAAATATCCGGCTAGCTCAAATATAAACTAACAGGAATCACAATGAGCACAAACACTTCAAACACAAACACAAACCAGAATTTTTTCAAAAATATTTTAAAAGAGATAACTCAACCTTTTATAGATCTCTTCAAAGCTTCTCGCGCTATGTGGGGATTAAATATATCTTACCTGCTGGAAGGAATAACTTATTTTGGAGTTGTGGGATATCTGGTAATATACTTTACTGATATCGTAAAACTCGATGATATAAATGCAGGGCAAATGGTTGGATTTCAAACAGCCGGGATTACTCTTGCAATGTTATTTCTTGGTGCTACTGTTGATTGGATTGGAGTAAGAAAATCACTTCTTTACGCTTTACTTTTTATGTTGGTTGGAAGAGTCTTTTTAACGCTTGGACCAAATATTACTTCGAACACCGGATTATGGTCTTCTGCTCATCTTATTGCAATGCTTGGAATTCTTGGGATAATACTTGGCTATGGAATTTATCAACCTGCCTGTTATGCTGCAGTAAAACAATTTACAAATGAAAAAACTGCGGCAATGGGTTATGCAATGCTTTATGCGATTATGAATCTTGGTGGGTTTTTACCCGGCATTATTGCTCCCCCCATAAGAAAATCTTTTGCAACAGATCAACAAGGGATGCTTGCGGTTCTATGGGTATATGTCGGATTAACCGTACTGGGTATTATTGTTGTTGCAATAATCTTAACAAAGAAAACAATAGAAAAAACTATTCAGGAAGTTTCAACAGAAACAAAAGAAAAACTTGAGGCGGATAAAAAAGCTGAAGAAGAAAAATCTGCCAAAGAAAAAATTAAATTCTATCTTAAAAATTTTCCTATTAAAGATTACAGATTTATGTTTTTCATTTTTATTCTGATTCCTGTTCAAACATTGTTTGCTCATAACTGGCTTACACTGCCGGTTTATTTTAAAAGAGCATTTACCGGTGTTGTTGCAGATAACTTTGAATTTTTCACAAACTTTAATCCAATATTAATTTTTATTCTTACACCTATTGTTGCAGCATTAACAACCAAACGCAACACTTACAAAATGATGATTCTGGGAACCTTTGTGATGGCTTTCCCAACTTTTATTCTGGCATTAGGTCCAAGTATTTATACGGTTTTTGCATACTTAATTTTGATGACGATAGGAGAAGCAATGTGGCAGCCAAGATTTCTTCAATGGGTTGCTGAAATTGCACCAAAAGGAATGACGGGAATTTATATGGGAATTGGGCAGTTCCCATGGTTTTTAACGAAAGTGGTAACCAGTCTCTATTCCGGCTGGTTCTTGATGACTTACGCACCAGAGGGAGTTCCTCCATCCCAAATGAACACAGAAACTATGTGGTTTATTTATGGTTGTATAGCAATGATAAGTAGTGTAAGTCTGTTTCTTGCCCGTGGTTGGATGATGAAAGGATTTAAAACAAAATACGTTGAATAGTTAAAATTTTTTAATGAGCACCAAAATGAAAACAAAAAAAATAATAGTCTTTTTAATCATAGTTGTTTCTTCAATTTTAATTTGGAGCTGCTCAACACTTTTATATGAAACTGTTTATCCAACACTGGCAGATGGAAAATATGACAGTGAATTTCCCTACAAATCTACTTCTGATGAATTAGCAAAAATCAGTGAAACAATACACAGAGTAAATACAACAGCATTTTATAAAATTTACATTTTTGATCCGCTAAGTAATTATACGTTAAGAGATTTAAAGGATAAGCAATTAGATAAAATTGCAGTTTCAGAAGCACTTGCAGATAATTCATCTGCCGGAACTGCTGTGGTTGTTTACTCGGGCAATAACAACGTAGCGCTTTTAACCTGCGCTCATACTGTAACTTTTCCTGATACGATTATTGCTTACAGAATTGATGAAAAAGGCACTGCGACAAATTATATAGAATCAATTTCATTTAAAGAAAAGCAGGTTATTTATGTTGCCGGATTCCCCGAGGGAAGCCAGGTAGAAGTAATAGCTAAAAATGATAAAATGGATATTGCAATTCTCGGAAGAAGGTTTGAATCAATTAACGCTCATATCTTTCCTGTTTTTAATTATCCACTTGGTAAGGCAAAAGAAGCTGAGTGGGGTACGTTCGTTTATTTGCTGGGATATCCTTTAAATTATAAAATAATTACCAAAGCAATTGTTAGTAGTCCAAGAAGAGATGAAAGCGGAGCATTTCTGACTGACGCGGTTATCAATCCTGGTTTTAGCGGCGGATTAGTTTTAGCAATACGGGATGGTGTGCCAAACTTTGAATTAATTGGAATGGTTCAATGGGTTCCGGAAGAAGAAGAAAATTTTATTTATCCAGAAAAACCCAGAAATAAAACTATTTATAATCCTGTTGTTCCTTACAAAGGTGATTTGTTTGTCAGAAAATATTCTTCGATCAAATATGGAATCGCTAAGATTATTCCGGTTGAACAGTTAATTGCTTTTCTTAATGAAAATAAATCTTATCTTAATGAGAAAGGATTTTTTGTTTTTCAATAATATTTTAAAAACGTAGTAACTTTTCTAAAGGTTTTAGCGTCTTATATGTAGCAGGAAATGAATGACTAAAGAATTTGAACAAATAAAGATCAATACGGTTTGCCCCATTTGCAAGAAAACTATTTCTGATATCTGGGTGGCAAAGTTGGATTCAGTAATTGGTGTAAGATATGCTTATATCTGTCTTGAGTGCAAAAACCTGATCAAGATTACAAGAGAAAAGTATTTGGATGTTTCTAACATTAATCAATTTGTTTTCCCCAACTAAAAGTTTACTCTAATATTACACCGCCGCCAAAACAAACATCATTTTTATAGAATACTGCAAACTGACCGGGCGCGATTCCTCTATCCTCTGCATCCAAAGTTACTTTTGCACAATCTCCCTCAAATGCCAGTTTACATTTATAAAAATTTTCACCGTGTCTGATCTTAACCAGATAATTGCCTTCTTCAGGCTTTTGAGATGATATCCAGTTAAAGTTGCCGGCAATAAAATTATTTCTTGCTTTATCAGTTACATTTTCTCTTGAAATGTAGATTACATTTTTGGGGATATCTTTTTTAATAACATACCACGGACCACCACCCAATCTTAATCCAGAACGCTGTCCAATTGTGTAAAAATAGTATCCTTTATGTTTACCCATTATTTTATTCGTGTCAATATCAACAATGTCCCCTTCTGATTCTCCGAGATGATGTTTGATAAAATCAGAAAATTTTATTTTCCCAAGAAAACATATTCCCTGACTATCTTTTCTTTTCATGTTAGGTAGATAATATTTTTCTGCAAGCTCACGCACCTGTTTTTTCTTAAACTCACCGAGTGGAAAAACCGCACGCGATAATTGCTGCTGCGTAAGATATGCTAAAAAATAAGTTTGATCTTTAACCGGATCGGGCGAGGTTTTAAGTAAATACTCGTTACCGGAGAATTCAACTTTAGCATAGTGCCCTGATGCAACTTTCTCAAACGAATGATCAATTTTATTTATGAACTGACCAAACTTTATAAGTCGATTACAAAACATATCAGGATTTGGAGTTCTACCGGCTTTTACTTCACTGATAGTATAAGAAACCACCGAATCCCAGTATTCACTTTGCATATTAATAATTTCTAAAGGAACATTTGCTTGCTTGCAGACACTTCTTGCAAATTCAAGGTCTTCTTCCCAGGGGCAATCACCAAGAAAAGAAAATTCATCCTGCAGCCATATTTTTAAATAAAAAGCTGTAACGTTGTTTCCTGCATCTTTAAGCAACCTGAGAGCAACAGAGCTATCAACGCCACCGGATAAAAGTACTGCAATCTTCATTTGGATTTTACCGGTTTAAGTTTGGAATCCTGAATTTTCTTAATTACTTCATCGTAGATATTCTTATCAACCTTACTTAGAATAATTGTAATAAGTTTATTTGAATCAATCATTCTATCAAAAAATCCGATACATCGTTTATTTTTACCATCACATACCCTCATCAATCCTCTGTATTTGCCATCAAACACGCCGCCGGAGAGTGAATCAATATCTTTATAATAAATTGTTACGGTTTTGGTGCGAAATAAAAAATCGCTGCAAGTAATTTTTTCTTCATCAGCTTCAATTTTATATGGAACGATTTTATAAAATTCAAAATATGATTTATTAAGAAAATACAATGCAAACAGCGAGATTATAAACGGGATTAACATCATCAGGTTTTTATCTATTATCAGAACGATTGATAATGTATAAAACAGCAACGGCGCTGAAAGAATTATATTTCCATACCGGTAAATGAATTTCCAGAAAAACGAGTAAGTGTATGTTTTCATTACTTCAAAATTATTTTCAATGTAAATTTAGCTAAGGTATTCTAAAGGGTAAAATTATTTTGGTGTGATTTGTTAAAACAAAGGGCTCTTAGCGAGCCCTTAAACCTAAAAGCCTTAAGACACAACTACTGAATAACTGCACCCAATCCTTTGATTTGATATATCGTTACGGGACCAGTAACAGATTCAGGATTAAATTCTGTCCCTTGTTCTTCTGCTAAGTGTTTATAATACTCAACTGCTTCATCTTTTGTTAAATTTATTTTATAAACCGTTCCCTCAACCAAGGCATTTTTACCTTTAGCCTCAACAGGAAAAACTATATCACCATCTCTAACTTTAATTTTTATTTTCTGATTGTCAGCATCACTTTTTAATTCCATCCAGCAGCCAGCAGCTGGGCAAACATCAAGAATTTCTCCTTCCACCAAAACATCTTTGCCCATATAGTTTTCCGGTGCGGAAAGTATTTCTGATATTTTTATTTTTTCAGTTAAACTGATTTCGCGGCCATAGTTTTCTGACTGCCCAAACAGATAGGTTGAAAACATAACTATTAATAATAAAACAAATCTTTTCACTAAACCTCCTACTTAATTTTTATGATTATAAATTACTTTTTTAATTGATCAACGAATTTTAACTATTATCTTTTCTTTTGCTTCAAGTTTAATTCCGGGAATTGATGCTGTCATTTCTTTAAAGCCTGCTCTGGTCATATTATTGGATTTTTCCAAAGTCATTAAAACATCTTTATTTTTGAGCAGTTCAGCAAAATCAATATCCATTAGAGTAACTTTATTACCATCCACATAAGACGCATCTGTTTCCTGCATATCACCATCAACGAACAAGTTAAAACTGATTTTCATCCCATCAAACATTTCAATCATTTTATCCACCTGATCAGACATAGCAGAATCAGACATCTCCACAGCTTCTGACTCCATTTCTTTTTCCATTTTTTCTTCAGGAAAGATAATTGTAAGCACGGAAGGACTTCCTTTTATGAATTTAAAGTTTACATACTCAGCATTGCCCTCAACCTCGTCATCAGAAGATTCACCCATTGGTAATTTATCATCAGGATTTAAGTTAAGTTTCACTTTATTTATATCTTTAAATGAATAAATAACTTTATAACCATCAAACCCACTCTTTTTAATTTTTTCAGAAGATTTATATTTAACTCCCTCACCGTAACCGGAGGCTTTGTTTTTCATTTCATCTTCATTGAATAATGAAAAATCATCTTTCTTTGTGGAGTCAAAAGCCATCGCAAATTCTTTTAGCATATTTATAATTTCATTTTTTATAAGTACGGTTTCTTCAATAGTACCGCTTCCATCTTTTTTAACATTAACTTTCGTATCAACCTGTAAACAACCAAAGAGCGATGTTGATAAAAGCGCAAATAATAAAAGTTTTTTTATATATGTCATTTCGCTTCCTTTTTAATTTATAAAAGATTGCTTGCTAACTCTGCCAATTCAGATCGTTCACCTTTTTCCAGATTTATATGGGCATAAAGTCTCTGTCCCTTAAACCTGTCGATAAGATATGAAAGTCCGTTTGATTGCCCATCAAGATATGGATGGTCAATTTGGTAAATATCTCCCGTAAAAACAACTTTCGCACCTTCTCCTGCACGCGTAATAATTGTTTTAATCTCGTGGGGAGTTAAGTTTTGCGCTTCATCAACAATAAAGAAAATTCTTTGTAAACTTCTTCCTCGTATGTATGATAGCGGCTCTATTACAAGTTTTTGTTCCTTAATCATCGTATCAATCGCCTGATGCTGCTTATCATTTTCCGGGAATTGGTCTTGAATAACTTTCAGATTATCCCATAATGGCTGCATATAAGGAGCGAGTTTGCTCTCCACATCTCCCGGTAAGTAGCCAATATCTTTGTTACTTAATGGAATGATGGGTCTGGCAATAAAAATTTGCCTGTAATGTTTTTTAACAGCAAGAGCGCTGGCTAAAGCTAAAAGAGTTTTTCCCGTCCCTGCTTTGCCCGTAAGCGAAACAAGTTGAATTGCCGGATTGATCAAAGCATCAACAGCAAAAGTCTGCTCTGCATTTCTTGGATTTATTCCATAGATATTTGTTTTATCAACTTTAATTAAGAACTCTTTGTTTTGATCAAGATGAGCAAGCACAGATCTGTTAGTATTTCTTAAAATATAGTACTTATTAGGTAACGCTTCCCCGTTAAGAATTTTAATGAAAGGCTTTGCCGGAACCTGATAAGGTGGTTGAAAAAGTTTAACAAGTAAATCATCATCAACGTTTTCAATAACACTTTTTCCGCTGTACAATTCCTCGATACTTTTAACACGATCTGTTGTATAGTCTTCCGCCGGAATCCCGAGAGCTTTTGCTTTCATTCTAAGATTAACATCTTTTGTTACCAGAATAACCTGGGATTTCTCTTTCAGTTTTACCTGCCACTCATATGCAACGCTTAAAACTCTGTGGTCGGGAGTATCATCTCTAAAAACATCTTTTATTGCAGGATGCAGACCTTTGGATATTGCAATCCTTAGCTTGCCTCTTCCCTTGCCCATTGATATTCCACCATTAAATAAGGCTGAACCAGTAATGGAATCAAGAGTTCTGGCAAACTCGCGGGCATTAAGGTTTATTACCTGGCTTCCACGCTTAAAGTGATCCAGTTCTTCGATAACGGTTAATGGAACAATGACATCGTTTTCCTGAAACATATTAATCGATTCGGCATCGTGAAGGATGACGTTAGTATCGATTATAAATGTTTTGGGAGGTTTTGTTTTTTTAACACTGCGCTTTTGAGATTTCATAAAAAGAAATTACCTCTGTAAAAGAATAATATTTAAGTATGATCTAATAAGAATAAGATTAGAAAAAACGGAGAGAAATATTTTCAAATTAAACTTTTATAATTATTGATTTATCTTTTACAAAAATGTTGAACTGATTCATCAATTTCAACTAAATATTTTGCAACCAATATAACCTCCTTCGACAACCACTACTTTTTTATTAAACAAATCTCTAATATCCATACATTGCAGGAATTAGAATTATTACTATATTTACCAATAAAAATAACAAAGCAATTGAGTAATCACACAAGAATAGCAGATATAAAAGATTAGGTAAAAGTAGAAGCCACTTTTAGGTGGCTATTTTTTTATCTTAAAATCCGTGCAGAACAGTTTAATCAGCGTTCGAGTTTTTAGAGAAAATTATGAGCAATGATCAAAGGATAACAGCCAGACTAATCCTTGAAGACGGTACCGAATTTACCGGTTACAGTTTTGGCTATTTTAGTAACACAAATGGTGAAGTTGTATTTAACACCGGAATGGTAGGTTATCCCGAAACATTAACCGATCCATCTTACCGTGGACAAATATTGGTTTGTACATATCCGCTGATCGGAAATTATGGTGTTCCTTCCAAAGAAATTGAAAATGGATTGCTTAAAAATTTTGAGTCTGATAAAATTCATATTCGTGGATTGATTGTATCAGATTACTCTTTTGAATATTCCCACTGGAGTGCTGAAAAAAGTCTTGCCGATTGGTTAATGGAAGAAAAAATTCCCGCCATCTATGGAATTGATACACGAATGCTCACACGCAAACTCCGCGACAAAGGAACAATGCTCGGGAAAATTTTAATTGATGAAAATTCTGAGATTGATTTTGATGATCCTAATAACAAAGACCTGGTTGCAGAAGTTAGTGTAAAAGAACCTGTCGAGTATGCAGCCGGAAAGAAAAAGATAGTTCTTGTTGATTGCGGAACAAAGAATAACATCATTCGGGCTTTTCTTGGAAGAGATATTTCTGTTATTCGTGTTCCTTATGATTATGATTTTAATTCTATCAGTGCTGATGGAATAATGCTTTCAAACGGACCCGGCGATCCTAAGATGAATCTTGCAACAATCGAGAACACAAAAAGAGCAATGGAAAAGAATAAACCAATTCTCGGAATTTGTCTCGGTTCGCAGATTCTCGCACTTGCAGCCGGTGCTGATACATATAAATTGAAATACGGTCATCGCGGACACAATCAGCCGTGCAATGAACTTGGAACAAAGCGATGTTATATAACTTCACAGAACCACGGTTATGCAGTTGATGCATCAACTTTAACCGAAGATTGGCGTGAATGGTTTGTTAATGACAACGACGGAACTAATGAAGGAATAATTCATATTTCAAAACCATTTTTTGCATCTCAGTTTCATCCGGAAGCATCGCCAGGTCCGGATGATTGTGAATTTATTTTTGATATGTTCGTTCGTGCATTGAAATAACAAAGGAAGCTGACTGGGCAAGCCCAGTCTCTACGAATCCATTACAATTGTAGGGGAAGGGCTTGCCCTTCCCACAAATGGCTCTGTGGTTCTTCGTGAAAATCTTCGTGGTTCTCCGTGAAAGAATTCTTACACTGAGAGCCACAGAGAAGACACGGAGTTACACCGAGATAAGGAATTATGATAAAAAAAGGTAAACCAAAAAAGGTCTTAATACTCGGCAGTGGAGCTTTGCAAATCGGGCAGGCGGGAGAATTCGATTACTCCGGCTCGCAGGCAATCAAAGCACTTAAAGAAGATGGCATTGAAACAGTGCTTATCAATCCAAACATCGCAACCATTCAAACATCTGAAAACTTTGCCGACAAAGTTTATTTCATTCCTATTAAAGCAGACTTTGTTGAAAAAGTAATTGAAAAAGAAAAACCCGAAGGCATACTTCTTCAGTTTGGCGGACAAACTGCACTTAATGTTGGAGTTGAACTTTATGATAAGGGTATTCTTGCAAAACATAACATAAAAGTACTCGGAACTCCTGTTGAAACCATTAAAGATACAGAAGACAGACTTCTCTTTGCTCAAAGAGTTGAAGAAATAGGATTGAAGGTTGCAAAAAGTAAAACCGCTACCAATCTTGATGAAGCAATCGAAGCAGGAAAGCAAATTGGTTATCCTCTTATGGTGCGAATAGCTTATGCTCTTGGTGGATTGGGAAGTGGTTTGGTAAAGAACGAATTGGAGTTGATAGAAAAAGCACGAAGAGCATTCTCATTTACAAATCAGATATTGATTGAGGAATCCTTACACGGCTGGAAAGAAGTTGAATATGAAATTGTCCGTGATAAATACAACAACTGCATTACTGTCTGCTCAATGGAAAACATTGATCCGATGGGAATTCACACCGGCGATAGTATTGTAATTGCGCCTGTTCAAACTTTATCTGCAAAGGAAAATTTTAATCTTCGCTCGATAGGAATAAAATTAATTCGTCATCTCGGAATTGTTGGTGAATGCAATATCCAATACGCACTTGATCCGAACTCAGAAGATTACAGAATAATTGAAGTGAATGCACGACTAAGCCGAAGTTCTGCTTTAGCGTCAAAAGCAACAGGTTATCCGCTTGCATTCATAGCAACAAAGCTTGCACTCGGTTATGCACTTAATGAAGTTGTAAATGCAATCACTCAGGAAACCTCAGCCAATTTTGAGCCCGCTCTTGATTATGTGGCTCTGAAATTTCCCAGATGGGATTTGCAAAAATTTCAGCAGGTAAGCACGCAGCTTGGTTCAGAAATGAAATCGGTTGGAGAAGTGATGTCTCTCGGAAGAAGTTTCGAAGAAGTTCTTCAAAAGGCAATACGAATGCTTGATATTGGTATGTTGGGATTTTCCGGAAATGAATTTCACTTTGCAGATCTCGACAAAGAACTTTCTGAACCTACTGACAAAAGAATTTTTGCAATTGCAGAAGCACTCAGAAAAGGATATTCAGTAGATAGAATTCACGAGCTTACAAAAATCACCAAATGGTTTTTGTATAAAATGAAAAATATAATCGGACTTGAAAAGAAGCTTGGAGAATTCAGTAACCTTGAAGCATTGGATAAAGAAACTTTACTTCGGGCAAAGCAAGCCGGCTTTTCTGATTTACAAATAGCTCAACTTATAAACAATGATGAATTGTCCGTAAGAAATTACAGAAAATCTCTCGGTGTTGTTCCTGTTGTAAAGCAGATTGACACAACTGCTGCGGAGTTTCCTGCTCAAACAAATTATCTCTATCTCACATATCACGGGAATGAAAATGATATTTCGCTTGGTGAGAAAGATCAGATAATTGTTATTGGCAGCGGACCTTATCGCATCGGCTCTTCTGTGGAATTTGACTGGTGCTGCGTAAATGCAGTTAATCAGGTGAACAAAAGCGGATACAAATCAATTATGATTAATTGCAATCCTGAAACTGTAAGCACTGACTATGACATTTGTGACAAACTTTATTTCGAACAACTAACATTAGAACGGGTTCTTGATATTTGTGATAAAGAAAATCCCGTTGGAGTAATTGTTTCAATGGGCGGACAAGTTCCAAACAATCTGGCGATGAAACTCCATAAAGCCGGAATAAAAATTATTGGAACATCTCCCGAGCAAATTGACAATGCAGAAAGTCGTCATAAATTCTCATCAATACTTGATTCAATTGAAGTTGATCAGCCGGAATGGCGCGAAGTAACAACGCTTGAAGATGCAAAAAAATTTGCAAGGAAAGTTGGTTATCCTGTTTTAATAAGACCAAGTTATGTTTTAAGCGGCGCTGCAATGAGTATTGTTCTTACAGAAGATGAACTAGAACTTTATCTCAAAAAAGCAACCGAGTTGAATAAAGAACATCCGGTAGTAATCAGCAAATTCATCACTGATGCTCGCGAAATTGAAGTTGATGCAGTTGCTGATAACGGCGAACTTTTCTGCTATGCAATTGCAGAGCATGTTGAAAATGCCGGCGTTCATTCAGGTGATGCAACAATTGTTCTTCCTCCACAGAGAACATATCTCGAAACGATGAGAAGAGTAAAGCTCATCACTAAAAAAATTGCAAAAGCTCTCGAGATAACAGGACCATTTAACATTCAGTTCATAGCAAAGGATAATGAAGTAAAAGTAATTGAATGCAATCTTCGTGCATCGAGAAGTTTTCCCTTCGTTTCAAAAACATTAAAAATAAACTTCATAGAAATTGCAACAAGACTAATGCTCGGAGAAAAAGTTCTGCGCATTGATAAATCATCATTTGACCTTGATTATGTTGGAGTTAAAGCATCTCAGTTTTCATTCACGAGATTAAAAGGAAGCGATCCGGTACTTGGAGTTGAAATGTCATCAACGGGAGAAGTTGCCTGTCTCGGAGATGATTTTAACGAAGCATTTTTCAAAAGTATTCTTGCAATTGGTCAGAAAGTGCCGCACAAAGGAGTTTTACTTAGCACAGGTACACCTAAAAACAAAGCTGAATTGATTGATGAGCTTCTGGCACTTAAAAAATTAGGACTGAATTTTTACGGAACAAAAGGTACTGCCGATTTCTACAAAGAAAACGGTGGAATAGATATTCAGGTTTTATATCGTCCGTTTGATAATCAGGAACCAAGTATTTTAGGTTATATGGCAAATGGCATGATTGATCTTGTAATCAATATTCCCAAAACTTCTGAAAAAGTTGAGCTTGATAGTGATTACATTATCAGAAGAAAGGCGGTTGATCTTAACATTCCGCTTTTCACAAACATTCAGGTTGCAAAAAGATTTGTTAAAGCATTAAAAAATTACTCGCCGGAAACTCTTCCTGTTAAAAGCTGGGATGAGTACGTTTAACGAACTGATAACTTAATTATTCCTGCCGTTTATCCTGAATATTTAACGCTCAAATAATTATTTTAAGTAATCAAATCAGAAGAATTTAAGTTTTGTAACACTATATTTTCTTAAAATCAGAAAGGATAAATGATGTTAAAAAGAATTTCTCTAATAATTTTTTCCCTTCTATCAATCACAGTACCCGCCCAAAAATCAAACTTCGATCAAATTAAAAATATTGATATCAAGTATGAAAAATTTGTGCTTGATAATGGACTGACTTTGATTGTACACGAAGATCACAAAGCTCCGATTGTTGCGGTAAATATCTGGTATCATGTTGGATCGAAGAATGAGAAAGAGGGCAAAACCGGATTTGCACATTTGTTTGAACATTTAATGTTCAACGGCAGTGAAAACCTGCAGGGAGAATATTTTGAAATAATGGAAAAGATTGGTGCAACTGATTTGAACGGCACCACTAACACTGACCGTACAAATTATTTTCAGAATGTTCCAACTTCTGCACTTGATATTGCTCTTTGGATGGAATCTGACAGAATGGGGCATTTACTTGGTGCAGTAACTCAGGAAATACTCGATGAGCAGCGTGGTGTTGTTCAGAATGAAAAACGCCAGGGGGAAGATCAACCTTATGGAAAGGTGTGGGAACTGATTACAAAGAGCACCTACCCAAAAGGACATCCATATTCATGGACTGTTATTGGTTCGATGGAGGATTTAAACGCTGCATCGCTGGATGATGTTCACGAGTGGTTTAAAACTTACTATGGACCTTCAAACGCAGTAATTGTTTTAGCTGGTGATATCGATCCTCAGACAGCATTAGAAAAAGTAAAAAAATATTTTGGTGATATTCCTCCCGGTCCGCCAATTGCAAAACATCAGGCATGGGTTCCTAAAATGACAGGATCTCACAGACAGATTTTACAGGACAGAGTTCCGCAGGCAAGAATATTCAAAGTGTGGAATGTACCGCAGTGGGGAACCAAAGAAGCTACAATGTTAGATTTATTCAGTGATGTTTTGGCATCCGGTAAAACATCCCGTTTATATAAAAGATTAGTTTACGATGAACAGGTTGCAACAAATGTTTCATCCTATGTGGATGATTCTGAAATATCCGGACAGTTTTATATTGATGTTACTGCTAAACCCGGGCAGGACCTTTCAAAAATTGAAAAAGCAATTGATGAAGAATTAACAGCATTGCTTAAAACCGGTCCTACTGATAAAGAGCTGCAAAGAGTAAAGACCCAATACTTTGCAAGATTTATAAGAGGTATAGAAAGAATTGGCGGCTTTGGCGGCAAGTCTGATATACTTGCAAGTAATATGACTTATGGTGGTTCACCTGATTATTATAAAACTACTTTAAAAAATGTTGAATCAGCAACAATAAAAGAAATTACAGAGACTGCAAACAAATGGCTCTCTGATGGGGTTTTCATTCTGGAGGTTCATCCTTTTCCGCAGTTAAACGCATCAACTGAAGGTGCAGACAGAACCAAATTACCCGATATGGGTGAAAATCCGGAAGTTAAATTTCCTGATGTGGAAAGAGCAACATTATCAAACGGCTTAAATGTTGTTTTAGCTGAAAGACATTCAATTCCTGTTGTAAGCTTAAGATTACTGGTTGATGCAGGTTATGCAGCAGATCAAACTACAAAACCGGGGACTGCAAAACTTACAATGGATGTAATGGATGAAGGAACCAAAAAATTAAATGCTCTGGAAATAAGTGAGCAGTTAAGTTTACTCGGAGCAAATCTTTCAACCGGATCTAATCTTGATTACTCAATAGTATCTCTTAATGCTTTAAAAGTAAATCTGGATGCATCATTAGATCTTTTTGCGGATGTAATTTTAAATCCAGCATTTCCTCAAAATGAATTTGACAGATTAAAGAAAAATCTTCTTGTAGCAATTCAAAGAGAAAAGGTAACTCCCGTTCAGATGGGATTAAGAGTATTTCCACAATTATTGTATGGTAAAGATCATGCATACGGAAATCCGCTTACAGGATCCGGCACAGAGGCATCAGTTAATAGCATTACACGCGAAGACCTGATCAAATACAGAAATGACTGGTTTAAACCAAATAACGCAACTCTTGTAATTGTTGGTGATGTTACAATGTCTGAAATAAAACCAAAGCTTGAAAAACTTTTTAAAGATTGGAAAAGCGGTGATGTGCCGGTCAAAAAATTAAACGATGTTGAGTTGAGTAAAAACTCTGTTGTTTACATTATGGATAGACCGGGTTCACAGCAATCAATAATTTTTGCAGGAAACGTTTCACCAAAAAGAAATCCTGATGATGAAATTGCTGTTCAGACTTTTCAGAATATATTTGGCGGCGCATTTACATCCAGAATAAATATGAACCTTAGAGAAAATAAACACTGGTCTTATGGTTCGTTCTCAATTTTATGGTCTGCAAAAGGACAAAGACCATTCTTTGTTTATGCTCCCGTACAAACCGATAAAACTATGGATGCTATGGTTGAGATAAAAAATGAAATGGAAGGAATTCTTTCCAATAATCCCGTAACTATGGAAGAATTTGAGAAAGATAAGAATAATCAGATACTTGGTTTACCGGGCTCATGGGAAACCATTGATGCAGTTGGTGGATCATTAACTGAAATTGTGTCTTACAATCTTCCTGATGATTATTTCAAAAGATATGCATCAATCGTTGAAGCTTTGGCAATTGATGAGGTTCAGAAATCAGCCGACAAACTGCTAAAACCAAATCAACTTGTTTGGGTTGTGGTTGGAGACAGATCCAAAATTGAAGAAAGCGTAAAAAGTCTCGGTTATGGTGAGGTTAAGTACCTTGATGGAGATGGAAATGTGATTCAATAAAAATAATATTTACTTAGAGGCTGTCTCTTAACTTTTTAGTACACGGTAGTCGCAAACTTCAGCTTGCGAGAAAATATAACAAATACGCAACTTGAAAGTTGCGGCTACCTTATGTTTTAGACTTATGAGACAGCCTCTTTAATTTTAAATTTTTTCCAATGAATTTCTTAGTTTAATAATATCATAAATATTTTATTATCATTTCTGTGGAGCCTGCAATGAATAAGTTCAAACTGATTACTGTATTGCTTATCCTTTTCAATTTCTTAAATCCTGCTCAATCAATTAAATCTCCCGAGGAATTTTTAGGATACAGAGTCGGGACTGATTATAAAATTGCAGACTATGAAACCATACAGAAATACTTTAAGCACTTATCAGAGAACTCTTCCAGGCTTATTTATCAGCTGATCGGAAAATCTTCTGAGGGAAGAGATATGTTTATGGCTATAATCAGTTCAGAAGAAAACATTCAAAATTTAGACAAGTACAAAAAAATTGTAAAAGAACTTTCTGATCCCAGAAACCTTACTGATGAACAGGCAAAAGTTTTAGCTAAAGAAGGAAAAGTTGTGGTTCTCGTTACGTGTAACATTCATTCAACAGAAATTGCATCCGCACAAATGTCTATGGAATTTGCCTACGATTTAATTACCAATAAAGCTTCCGAAAAATCCTTACAAGCATTAAATGATGTTATATTTATTCTTATGCCATCAATCAATCCTGATGGTACCACAATGATTGTTGATTGGTACAACAAGTATCTTGGAACCGAATACGATGGCAGCCCTCTTCCCTATTTGTATCACAAGTATGCAGGTCATGATAATAATCGTGACTGGTTTATGTTTAATCTGCCGGAAACAAAAGCAGTTGTTGATATCGCATTTCACAAATGGATGCCTCAAATCTGGCTTGATGAACATCAGATGGGAAGCACTGGTGCACGATTATTTGTTGTGCCATACACAGATCCAATAAATCCAAATGTCCACCCAATGATTTGGCAGTGGCAAAAGGTTATAGGTGCATTAACAACTTTAAAATTAGAAGAGGAAGGAAAAACAGGAGTAATTGATCACGCTTACTTTGAAGGCTGGTGGCAGGGACCTGCAAGTGATTGCGGGTTATGGCATAACCAAATTGCACTCCTATCAGAAATGGCAAGCTGTAACATCGCAAGTCCTGTTTATATTGACCCAAACGAAGTTAAAGCCACTCCTGGTTTAACAACTTACGATTTACGTACGAATTATCCTCATCCCTGGCGCGGCGGATGGTGGCGCTTAAGAGATATAGTTGATTATGAATTATCATTAACCTTCAGCCTGCTTGAATCTTCTGCTAACTATAAAGAGGAACTTTTATATAATTACTATCTGATGGGAAAGGATGCTATTGAACAGGGTAAGCAAGGAAATCCTTTTGCGATAATTATTCCCGGAACTCAAAATGATGATGTGACAGTATCACGCATGATAGAAATACTTCAGGAGGGTGCGGTTGAAGTCCATTATAGTAATAAGGAGTTCAGAATTGATAATACAATTTATCCAGCTGACAGCTACGTAATATTTTTAGCTCAGCCTAATGGAAAATATGTTAAAGATTTATTTGAAGAGCAGCGTTATCCTGATCTACGCACTTCAAAAAAAGAGGACCCCATAAATCCTTATGACGTTGCAGGATGGACTTTGCCTTATTTAATGGGTGTAAAATACTCGACGATAGAAAAACCATTTGAACTGGAAACCGAATTATTATCTGATGCGAATTACAAAAAATCTTTTATTGATGAAAAACCAGGGAAATATTTTATTGCTCCTGCAGGATTAAATGTTAATTCAACTTTAATCAATCGGTTACAAAAATCCGGTGTTCCGGTTTACTGGAATACTGAAAAAATAAATTTAGATGGTCGGGAATTCTTACAAGGTTCTGTAGTAATTCCTTCTGATAAAATATCCAGAGAAAGTTTAAATAAATTAATTCAAGACCTTCATATTCAATTTTATTCTGCAAATGATATTGAATCAGACAAGATAAAAGAATTAAAAAATGTAAGAGTGGGCATTTATCATCCTTACAATGCAAGCATGGATGAAGGTTGGACAAGACTGCTTCTTGAAAATCACGAGTTTGATTTCACTCAGATATTTAACAAGGATATGAAAACAAAGGACTTAAAGAAAAGATATGATGTGATAATAATTCCGGATATAAGTTCTGAAGTAATAAAAACAGGCAAGTATGGCGGTGAAAACAAACGATACAATCGTCCCAAACCACCGGAATATGAGGGCGGAATTGAAAAAGAAGGGATTGAAAATCTAAAACAGTTTGTTGAAAAAGATGGCGGACAGCTTATTGTATTTGGCGACGCCTGCAATTTTGCCATAGAAGAACTTGAATTAAGAGTGCGAAACACTTTGAAAGAAGTTAAGAGTAATGAATTTTTCTGCCCCGGTTCTCTTATTTCATTAAATGTTGATAACACCAATCCCATCGGTTTCGGATTGGTAAAAAATATAATTGGCTATCAGGATAAATCAATTGCATTTGAAACATCAGTTCCGTTTGGTGTTTATGATAGAAGTGTAGTTGTAAGATATCCGGATAAAGATATTTTAAAATCCGGTTTTCTAACAGGTGAAGATAATCTTTATCGTAAATCAGCATTAGTTGAAGTAAAGCAAAAAATGGGTAAAGTAATTTTAATGGGATTTAAAGTTCAGAACCGTCATCAAACTTTTGGAACATTTAAATTACTATTCAATGCGATTCATTCTGCAGGTATGTAAAAAAAGTGTAGCTCAGATTATTCTGAACTACACTTAAAATTTTTCCGGGTCATTTGTTAAAATAACTCATTGCTTCTGGCAGATTCTTCTTTATATCAGCAATTCTGGTTTCATCCGAAGGGTGAGTGCTTAAAAATTCCGGGGGTGCAGCACCACCTTTTTGTGCTGCCATTCGTATCCAGAAATCTACTGCAGCATTAGGATCATATCCTGCCATAGACATAAAGATTAAGCCTAATCTATCGGCTTCGCTTTCATGAGTTCTGCTGTAAGGAAGAATTACACCCAAGGTTGTTCCGACTCCATACGCAGTTAAGAAAAGATTTTGAGTAGTTTCCGGTTGATCTGCTAACGCAACAGAAAGTGCTACACCGCCAAGCTGCTGCAATAAACCCTGACTCATTCTTTCGGCACCGTGTTGTGCAATTGCATGAGCGATTTCATGTCCCATCACAACAGCCAATCCTGTTTCATCTTTTGTTATTGGAAGTATTCCGGTGTAAACAACAACTTTGCCTCCGGGCATACACCAGGCGTTTACTTCTTCACTTTCAACAAGATTAAATTCCCATGCATAGCCATTAAGCTGACTGGCAAGGTTGTTTTCGGCAAAATATCTTTCAACAGCTTTCTGAATTTTTACACCAACTCGTTTAACCATATCAACATCTGCTGTGTTGGAGCTTAGTTTACTTTGCTTTAAGAATTCATCATACTGCTGAAAACTCATTGCATTCATTTCGCTTGCAGAAACCAAGCTTAGCTGAGATCTTCCTGTGATTGGAACGGTACTGCAGTAATAAACTGTAAGTGTAAGTAAAATTATAAGGATAAATATTTTTAATAGTTTCATTTTGCCCTCTTAATTGATTGTCTTTTTTGTGATAGCTAAATATATAAAAATTTTGGGATGGATATGGTTGAAAAGAAAAGTCAGTGTTAAAGAAAGATGACATCTTTTCCTCAAGATGTCATCTTTAAAATATTATCTAAATCGCAACAGGAGTATCAAGTTCTCTTAATGCAGAGTAAAGTTCTTCTTCGGTTAATTCGTGATCAACTAACTCGCCATTAAAGTATGCCTGATAAGCACTCATATCAAAATAACCGTGTCCGCAAAGATTGAATAAAATAGTTTTTTGTTTTCCTTCTACCTTTGCTTTTTGTGCTTCGCGTATTACCTGCGCTATTCCGTGTGTTGCTTCCGGTGCAGGAATAATTCCTTCTGTCTGAGCAAACTTTACTCCGGCTTCAAAACATTCGAGTTGTGCAATCGCTGAAGCTTCAATCAGCTTATCTTTTAACAACTGGCTTATAATTGCACCGGCTCCATGATAACGTAATCCACCAGCATGAATAGGCTCCGGAACGAATGTATGACCAAGTGTGTACATTGGAATTAGCGGAGTTAATCCGACCGTATCACCAAAATCATATCTGAATTCTCCTTTTGTAAGTTTTGGACAAGACGCAGGTTCAACTGCAATACAGCGAACTTTTTTTCCTTCCTGAAAATTGTATCGTAAAAATGGAAAAGCTATTCCAGCAAAGTTTGATCCGCCGCCAAATGGCGCAACAACAATATCAGGAAAATCTCCGGTCATCTCCAATTGTTTTATTGCTTCCTGTCCAATTACTGTTTGATGAAGCAGAACATGATTTAACACACTTCCAAGAGCATAATTTATTCCTTCAGTAGTTGCTGCACGTTCAACTGCTTCTGAAATAGCAATTCCCAAGCTGCCGGGAGAGTTTGGATCCTGTTCTAAAATCTTTTTACCTGAATTTGTATTTCTGCTCGGTGATGAAATAACTGTTGCGCCCCAGGTATTCATCATAACTTTCCTGTAAGGCTTCTGATCATAACTTATTTTTACCATATAAATCTCGCAGCTTAATCCAAACTTATGACAAGCAAAACTTAACGCACTTCCCCACTGTCCCGCACCGGTTTCGGTTGTTAGTCCTTTTACACCTTCAAGCTTGTTGTAAT
>CAZCJF010000003.1:0-24974 GCA_964499095.1 uncultured Ignavibacteriaceae bacterium
GTTCTTAAATGTTTTTATAAAATTAAAATTAATAACACTCTAAGTCTAATGGAGCCTGCCTGACGGCAGTCGGGTCAATCGAAGTGTAACATCTTACTGAGTTTACCCATAGTTGTTACTCTTCTATGTAGCTTGATTTGATCATCTTGTCAGAGCAGTCGGGCTAATAAATCTAACTTTTACTTTTTGGTCAACCATTTTCTATATTGCAAACAGAATAAATCCGGTATTTTAATTTTCATTTCTTAAGGAGGCATCACTTATGAATTCCCCCAACATCATTCCCTGTCTTTGGTTTGATAATGAAGCCGAAGAAGCAGTTAAATTTTATTCATCACTTTTTGATAATTCAAAAGTCAACAGAGTTTTGCACTTTGGCAAAGAGGGATTTGAATTTCACCGCAAACCCGAGGGCTCAGTAATGACAGTTGAGTTTGAATTAAACGGACAAAAGTTTTTTGCTCTCAATAGCAGACCCGATTTTAAGTTTAATGAATCAGTTTCACTTTTTGTTTATTGTGAATCTGAAGAGAGAATTAATTTTTTGTATGAGAAACTTACTGAAGGCGGCTCTGTTAATATGCCTCTGGATAAATATGACTGGAGTCCAAAATATGCGTGGGTAAAAGATAAATTCGGATTATCGTGGCAACTGGATATCGAGGCAATAAATTCTTCGCAGAAAATAGTTCCTTCGCTTCTTTTTGTAAATGAAAAATATAACAGAGTCAAAGGGGCAGTAAATCATTACACATCAATATTTCAGAACTCGAAAATTCTTATGGAATATCCGGCAGATGATTACCTTCTTTTTGCTCAAATGAAACTGAATAATTATCTGCTTAATTGTATGAGTGGCGGAACCTTGCAACATAACTTTGATTTCAATGAGGCACTCTCGCTGATAATTTACTGTAACACACAGGATGAAATTGATTACTACTGGAATAAACTGACCGAAGGCGGACAGGAAGTTCAATGCGGATGGCTCAAAGATAAATTTGGTGTTTCGTGGCAGGTAGTTCCAACAGTTTTGAATGAGCTGCTTCAGAATCCACACACTGGCAGTAAAGTAATGAACGCAATGTTCAGTATGGTTAAGTTTGATATAAGTAAATTGATGAAGGAGGGTTAAGGATTAATTTTAAATTAAAAAAAAATTTTTGTACCTACTGAGCTATGCTAATTAGGCTGTAGCATAAAAAAGCAATTTTAATTAAAAAGCTGCAATTCTTATTTTAAACATTGTAAGTAAAAAGGTTTGGCTTTTTTATTACAGAAAAATTGATCAGAAAAAATTATTATAAATTGTATTTTATTATATTAGGTTAGAGTATAGAACGATCTAAACTAACAGTTGTTTTTAGTAATTGTTTTATAACAGAATCTCAATTATTAACATTATCTTTTACATATTTATAAATCGATGTTAAAAAGAATTAATTTCAGAGAATAAAACCTAAGCTAAAAGTTATATTGGAAATCAAAATATGACACTATGGAATAACGATACTGAGATACAATTTTTTACAGAAGCATTAAAAAACTTTGCCTCTCCCGAGCAACTATTTTATAATTTACAAGAAGGTTATTTTGCCTATGTTCCAAAAGGCTCAGACGCTGAAGGACAAACGTTACAAAGTAGAAATGCTCTTATTGGTCAGTTTACCGAAAAGTGGTGCAGAGATCTTTTTGAGCCAATTGCTAAAGAATTAGGGTTATTCGCAGTTAACAGTGTTGTATGTGACGAAATAGGGCTATCAAAACAATCAAGTGCAGACCTTGCATTTTGCACAACAAACAATGCCGTTCAAAAACCAGAAAATATAAAGCTTTTGTTTGAAATTAAAATGAGTGTAGTTTCCAACTACAAATTCACTCCCCCAAACAAAGTAGAATATTTTGGCGACTATAAACAACACAAAGGAAATCCTGCTTTGCTAAGATCTGACTCAATGCTTAAAGCAATTGGCAAATCAATCAATATTCGTGTTTCTGGTATCGCTTCTACAAAAATACCTATTATTGTTCTTGGCAATAGCCCTATAACCGATAGCTATATAAAAAAAGTAGATTTTCTCAAAACTTCAGGAGTTATTCAAGGTTTTTGGTCATTGAACCCTAAGCCTACAAATTCTGACTATGTAAAGAATACACCAAAATTGGGTTTCCAAACAATTCTTAATAAAGACCAACTCTTTGACAACTGCAAAGAACTTATAA
This sequence comes from uncultured Ignavibacteriaceae bacterium, assembly GCA_964499095.1. Classification (GTDB taxonomy): domain Bacteria; phylum Bacteroidota; class Ignavibacteria; order Ignavibacteriales; family Ignavibacteriaceae; genus IGN3. The sequence continues at coordinate 2,224 of CAZCJF010000003.1, forward strand.
CCAATGATATGAATTACTTTTCTTCAATGATTTCAAAATTGAAACTAGGAGAAATTATAAAAATTGCAAGTCAAGAAACTACAGATGTTGCAAAAGCAGAGAAATTTTTAACCTTAATCCGAAGCTAAAATGAAAAGACCAAAAGGAACAGAAACAAGTGCTTTCGGAACTAACGGAAGAATAAACCACGACAGCTCAAAGTTCTACAATTCAAAATTGTATAAAGAGCTTGAGACTAATAAAATTATTGATAAAACAGAAAATGAATTTCCAAAAGAATTAGAGAATAAATTTATTCTTGGCTCTGCTGAAAATATGAAAGAGTTACCTGATAATTCGATTCATTTAATGATTACATCTCCTCCATATAATGTTTCAAAAGAATATGATCAAGATTTATCATTGAAAGAATATTTAAACCTTCTCGAAAATGCTTTCAAGGAAACATTTAGAGTTTTAGTAAACGGTGGTCGTGCTTGTATAAATGTTGCTAATCTTGGAAGAAAACCATACATCCCACTTTCTGACTATATTTCGAAAATGATGATAGATATTGGTTTCAATATGCGTGGTGAAATAATTTGGAATAAAGCATCAAGCGCAAGTCCTTCAACCGCCTGGGGTAGTTGGCAAAGTGCAGCTAATCCAATTTTAAGAGATATCCACGAATATATTTTAGTTTTCTCAAAGGGCGATTACAAAAGAGAAAAAGGCGAGAAAGAAAATACAATATCAAAAGAACAATTTATGGAATGGACAAAATCTATATGGACTATGAATGCTGAAAGTGCTAAAAGAATTGGTCACCCGGCTCCATTTCCCGAAGAACTTCCATATAGGCTAATTCAACTTTATTCTTTCAGAGGAGACATTGTCCTCGATCCCTTTATGGGCAGTGGAACTACTGCGGTTGCCGCAATTAAGTCAGATAGAAAGTTTGTTGGTTATGACATTTCACAAGAATATATTGACTTAGCGGAAAAAAGACTCAAACCATATCTGGAACAAACAATTTTAAAGTTTAATATCATTGAAAGTTAAGAATATTGCATCTCCTCACTTATATAATTTTTTGATAATCGTAGCCTATTCAGTGCACCACCAAGCCGCTTTTATTCTTTTTTAATTCTTCGGGAATGACTTTTAGTATTTCTGCTTTGAGTGCTTCCAGTAAATGTGTTTTGATGAATGTTGAAGGATAAACAAATCCAACTTCCCTTTTGGGTACGGGATTATTAAACTCTTTTATCTGATTGAGTTTCTTTTTGTCTTTTATGTATTGCAATGCAAGATACGGAAGTAAAGTCATTCCGAATTTTTGTTCAACAAGTTTAATTAGTGTTTCAAGATTTCCGCTTTCAAAAATTACTTTGCTGCTTTTGTGAATCCATTCATTCTCACTGCTTTTGCAAACAGCAAGAGTCTGTTCTCTCAAACAATGCCCTTCTTTTAAAAGAAGAAAATCACTTACATCAAGATCTTCCTGAGAGATTTTCTTTTTCTTTATCAGCTTATGCTCGGGTGGAAGAAACGCAACGAAGGGCTCGTAATACAAAGTCTCTGTTAAAAAATTTCCATTGTTGGAGCGCAAAGCAATTATACCGATATCAAAATTGCCTTTATCAAGTCCGCTCAATACTTCATCTGTTGTTACTTCATCAATTATAAGTTCAACATCAGGATATTTTTTAGTGAAGCTGCTTATAAACATCGGAAGCAGATATGAAGAAATTGTTGGAATAACTGCAACACGCAAAGCTCCAACAAACTCTCCTCTCTCAACCTGAAGAATAATATGAAGCCGTTCCTTCTCTTTCAGAATTTGTTTTGCCTGATCTAAAACTTTCTTTCCAATATCTGTCGGAACGATTGGCTGTTTATCTCTTTTGAAAATTGTAACTCCCAATTCCTCTTCAAGCTTTTGAATTTGCATACTCAAAGTAGGTTGAGTTACAAAACAATTCTTAGCCGCTTCAGAAAAACTTCCGAACCTTTCTACCGCAACCAGATATTCAAGCTGTGTTATTGTCATAGTAGTTATAAGATTATCTTATACAAATATAAAAATTATCAATTTGTTTTATGATACTGTTTGTGCGAGATTTAAAGCGTAAAAGTCTACTGTGTTTGTACATTCATAAATTTTATTTTTGAAGGGGCACTTTTCTGATTATGACTTCAACTATTTCAACAAATAAAGAAAGGAATAAACAATGAGCAACAACGGTAATGGAAGCAAATGTCCTTTTCCACACTCAATGGGTGTGAGTGCATTTGGCCCCAGCGTTAATGATTGGTGGCCCAATCACCTTAAGCTTAACATACTTCGTCAGAATTCTGAAAAATCAAATCCGATGGACAAGGATTTTGATTACAGAAAGGAATTCAAAAGTTTCGACTACTTTGCACTTAAAAAAGATTTGATGGAATTAATGACTCAATCTCAGGATTGGTGGCCTGCAGATTTTGGTCATTATGGTGGATTGTTTATCAGACTTTCCTGGCACGCAGCAGGAACTTACAGAATGGGTGATGGACGAGGTGGTGCAGGCGGTGGTTTACAGCGTTTCGCTCCAACCAATAGCTGGCCTGATAATGCTAATCTTGATAAAGCACGCAGACTTCTCTGGCCAATTAAAATGAAATGCGGAAATAAAATTTCCTGGTCCGATCTTTTGGTTCTTGCAGGTAATGTTGCTTTGGAGACTATGGGTTTCAAAACTTTTGGATTTGCCGGCGGAAGAGAAGATTACTGGGAACCCGATGAAAGTATCTATTGGGGCTCTGAAAAAGAATGGTTATCTGATAAGAATCGTTACTCAGGTGAAAGAAATCTTGAAAATCCTCTTGCCGCAGTTCAGATGGGATTGATTTATGTTAATCCGGAAGGACCTGGTGGTAATCCTGATCCTGTTGCAGCTGCAAAAGATATTAAAGAAACATTTGGCAGAATGGGAATGAACTTAGAGGAAACCGTTGCATTGATTGCAGGTGGACATACATTTGGTAAAGCTCACGGTCAGGGTGATCCAAAATTGATGGGACCAGAACCAGAAGCTGCTGATATTGAAGAGCAGGGTTTAGGTTGGCATTATAAATACAAATCCGGCAAAGGACCTGATACATTAACCGGTGGTCCGGAAGTTACCTGGACAACTACTCCAACAAAATGGAGCCACGATTTCTTCAAACATCTTTTCGAATATGAATATGAGTTAACAACAAGTCCTGCAGGTGCAAAACAGTGGGTTGCAAAAAACGCTCCCGAAATTATTCCTGATGCATTTGATCCAAATAAAAAACATAAACCCACAATGCTTACCACAGATCTTTCGTTAAGATTCGATCCTGAGTTTGAAAAAATATCCAGAAAGTTTTATGAAAATCCTGATTTGTTTGCCGATGCTTATGCTCGTGCGTGGTTTAAGCTCCTTCACAGAGATATGGGACCAAAATCAAGATATCTCGGACCTGAAGTTCCTCAGGAAGATTTAATCTGGCAGGATCCTATTCCAGCAGTTGATTATAAACTTGTTGATGATAAAGACATTGAAGAATTAAAAAAGAAAATTCTTGCATCAGGACTTTCAGTTTCTGAACTTGTAACAACTTCGTGGGCATCAGCATCGACTTACAGAAATTCAGATAAAAGAGGTGGTGCAAATGGTGCACGCATAAGATTAGAACCACAGAAGAGTTGGGAAGTAAATAATCAACCACAGATTGCAAAAGTTCTTTCTGCGCTTGAAAAAATTCAGAAAGAATTTAATGCTGCACAAAAAGATGGAAAGAAAATTTCTCTTGCTGATTTAATTGTACTCGGTGGTTGTGCCGCAGTTGAAAAAGCTGCTAAAGATGCAGGTTATGATATCAAAGTCCCTTTCACTCCGGGCAGAACTGATGCATCACAGGAGCAAACTGATATTGAATCATTCAATTACCTTGAACCAGTTGCAGATGGATTCCGAAACTACGCCAAAGGAGATGCAGCCGTATGTGCAGAACACATTCTTGTTGATAAAGCAAATCTGCTTTCGTTAACAGTTCCCGAAATGACAGTATTGATTGGCGGAATGAGAGCATTGAAAGCAAATTATGACGGATCAGATTACGGAGTATTTACAGACCGTCCCGGTGTACTAACAAATGATTTCTTTGTAAATCTTCTTGATATGAAATACGAATGGAAACCTGTTAGCGAAAAGAAAGATAAATTTGAAATCCGTGAAAGAAAGACCGGCGATGTAAAATGGAAAGCAACAAGAGTAGATTTAATCTTTGGTCACAACTCTGAATTAAGAGCAGTTTCAGAATTTTATGCTTGTCCCGATAACAAAGAAAAATTTGTCAGAGACTTTGTTGCTGCCTGGAATAAAGTAATGATGCTCGACAGATTTGATTTGCAATAATATTTTGTGTCACACTGAATTCATCGAAGTGTGATTCATTTTCAAGCTTTGATGCAATATCGATGCGAATATAAGTGTGAAGATAAAAGCCGTGGTAATTATATTGCGGCTTTTATGCTTTGAAAACTATCAAAGGGACTTTTGATTTTCTTAACTGATACAGGATTGATGTGTGTATAAATTTGTGTTGTGGATAAGTGTTTGTGACCAAGCAATTCTTGAATGAATCTTATATCAGTTCCATTATCGAGCAAGTGTGATGCAAAGCTATGACGTAAAGTATGGACACTAACCTTTTTCTTTATCTTTACTTTCTTTACAGCATTGTTGAAAATCTGCTGAATACTTCTGGCAGAATATTTTTCTCCAAACTGTCCTTCAAATAAATAAATCTTTGGTCTGTATTCTTTGAAATATTCTCTTAAAAGCTCCAGGAGTTTTTCAGACAGCATTACAATTCTATCATTTTTACCCTTTGCATTTACGATTTTGACTGTCATTGCCGATGAATCAATATCACTGATTTTAAGATTAACCGCTTCAGAAATTCGTAGCCCACAGGAATAGATAGTTGATATTATCGCACGATGTTTTAAGTTTTCAATTGAGTTAATAATATTTCGTACATCTTCGATGGTTAACACATTGGGTAAATTATTTGGTTTTTTCATTTTAATAAAGAAGTCAAAATCAACTTCTTTTTTAAGAACATCGAGAAACAGAAACCTAACTGAAGCGAGAGCTTGTTTCATTGAAGAATAAGAAAAATTTTTTTTTTGTTTGAGATAATTGAAATAATTTAGCAGTAGATTTTGATCTATATCTTTAATCTTATTGGAACTTATGAAATCAATGAAAAGATTAAGATGGTGCAAATAAGATTTCTCTGTTTTAGCAGAATAATTTTTAATGTGTAATAGCTTAGAATATTTATCTATTAACTCTGCTTTTTTCATTTTTTTATGCGAGATAGCTTAGATTTTCTGGATATTACGAAGTAAATATAGCTTTTAAAAAGAAGAATAGACGCAATATTGCGTAAAGAATTTTGTTACCTGCAATGCTAAACGACCGAACAATCAAGACAATTTGTAAAGTCATCGGTGGACTGTCGCTGACGAACTTCTATTGGACTTTGTCCTAAACATCAACAAATATTTCTTTTATCAATTTTGGGGTTTGGACAGTCCTTCGCTGACTTTTAGAAAATTACCACAAACAGGCAATCACCTACCCCCCTTGTTACGGTTCATAGAAAGTGCTAAAAACATAAAGCCCGAAATGTTTTACGCCTCGGGCTTTTTACGGACACTTGACACCAATTACTTATTCGCTTCAGAAAATTTTTCCGAATCTTCATAAAAATGATATTCCAAAATTTTATCGTCTTTAATCACACACATCAAAGCCCAATCGCTTGAAAACGATTTGCCACTTGACTTTACAATGTGTGTAAACTTACCATTGGCAAAAGCGACATTTCCTTCACCGATAATGTTATCAATCGAAAATGCTTTGGTATCAAAAACATTTCCCAAATTTGAAATGAACGTTTTCACTCCCTCTTTGCCCAGATAGGTGCCATAAATTTGCGACCCATTTCTGTTTGCTTCTCTGACAGCAGTTATCGTGCAGCTATCGTGAAAAGAATTGATAATCCCGTTAAAATCTCCTTTGCCAAAGGCATTGAAAAAGCCTTGAACCACTTCTTTACTTTGTTTTACTGTTTCCATTTTTTTTGTTTTTACTGTTTTGTTATTACTTGTTTGTGCCGTTAAGTTTATTGTGCCTACGGCTATCAGATACATTGTTGCTAATACTAAAACTGTTTTTTTCATAATTATTAATTTAACCATTTAGCAAATAATTTGTCGTAGAGCGGCAGTTTAACATAGAACACTATCGGAACTGCAACGGCTGTTAGGATAAAAGTTCTCACCGCTAACGGATACTTCGTTAAATAATCCCCTAACAACCAAAGCAAAATGGTTATCAGAGGATAGATTGAGAGCCATATCAGAAATGCTCTTTTGTGTTTGTTGTTTTTACTCATCGTTTTTACTCATTATAATTTGTTTCAAAAATTTGTTGCGGCAAAATTAAAAATTATATATCTTTGCTACAAGTATGTACTATTTTGTATGCTACATACTAAAAGTATTGTATTGTTGATTTTCTAGTAAATTCAAGTAAATAAAATGGCAAAAAAAAATCAAGAAACTGCAATGTGTCCAGTGGACTACGCTTTTAGACGAATAGGGGGAAAGTATAAAGCCAGAATTTTATGGCATATTCACAGAAATAAAGTTCTCCGGTACGGAGAACTCAAAAGAACATTGCCCGACATCACAACTAAAATGCTTACTCAATCATTGCGAGAGCTTGAAGACGACACGTTGATAAACCGAAAAGTGTTTCACGAAGTGCCTCCAAAAGTGGAATACACACTCACAGACACCGGGAAGGAACTTATTCCGTCTATTAAACTCATAATGGAATGGGGTGACAAACAAATGAAAAAGAAAAAATCAAAGACGACATAAAACACCGCCTGTAACAGCACCTTGCCAAAAGTGGCGGTATCGTGGTTAAATCAAACTTTGTGCTTCCATTCAAGTTCAGTGCTAAAAATCCGCCACTACGCCAAGCCGCAAAACGTTAGCATCCGCTTACTACCCTTCTGAGCTGCAAAACGTTTATTGTAATTTCAAAATGAACGCTATGAGAAAGATTTTTTACATATTATTAACTATCATAGTAATTATTTTATCTTTCTTTTTCTACGAAAGTTATCTTTTTAACCAATACATTGACAACTTAAATAAGGAAGAAAATATGAATATACCTATTAATGAAAGTGCACCCGTAAAATCAAGAAATCAAATAGAAATACAAGCACCAATAGAAACAGTTTGGCATACACTTACTGACATTTAAAACTGGACTAAATGGCAGAAGGCAGTTACAGAAACCATAGTAGACGAAAAAATTGAAGAAGGAACTATCTTTAAGTGGAAAGCCGGTGGACTTTCATTCAAATCCAAAATTCATACATCAAAACCAAATACTGCATTTGGCTGGACTGGAACTACTCTAGGAGTTAGTGCTATTCACAATTGGATTTTTACGAAAAAAGATAGTAACACAACAATTGTTATTGTCGAAGAGAGTCTTTAAGGTGTATTTCCTAAATTGTTTAAGAAATATTTTCAAGATAATCTTGACAAAGGTGTTCTAACAAATTTAATGGAGCTTAATGCCGCTTCTGAAAAGAAAAGAAAATAGTTATTTTCAACACGGGTTTTTGCACCTGCCGGCAAGGCAGGTCAGGCGGGGTGCGGTGCATTATTCAAGTTCTTCAATCCTATCTGAGTTCATCCCACAGACATAATGACACCAATATGAAACGCTATGCTTGGAGAAGAAGGTGAGCAAAGAAAGAAATTTGTTGAAGAAATTAAGTTGACGATTGATGGTGGAATAATAGCAGGAAGTGAATCAAAAGCAAGAAAATAAAAAGTATATTATTCAACAACCACAAGCCATAATGAATTTTGAAATTTACCAAAAGTTACTATTTGTGCTAAGGCTATTATAATCAACAGTAGGGCGAATAATAAAACAATCTGAGGTAAGAATATATCAAAGAGTCCAATTTTTTAACCTTCAAATCATAATAACAAATAAAATCTGAACGGTGCACAACGAAAGCTATGGTTCTGTGAATTATTTATTATGAAATACCTTTTTACAAATAATTCCAGCCCCGATTGAATTCAATACCGGATATTGTTTCTTCCTATCGGTTATTTTGCTTTCATCCCTGTTATCTATTTTTTCTCCCCTTGTGCAATTGTATCGCCTATCTTTGGAAATCAAATTTAAACAATAAAGAGGATATTATGAAAAAAACGAAATTCTTAATGACCATAATAATTTTACTAGCAATGCTTTTAGGATTATTAACTAATGGCTGCGGAAGCGATTCGGGGCCAGTGGCGCCTGAAGATAATTATTCAAATCAAAAGTACAGGGGAGACATATTATTAAGCCCCTCAAAAGAAATATATCCCAAATTTTCTGAGAATGATATTTCTGGGTATCTCGAATCTGAATATAATGGTGAAACAACTTTTTTGAGTGCTGAATTTTTTGAGGCTGACAGATCTGTTGATGCTGGTGGTGTAATTCTAAATAATAATCAACTTCAACTTTACGGAGGTTCTAAAAACAAGTATTATTTTGTCATGAAAGATAATCCGGGATTTGACGGAATTAATTTCGACGGCAGCACTCATGAATGGACTGTCGTTGGAAATGCTAATGTACCAAAATTTAATTCGGCAGTAAATTCTCCGAAAGCAATACCACAACTCATATTGCCGGCCCCTGATGCAGATATAAATAAAAAGGATGGATTAAAGATAGAGTGGTCAAACACTTTAGGAAATCTAATATACATTGAGCTTTATCAAACCGATGATGATGGATTTCTTACTGCAGGATATTTAAAGTTTGTAAGCGGTAACAGTTTTACTGTCCCTTCCGAAAGTCTTGCACATTTTACTAATGGTAGTTTAACTGTTAAAATTGTATCATTCACGCATAATACTTACGCTGCATCAAATGGTAAGAAATATAAAATTCTATCATCAACATATTCTTATACCTTCGTTAACTTAAAATAAAATTTTTAAATATGTCCCGGTTAAAAAATCGGGACATACTTCAAGGAATAATAATCACACAGATAAAAGATTTTTATAATTAATGATAAACAATTAAGGGAATTAAAGGCAGTATTACTGTTTAATTATTTTTCTTAACATTGCACTATAACGACGGCTTACAATAAGTGGTTCTTTTATATCCTTCATATATACTTTGTAAGCACTATTAAACCATTTCTCAAATCGCTCAACATGATCTAATGAAATTATTGTTGATTTATGTATTCTAATAAAATTCTCAGTAGGAAGTAAATTTTCCCATTCTTTTAATAACTTTTTTGCGATAATTTTTTTATTACCCGATAAAAATATTTTTGAATAGTCTTCCATGGCTTCGATGTAAATTATCTCATTTAGTTTGATCTTTTGCGGTTTTGAGTCGATCAAGATCATAATTGTCGAATTAATGTTGTACTTGGAAGTCTTTATTGGTTCATCCTTTATTTTATTGTCCGATTGAATGCTTTCAATTTTTTTAAATCGAATTTCAATTGCTTTTAATACATCAGAAGCAACAAAAGGTTTAACTAAATAATCATCGGCACCGGCTTCCATTCCTTTTCTTATATCCGGTATCTGGTTTTTGCCTGTAAGAAAAAGGAAAGGAATCTTTCTTAATATTGAATCTTTACTAAGTTCGCCCAACACAGCAAAACCATCCATCACGGGCATATTTATATCACAAAGTATCAGATCCGGATTTTCTTCTCTGGCTTTTTCTAATCCTTCAACTCCATCTTCAGCTTCAATTACAGAATAATTTACTTTTCGTAATATGAAGGCAAGACTTGTTCTTATTTCTTCTTCATCTTCAATTATAAGTATCTTTTTTTTACTTTTTTCCTCGCTCATTCTACTTCCGATTTTAATTACTAAAAATAATTATTTCTCAATTTTATTTTCTTTCAAAATAGAGATTTTATCAATTCTCGTTTTTAAACTTAATAAAAGTTTGGTTTTATCTATTGGGAAAGAGATTACATCGTCTGCGCCGCACTCTATGCCTCTTCTAAAATCTCTGTATGTACATTCTTCATCAAAAAGAATTATGGGGATACTTAATAAAAGACTTTCTTTTAACCATTTAACTATAAAAAAACCGTCTAATTTTTTTAAGTAAATTCTGCACAATATTACATCATAATTAAAGTTAATAAAAATCTGCTCGTTATTGAGGGGGTCTGTTAATACCGAAACTTCAATGTTCTCTTTCTCAAAAATACTTTTAAGACTTATGCTGGTTTTATTATCGATTATTATAATTTTTTTCATAAATAAACTATACTTTTCCAGGTAGACTTAATTCATAGAAGCTGTTATAAAATAAATATTTTGTTTTGAGATTATTCTTTTCGTTTTTAATTTCTTTACGATTTATTATCCAAATTAAATAATAAAGTTTACTTCTGTTCAGTAAAATAGATAAGCGTAAAAAATCACAAGTAAAAAGTATTTAACAAAAATATTCGGTTCCTTTAAAACAAAGCTTCAAAGCTTCTAAGAATATATATGAATTTATTTTATCTAATCTTTTGTGCTTTTATTTTTCTTCAGGTTTCTGTAACCGCACAAACTTTGTATTCAGATTATGTAAAAAGCATTGAGGATAAAATAAACCGATCTTCAGGCAATACCATGTTATCGTTATTAAATGAATACTCATTAAAAACCGCATTTTATGATGCAAATAAAGCGGAGAAATTAAACAGGCGTGTATTATCTGAGGCGAAGTTTGGTTCTGATATTTATGTTTTTGCGCGGATAGTAGAAATTTTAATCAAAAGAGTAAAAAAGGATAAAGAGAATTTCTTTAATAAACTGACTTGGTTTGAAAAAGATAAGGTAAGTATTAATAGCATTGAAGCAAAGTCGCTATATTATTTTCTGAAAGCCGAGACCCGGGGATCAGAATTAGGGCAGAATTTAAATGAATACTATTTGCGCAAATGTGATTCATTGCTGGGAAGGTTGAATAATAATTTCGTTAAAGGAATTATTTATCTGGGTATTATTTACAATTACAACAGAGCTGGCAAATTAACCGAAGCAAAAAAATATCTTGATATAGCAGAGGGTATCATAACTAATGACTCCGATTCGCGCAACATAGCGCTGCTCAATCTGGAATTTGGTTACTATTACTATGCAAACGGTCAGCTTGAAGTTGCTTTGGGATATTATCTAAAGAATACTAAGTACGAAAACATCTTTGATTATAAAGATCTGATTAGTCTTAGTTATTATCAAATTGGAAATATTCATTTTGCTATTTGGAATACGAAGGAAGCCCTTAAAAACTACGATGAAGCCATTAAATTATATTCCCTCGAAAACAATTTTCAGGGATTAAGTTCATGTTATGCTTCTAAAGCTAATCTTTTTGCAAGAGCAAAAGATTTTGAAAATGCAAGATTAAATTCTGATCTTGCTGCTGGTATCGTGCCCAAAATCAAAGATCCAAATACAATTTCAAATATTTATAATAGCCTGGGAAAAGTATATCATTATCTTGAAGATTGGAAAGAGGCTGTAATCTTTGGTGAAAAAGCACTTGAATATGCAAAGAAAGCAGACCTGACTTATAATATTGGTTATATGCACTATCAACTCGGAATTTATTATTCCCACCTGGGAAATTACTCTAAATCAACATCTAATTTTGGGGCAAGTAAAAGTATTGCAGAACAGTTGAATTCAATGGATTTTTTACGTTATATCTATCTGGAAATGCATAATAGCTATATCAGACTTAAAGATACAACCAATGCTTATATTTATTTTAAATATTATACGGCTTTAAAGGATTCGATAGATGAAATTGAAAGAACTAAGAAAATAGATGAACTTCAATTGGTTTTCGAAACAGAGAAAAAAGAAAAAGAAATCCAGTTGCTGAAAGAAGCTCAAAGAACAGAAACGATTCTTAGATTTGCCTTGATAGCAGTTGTTGCTCTAATTCTAATAATTTTAGCTGGTCTATATAATAAGTATCATTATAAAAAACGCTCCGAAGAAAAAATTAAATTGATTAATAATGAGTTGGAAAAACAACATCTTTTGCTTTTGAAGCAGTCCGAAGAGATAAAGAGAATAAATAATGAACTGCAAACGCAGATAAATATGAAGGACAGACTCTTCTCAATAATTGCCCACGATCTCAGAAATCCTTTTACCGTACTAATGTCAATTTCCGATTTGATTATCTCAAACTATAACTCTATAGACGACGGTGAAAAACAATTTTTGCTTTCTCAAATGTTAAAATCCTCTAAATCAACTTTTGGGCTGCTGGAAAATCTTCTCAATTGGGCTTTAACCAAGAGAAAAGAATTATCTTTATTATCAAACGAAATTGATTTGAACAGTATAATAGATGAAATTGAGGATCATTTTGCTCCCGAACTATCTGCCAAAAAGATAAAGATCAATCGAGAAATAAAGATTAATAATTTTACTTATGATAAAAATTCATTGCAGATAATCCTCAGAAACCTCATTGCTAATGCCATCAAGTTTTCATTTGAAAACAGCGCCATAACAGTTTTATCAAACCTGAATAACGGTAAATTTCATATATCTGTTTCTGATACCGGCGTTGGAATTTTGTCCGAAAATCTTACCAAGCTTTTTGATCCCAATAGTTTCTTCTCAACCAAAGGAACGAAAAAGGAAAAAGGTACCGGGCTGGGACTTGTACTTTGTAAAGAAATTGCAATCATTAATAAATCTGAAATTATAGTCAAAAGTATTCAAGGCAAGGGAAGTACATTTACTTTGATTATTTAATTTGAATTATATCTCCTTGGGCACACTCTTAAGTGAAAGCCAATGTTTTGATGATTGATTAATCTACCGATTATTCCCCAATTATTACCGCTTATTCTTTTGATATATCCGATATCGATTCATCAATGGTTTTGCTACATTTTTATCTGATTTTTTGAGCGTAAAAAAAATAATTAATCAAAAGGAGAATAAATGAAAACAATAGCACAAATTTTAGTAGCGGTGTTTTTTATTTTAAACACAACCTCCGCCCAAACAGGAAACATAAACAATACCATCGGAGCAGGAGGAAAATTTAAGGTAAAAGATGCAGACACAACCTTCTTTCAGATAGATCAGTTTACAAAAACCACCAGTATTTACGGAGATGTTAATATTAACGAAGATGCCGTATTGAAGAAAAGCGATCAATTATTTTTACATAACTCAAAGGCCGATAATTCATTGGGAAATAACTTGTTTATTGGTCTGAATGCAGGCAATGATAATTTAGTTTATTCAGGAGCAATAGGTGATAATAGTGCGAGTTTTAATACGGGTGTGGGGTATTATTCATTAAATAGTTTGACTAATGGATACGGTAATACAGCATTTGGTCATGTTGCATTAAGATATAATACAATCGGCAGATACAATAGTGCATTTGGAAACTTATCATTAAATTCAAATACAACCGGATTCGGCAATTCAGCTTTTGGCACAAGTTCTCTCCAAAACAATATTTCTGGTTCCGAAAATTCAGCTTTTGGGGAAAATGCTCTGCGAAATAATACTAATGGCGGAAGTAACAGTGCGTTTGGACAGGGGGCCTTACAATTTAATACATCAAGTAGCGGCAGTTCAGCTTTTGGAACCAGAGCGCTATATAAAAACATTGACGGATATGGAAATTCAGCGTTTGGATTCGGTTCAATGTTTAACAACACTTCTGGTTATCAAAATTCTGCTTTAGGATATAATGCACTATATTCTTTAACAACAGGAAATGGCAATACTGCAATAGGCTATTATGCTGGATATAATTTAACAACAGGATCGAACAATATTATTATTGGTTTTAATGCACAGCCCTCAAGCTCAATAGTTTCAAATCAAATTACGCTTGGAAATAATCAGATAACTCAAATCAGAGCAAACGTAACCTCAATAACCTCTCTATCTGACCAAAGAGATAAAAAGAATATAAAGGAATTATCCTTAGGGTTGGACTTTATAATGAAACTTAAGCCAAGAGAATTTAACTGGGATAAAAGAGAATGGTATGAAACAGGGAACAATGATGGAAGCAAAATGGAAGATCACCCTACAGCAGGCTTCATAGCCCAGGAATTAAACGAAGTACAGGACCAGGAACAGGCAGTATGGCTAAATCTGGTAACAAAGGATAATCCCGAAAAATGGGAAGCAACTTATGGCAATTTGTTACCGGTTATGGTTAAAGCAATCCAGGAATTAAAAGAAGAAAATGAAAAATTAGCCAAAGAGAATACCGAACTGAGAAAAGAAATATCAAATGTTCAGACAACAATTGCCGAGCAAGTGGAATATCAGTTAAAAAGCACATTGAACAGACTGATGAACGGCGAGAAAGAACCAACAAAAGTATACCTGGGTGAATAAGATGAAAATGATAGGTAAGTTTCTTAGGAATCTGATTTTATTGAATATTATTTTCTTGAACTCCTGGATAAATATTAAAGGACAAAGCATAATAACAGTATCAACAGGAGCGACAATAGAAATAGAGGCTTTTGCTTCCATCTGTGCAGACGAATTTGTGATTGATGGTTTATTGATCGGTGAAGGTAACAAGTGCGAGGAACCGCTGCCGGTAGAACTAACAACATTTACAGCGCAAGTAATTGGAAGCAGCGTAAATCTTAAATGGGAAACAGCAACAGAGATAAACAACTTTGGGTTTGAGATTGAGCGAAGCAAAGAGGGTGGTAAGTGGGAAAAGATATCTTTTATAGAGGGTCTCGGAAACAGTAATTCACCAAAACAGTATAGCTATATTGATGAAAAACCTATAACAGGAAAATCAAAATACAGACTTAAACAAATAGATTTTGACGGAAAGCATGAATACAGTGATGAGATAGAAGTTGAAGTAGAGATATTAAGCAAATATGAGCTTAGTCAGAACTTTCCGAATCCCTTTAATCCGAGTACAACGATAAAGTTCAGTTTAGCAGAATCGGGCATGGTAGAGCTGGAAGTATATAACGCTTTGGGGGAAAGATTAACACAATTAATAAACCAAGAAATGGATAAGGGAAAACATACGATTGAGTTTAATGCGGGAAATCTGCCAAGTGGAATGTATTTTTACAAATTAGTATCAGGCAATTTCAGCGAAGTAAAGAAAATGACACTATGTAAATAGAAAAAAGGAAAAGTTAATAATTTTAATATGATCAAACTTATTTATTTAATCACTATAACTTTTTATGTCACGGCAGTTTTTTGTATCAGTCACAAAGCTGCCGATACATATTGTGACTCATTAAAAAGCAAAATAAGTCAGGTTGACACTATTATTAAAATCAATCCCAATCCCGAGTCAGGATTCAACTTTCCTTACTATTTAAGAATTCCGAAAGAGTTAAATAATATCGAAACACAATATCTGTTGGTGGAAACAAACAATACGGGCGTCAATGACTCGCTCCAGCATCATGACAGAGAAACTTATTTACAAGTAATTCATAATTCGCTTGGAAGCAGTATTTGCGGAAAGCTTAAGATTCCATTTTTGGTTCCGGTCTTTCCCAGACCAGCCAAAGAATGGAAAATTTATACTCACGCTTTTGATAGGGATGCAGCAAAAATTAACTCTGGTGATATGAACAGATTGGATTTACAGCTTATTGCAATGATAGAAAATGCAAAAAAGGTTTTAAAAAAATACAATATAACTGTTAAAGAGAAAATTTTAATGAACGGATTTTCGGCTTCCGGAACCTTTGCCAATAGGTTTACCTCAATTCATCCTCAATTGGTTGCCGGAATAGCTTGTGGAGGAATTAATGCCATGCCTATTTTACCTATTTCTGAATTACAAGAAACTGAATTGAAATATCCGCTCGGAACCAGTGATTTTAAGTTACTCTTTGGAATAAAGTTTAATTTAGGGGAGTTTCAAAAGGTTCCGCAATTTATCTATATGGGGCAAAATGACAACAACGATGCTGTATTATTCGATGATGGTTATAGTAAGTCAGAAAGAAAAATAATTTTTAAATTATTAGGTAAGGTGATGATACCTGATCGATTTAATAAATGTGAGTCTGTCTATATTCAAAATAAAGTGAATAGCACTTTTAAAGTTTATCAAGGAATTGGGCACGAGACAGATAAACAAGTTTTCGATGATGTAATTGACTTTTTCACTAAAATAATAAATGAGAAATAAAAACAACCGCTAACAGCCATTTTGCAAAAGCGGGGGTTTCGAACTTCTATGAAAGTGAAGTGCTTAATCAAAGTTCTGTTCTTTTAATGAAATTCAGAGCTAAAAATCCCCACCAGCGTGTAGCCGCAAAACCGTTACTTTTTTAGCATAGGAATCAATTCTTTTTTGCTGATTCTCACCTTTAAAGTTATTCATTTCTTAAAAGTGTAACGAAGATGTTTTGTTTTTATTCCATTTAATCTTATGTGATACAAATTAAAGCTTTATGGTTTCATTACCCGTTTTATATTTTTACTACATTTTCCTTTAATCCAAACTAAATTTCAATTGTTGTAAATTAAATGCGGTAATTACGACGACTTTACTATTTGATTATAATAGTTAATAGCGGATAGGGCAAGTTTAACTGCCTCAAGGCAGTCTCTGCCTACAGCCAAAACCAAAGGAAAGAACCTCACGGTATAATTGTTCTGTTATCAAATAAAAAACAAACAAAACGAGGATAAAATGAAAGATAAAGTAGTAATTATAACCGGTGCTAATAAAGGAATCGGGAAAGAGGCCGCAAAACAAATTGCTAAACTTGGAGCTAAAGTTTATATGGCTTGCCGCTCACTTGATTCTGCAAATGAAGCAAGAGAAGAGATTGTTAATGAAACTAAAAATCAAAATGTATTTGTAAGACATCTCGATCTTGCATCAACTGATTCAATTATTAAATTTGCAGAGCAGTTCAATAAAGAAGAATCAAAACTTGATGTGCTTATTAACAATGCCGGTCTCTGGACTAAAACCAAAAAGTTAACCGATATCGGAGTTGAACAGACTTTTGCTGTTAATGTTCTTGGTCATCATCTTTTAACACATTTGCTTCTTGATGAATTGAAAAATGCCGCTCCGTCAAGAATTATTAATACTGCATCTCACTACGCCGGCGGACTTGATATTGACGACATCAATTTTGATAAGAGAAGTTACAACGAAACTCTCGCTTACAAACAAACCAAGCAGGCAAACAGAATGCTAACCCGCGAATGGGCAAGAAGATTAGAGAAGGATAATATTTCTGTTTATTCTTTAACTCCCGGATTCGTTCCTACAACAGAGCTTTTCAGAGAGCAAAATATTATTGGTAAATTTCTGTTGAAAGTTTTTGCATTGATTGAAGGCAGAACAATTGAGGAAGGAGCTGATACAATTGTTTGGCTTGCTTCTGCCGAAAAGATTGATGGAAGCAATGGCGGTTTCTTTAATCAGCGGAAAGAAGAGAAATGTAAATTCAATAATCCCGAAGAAGAGAAACGACTTTGGGATAAATGCGAAGAGTTTCTTTCGGCAGTAAAAGAAAAATCAGCTGTAATAGCTAAGTAATTTCTCAGCGGTTCTCTGAGTGATAAAAATAACTAACCACAGATTACAGAGATTAACACAAAAATGAATCTGAGATAATCTGTGCTATCTGTGGTAAAAAAAGTTAACTATAAAGATTAAAACGGAATTAATATGAAAGTTGGAATAATCGGAAGCGGAATGGTCGGGGCAACATCAGCTTATGCAATTATGATGCGTAAAGCTGCAAGTGATATTGTACTTATAGATGCGAATGAAAAAAGAGCTGTTGCAGAAGCGCAGGATATTATGCACGCAGTTCCATTTGTTGCAGCAACAGATATTCACGCCGGAAGTTATGAAGATTTGAAAGATGCAAAGGTAGTTGTTATTGCTGCTGGTGCAAATCAAAAACCCGGCGAAACAAGATTAATGCTGATGGAAAAAAATGCTTCGATAATGAAAGATATTATTACTCATACAGCAGCAGTAAATCCAAATGTTATTTTCCTTGTTGCTACAAATCCAGTTGATATAATCACACACATTTGTATAGAAATCGGGAAGGAATTCGGAATTCCTTCAACAAAGATTATTGGAAGCGGAACAACACTTGACACAGCAAGATTCAGATCGCTGCTTGGCTCTCACATTGGAGTCGATCCGCAGCATGTTCACGCTTATGTAGTTGGAGAACACGGCGATTCTGAGGTGCTATGCTGGTCTAATGTTGATATAGGCGGAGTTCCGCTTGAGGATTTTATTGCTCACAGAAACATCGAATTCAACGAAGAGATAAAAAACAAAATTGATGACGGAGTAAGAAATGCAGCTTATAAAATTATTGAAGGTAAAGGATCAACTTATTACGGTGTCGCTGGTGCAATCGCAAAACTTGTTGAAGTTATAAATCGTGACAATCGTGCTGTGCTTACGGTCAGCGCTCTTAAAGATGATGTTGAAGGAATAAGAAATGTTACGCTTTCCCTTCCACATTTAATAGGCGGAGAAGGTGATCTCGGCGTATTACCAATAAAACTTAATGTCAAAGAAAAAATGCTGTTGAAAAAAAGCGCAGAAATAATCCGCCTTAAAATTGATGAATACGAAAAGAAATGAAAAAAGAATTCCTTCCTCAAAAAATCTGTGTCGTCTGTAAAAGACCGTTTCACTGGCGAAAGAAATGGGAGAAAGTCTGGGATGAAGTAAAATACTGCAGTGATAAATGCAGAAGAAACAAACCTAATACTAATTATTGCATTTCTAAATAGTGATAGGCAATAAAAGAATTATCCTAATCCATTTAATCCAAGTACAAAAATCAGTTGGCAGTCGCCAGTAGGCGGTTGGCAAACATTAAAAATTTATGATGTGCTTGGAAATGAAGTTGCAATTCTTGTTGATGAGTATAAACCATCTGGAAGTTATGAAGTAAATTTTGATGCTTCCGGATTATCAAGCGGAGTTTATTTCTTTAAATTGATGTTTGGAAGTTTCATTGAGGTTAAGAAAATGATTCTGATCAGATGACAAAAAATATTCTTTAAATGGAAATGCATTTCTAGTTTAAATTATTTCAATGCAGGGGAGAAAAGACAATTTTGTAATGGCTTATTCCTCTGATTTCAGATGAGTTATACCACCTGATTTTTTACTTTAACTTATATCAGTACTTCCGCTCGATGAATTTATCATAGTTTTTAACTCAATGCACAAACAAACTCCTCTATCATAATAAATATACCTGCCATAGTTATTGCTGTACTGAATAAATTAAAATTTTAGGCACTTGTTTTGCCTCATTTTATGATTTATTTTCACTGTGATTTCTACTATCAATAAATCAATTTTTGATATGAGCGGTTTGACTCAAAAAGACATTACATTATTACTTGAAGAATGTGTTAAAGGAAACAAAGGCGCTATTGATCGGCTTTTACCTCAAGTTTACAATGAACTAAAAAGAATATCTTCAAAGTATTTGCGGGATGAATACAGAAATCACACTCTTCAAACCACTGAACTTGTTCATGAAGCCTATTTGAAACTTGTTGGCAATCAAAATATTTCCTGGCAAAATCGTGTTCATTTCTTCGGGATTGCTGCGCAATCAATGCGTCAAATACTTGTTGATCATGCACGAAAAAGAAAATCCCTTAAGCGAGGCGAGGGCAAATCGAATCTATCACTTGATGAGGTTTTTGAAATCTCAGAAAAAACTGATGATCAATTAATTGCACTTGATGAAGCACTAAATAAACTCGAAGCTATTGAAGAAAGATCCTGCAAACTTGTTGAATTAAGATATTTTTCCGGCTTAACTATAGAAGAAACGGCTGAAGTGTTGAACATTTCTCCTGCAACTGCAAAGCGCGACTGGAATTTTGCCAAAGCCTGGCTTTACAGAGAAATATCCAACCAATAATCACATCAGAGACATTATTGAATCAGGAAAGATTAAATAGAATAAAAATACTTTTTGAAGAAGCATCAAAATTTAGTGCCGACGAAAGAGAATTTTATTTATCGAACAAATGTTTTGATGATCCTGAACTTAAAGAAGAAATTATCTCTCTGTTTGAATCTCTGGAAAACTCAAATGACTTTCTGGAAGAACCATTAACAATTGCAGAGCAAAGTAAAATCAGTTTCATTGATCCTTATATTGGTAAACAAATCGGCAATTATATTATTGATGGTGAAGCTGGTGTTGGAGGAATGGGCACTGTTTACACAGGGAAAAGAAATGATAAAGAGTTTGAGCAAAAAGTTGCTGTAAAAATCTTAAAGCACGGGATCAACTCTGATTATCTGTTGAAGAGATTTCAGATTGAAAGGCAAACACTTGCAAATCTGCAGCACCCGAACATTTCCAGATTACTCGATGGCGGAAGAACAGCCGATGGTCTTTCCTATCTTGTTATGGAGTATATTGATGGAACCAAAATTACGCAATATTGTATAGAAAATAAATTATCAATTCAGCAATCATTAAATCTTTTCAGAGAGGTTTGCAGTGCCGTTCAATATGCTCATCAGAACCTCGTTATACATCGTGATATTAAACCTGGAAATATTCTCGTTACCAAAGAAGGAACACCTAAACTTTTAGACTTTGGAATTGCAAAACTTATAAACGAAGAACTTATTGATTTTTCCGATGGACTAACAAAAACAGGTATGTGGTATTTAACTCCCGAGTATGCAAGTCCGGAACAAATCAAAGGAGAAAAGATTACTACTGCAAGCGATGTATATTCACTTGGTGTTTTACTTTATCAGATGTTAACCGGAGTTCAACCATACAAAATCACTAATAATTCACCAGCATCAATCAGTAAAGTAATTACCGAAGAGGCTGTTGTTAAACCGAGTGAAAAATTAAAACAAACATTGATCACAACTGATAAAAGTAAAATTTTATTAGAGAAAAATTATAAACACCTCAAGGGTGATCTTGATAATATTGTTCTTAAAGCAATGAATAAAGATCCACTGAGAAGATATGTTTCGGTTGAACAGTTTTCCGAAGATATAAGAAGATATCTTATAGGACTTCCTGTAATTGCTCAAAAAGATTCTGCAGGTTACAGACTTTCTAAATTTATTAAAAGACATAAGGTTGGATTTACTTCTTCAGTTGCATTTATCGTTTTACTGATTATAAGTCTTATAGCTATTACCTGGCAAGCTAATATTGCATCTAAAGAAAGAGACATTGCAAAACTTGAAGCTCAAAAAGTAGAAACTGTAAATAATTTTTTACAGGAAATGCTTTCTTCGGTTGATCCAAATGAAGTTAGTAAAGATGTAAAAGTTTATGATGTACTTAAAAAAGCTTCTGAAGATGTGGGAAGAGATTTTGCTTCTCATCCGGAAATTGAAGCCTTGCTAAGGAAAACAATTGGAAAAACACTTATTAGTTTAAGTGAGTATGAGGCAGCTAAACCTCATTTGATTAAATCTCTTGAGCTAAATAATAAGGTGTTTGGAAATAATAGTTATCAAAGTGCCGAAAGTCTGCTGGAGCTTGCTCTATACTATCATTGGATAAGTAATCTGCCAACTGCAGATTCTCTGTATAAAGAGAGCATAGGAATTTTCAGAATGAATCCGGAAAGTCCACCCAGATCAGTTGCAAGTGCTTTAAATAATTATGGTACATTGTTGCAAGACCAATCCCGGTTTGATGAATCATTAAAATATTTTTATGAAGCTTATGATATTTTTGTAAAAAATTTTGGTTCAGATGACAGAGATGTTGCAAGCACTTCAAATAATATTGCGATGAGTTTAGAAGCTTTAGATGAACTTGACAGAGCTTTGGAATATTATAACAAATCTTTAAATATCTATCTCAAAAAGGTCGGTTCAGATCGCCCAGAAATATCAACTATCTATAATAACCTTGCTTACATCTACATCAGTAAAAATGATTTTGCAACAGCTGAGAATTACTTTAGAAAATCTCTTCAGCTTAAAATTAAAACTTTAGGTGAGAACCACTCGCTTGCTGGATTGGCATATATGAATCTTGGTGCAGTTCAATATACAACAAAAAAATTTCCTGAAGCTGAAAAGAATATATTAGCTTCCGCAAGAATCTTTAAACAGTCTTTGGGCAAAGAACATATCTGGTATGCATTATCAGATTTCTGGTATGCGAAAATACTGATAGAGAAAAAAGAGTATAACCGCGCTGAAGAATTGATCAAAAGTGCATTATCAGTTTATAAAAATAATTACGATGGCGAGCACCCAAATATTGTATCTGCAAATGCTGAACTGGGAGTTATAAAGTTTTATCAGAAAAAATATTCTGAAGCTGAAAAGCTTCTTCTTGATGGTTATGAGAAAATTAAAATCATTAAAAGTGAAAGTAATTTCAACACAATTCGTTTTTTAGAATACCTGCTCCGCTTATATTCTGAAACTAAAAACCCGGAAAAATTAAATTTTTACAAAGGATTACTCAATAAATCAAAAAATTAATTTTTCTCCCTTCGCAATGAGCCATTCTTAACAAGTTTTACGCATGTAACCTCGAATCAGGATAATACATTTTAACTAATTCGAGAAAAA
>CAZCJF010000003.1:25074-62898 GCA_964499095.1 uncultured Ignavibacteriaceae bacterium
TTTTACGCATGTAACCTCGAATCAGGATAATACATTTTAACTAATTCGAGAAAAAATGAAAATTAAAAATTTTACACTTGCCGTTTTATTGTTTTTTACTATTACCCTTACCGCACAGTGGTCAAATGACCCCACAATAAATACACCGATTTGTTTAGCGCCTTCATATCAGGATAGACCTCAAATTATTTCTGATGGAAGCGGAGGAGCAATTATAACATGGAGTGATTATCGTAATCCGCCAATAAACGCTAATGGTGATATATATGCCCAACGAATTGGACCGGATGGAGTTGTTATATGGACAGTAAATGGTGTAGGTGTTTGCAATAACCCGATAACTCAAAATAGTCCTCAAATAACTTCTGATGGCAACGGCGGGGCAATTATTGTGTGGGAAGATTTAAGAAATGGGTTTGTTGAAGACATCTATGCACAGAGAATTGATATGAACGGTAATATACAATGGACAACAGACGGAATTCCAATTTGTACTGCGACAGGCAATCAACGGCTTCCTATGATCGTATCTGATGGTGCAGGTGGTGCAATCATCACCTGGATTGATCATCGGGCAGGCATTATTTCAAGTATTTACGCACAGCGTGTAAGCTCAAATGGTTCTGTGCAATGGACAACCGACGGTATTCCAATTTGTCCGGCAAGTATAAATCAAACCTCACCGCAAATCATTTCTGATGAAAATAATGGAGCGATTATAATGTGGGTTGATAATCGTACCGGTGTAAATGAAAATGACATTTATGCCCAGCGTATAAATGGTAATGGTGAGCTGCTTTGGTCAACATCAGGACTTCCGGTTTGTGCAATTTACAGACGACAGCAAATTGCATCCATAGCTCCCGACGGTAGCGGCGGAGCAATAATTGCTTGGACCGATGATCGCGATACTATCAACAGACCATTGACTTCCGATGTATATGCACAAAGAGTAGATCCGAATGGAAACTTACTTTGGCAAAGCAATGGACTGGAAATAGCCTCTGGTCCTGGCAATCAAAAAGCTCCACAAATTTATAGTTACGGAGATGGTGGTGCGATTATAGTTTGGGATGATACACGAAACGGGGACAATAACCGTGATGTATATGCACAGAGGGTTAGTTCAACCGGTTCGGTTTTTTGGAATATGAACGGAATTCCAATTTGCAACGCGCCAAATGATCAGGACCACCAAAGAATAATATCTGATGGAAGTGATGGTGCTATTATTGCCTGGGAAGACGAGCGTTCAGGTGGAAATAATAGACATATTTTTGCACAACGCATAAATCAGGCAGGAAGTATTCAATGGACATTAAACGGAATTAAGATAAGCAATGCACAAGGATATAAAAGCTTTACTCAAATGCTTCCAATTGGTTCGGGAAATGTAATCTTTACCTGGGGTGATGAACGCATCAGCTCAGATGACCGAAACATATATGCACAACAAATTAATCAGAACGGACAATTAGGTATTGTCACCAGTGTGGATGACCTTAATTCAGTCCCGAAAAATTTTGAATTAAGCCAAAACTATCCTAACCCATTCAATCCAAGCACAAAAATAAAATTCAGCAACCCAATTGTAGGGTCTGAGCTTGCTCAGACCGTTTTAAAGGTTTATGATGTGCTTGGAAATGAAGTAGCAACTTTAGTTAATGAATATAAACCAGCTGGAAATTATGAAGTAAATTTTGATGCTTCACATTTATCAAGCGGAGTTTACTTCTACAAACTACAAGCTGGCTCTTTTGTTGAATCCAAAAAAATGATTTTGTTAAAATAGTATCAAGAGAAAAAATGAAACTAAAAATATTATTCGCTGCCTTATCGTTAATCATAAGTCTTGCTGCTCAGCCAATTGCTCCGCGGTACAATTTTAATTCCTTACTGGAACCACAAAGTAAGATTATAAATGGTGCAGGACAAAGTCCTGATGCATTTTACAATTATTGGAATGTTATGAACGAAAATGAAAAACCTGCAATTTTTATGACATATGTTAACTTAAAAGATGTTGAGAGCGATTGGTCTGTTCAATTAAAGAATAATTTATTGAGCTATGGTAACAATTTTATAATACCGCAAATCGGTTTATCAATGACCGAAGATGGAAATCCCTCTGCTCATTACGAGGATGATGTTGCTGCCGGTTTGTACGATGAACAAATTGAAAATTTTATCTCTGGTTTAAGGACACTTGCCTTTCCTGCTTATGTCAGAATTGGTTATGAATTTAATGGAACCACCTGGAATGGTTATGAAGCAGAATCTTACAAGGCGGCTTTTGCAAGAATTACAAATATGATTAGAGCAAGCGGACTGGAGGCAGCAACAGTCTGGTGTTTTGCTATGGATGGAGTAATGAATTTTATGGATTTCTATCCTGGTGATTCTTCAGTTGACTGGTGGGCAATAGATATTTTTTCTGCCGAGCATTTTAGCAATATAAATTCAGATAAATTTCTTGATAGTGCCTATACTCATCAAAAACCTGTGATGATTGGTGAAACAACCCCAAGATATGTTGGTGTTTTGCAAGGTCAGGTAAGCTGGGATAGCTGGTTTGCTCCATTCTTTAATTTCATTCATACAAAACCTTCAGTGAAGGCTTTCTGTTACATAAACTGGGATTGGTCGCTGTATCCGCAATGGAACAATTGGGGAGATGCAAGGCTTGAAGCTAATTCAATCGTTGCCGGACATTTTACATCTGAAATGGATTCCAATCAGTATCTGCACTCAATGACGGAAAGTGATTTCAGAGAAACATTTGGAATACCCGACAACACCGCTCCGGATGTACCTCAAAATTTTAATGCCAATAGCTCATTGTTCCCTCCGGAATTAAGCTGGAACTCCGTTACTGATCCATCGGGTCTTTCTCATTATAAAATATTCAGAAATAATCAGCTTTATGACTACACTCTTGATATTCCTTATTACGACTTCAATGTAGCAGCTGGTCAGTCATTTCATTATAAAATTTCTGTTATGGACAGAGCTGGAAATGAAAGTCAGCAGTCTTCAGAATTAAATGTTCAGATACCATCTGTAATTAACAAAGCATTGAATGGTGATTTTAACAACGGGAAATCATTCTGGAAGATATTTATTTATAATCAAAACGCTGCTGCTGATTTTGAAATTGATTCTTCTTTTACAATAAATGGTAAATATTCCGCTAAGGTTATTGTGAATCAATCCTCGGGAACAAACTGGCATATTCAACTTGCACAATCATTTAAGATTTATAATCAGCGGAAGTATATTATAAAATTTTCGGCTAAAGCATCTGCTAACAAATCAATCCAATATTGGATTCAGCAATCTGAAAGTCCGTATCAAATATTAAAATCAGGAAATGTTAATTTGAACACCACCACTCAAACAATAATTGATTCATTTACCGTAACTCAGGATGATAATGTAAGATTAAATTTTATTCTTGGTAATTCACAACTTGCAACAGTGTGGATAGATGATATATCACTCACAGAAATTTTCACTGGCACTACTGATATTAATGGTGAAACAGAAATCGGATTAGATGAATTTAATCTTTCACAGAATTACCCAAACCCATTTAATCCAAGCACCAAAATTAGTTGGCTGTCGCCAGTAGGCGGTTGGCAAACATTAAAAGTTTATGATGTTTTAGGAAACGAAGTAGCAAATCTGATTGATGAGTTTAAATCTGCAGGAAGTTATGAAGTAAGTTTTGATGCAACGCATTTATCAAGCGGTGTTTATTTCTACAAGCTGCAAGCTGGTAGCTTCTCTGCTACAAAGAAACTTATTTTGATGAAATAGAATAAAAATTTGTGAGAAAGGAAAAATTATGAAAAATATTTTATCGCTTATATTTCTTTTAATTATTTCTAAAAGTTTAGCTCAGCAATTGCCTGATTTACCCATACCGATTGGAGCTGGCAACATTGAGGTCTGGGATAATTTTATTTTTCATTTTGGCGGGTCAGATAATTTCAATGGTTCAACCCTATATCCCAGAATATATAAATTTGATGGCACTGAATGGACTTATCACGATACTATTCCTGACGATAATGTATGGGATGTTGTAACAGTAATCCACGATGATGTTGTTTACCTTTTAGGTGGATGGCCCTCCGGGCAACGTCGGTTAAGAAAGTATGACCTTAATACCAGACAATGGTCTAATCTTGCAAATAGTCCAAATTTTTCACAGACCTGGGGGCTAACCGCAGAAGTGAGTGATGGAATTATTTATTTATTTAATTCCAGTGGATATGTTTTTGCTTACGACATACAATCAAATTCCTGGACAACTAAGACGCAGAACACTGCAACTGGAACTTGGGATATGCGTTCAATAATATTTAACAACGAAATTTATATAATCGGTTGGAATCAAAAGCGTTTTTACAAATATTCTCCCTCGATGGATCAGTGGACAAGATTGGCGGATTCTCCATATCAATTTGGCGCTAGTTCTCTTGGAATAGTTAATGATTCAATATTTTGTATAGGAGGTAATAGTGGTGGTTTACCTGGTGCTACTTACCAAAGCATATTGATTTACGATATCAGCAGTAATTCGTGGACAATTTCATCAATGCAATTAACTTCAAAACGACATTGGATGGCAACAGCCGAATACCGTGGTGGTTTATATGTCATTGGCGGATTAGATGCGTTTTCAAATGCTGTAAATATCGTTGAGGAAATTGTTGCCCAGGGAACATCAGACATTAACGAAACGGGCTTGATAACGGATGATTTTTATTTATCACAAAACTACCCAAACCCATTTAACCCAAGCACAAAAATTAGATTCAGTATTCCAAATGTAGGGTCTGAGCTTGCTCAGACCGTTTTAAAAGTTTATGATGTTCTCGGAAATGAAGTAGCAACATTAGTAAACGAGTACAAATCACCAGGAATTTATGATTTGATTTTTGATGCTTCACATTTATCAAGCGGAGTTTATTTCTATCAATTAAAAGTTGGAGAATTAAGTACAAATGAAAAAATGATATTAATGAAGTAAAATCAGGATGCAAATATGAAAACGAAAAATTTTACAATTGCCATCTTAATTTTTTTAACGATCACTAGTACAGCACAGTGGTCTAATGACCCGACAGTAAATACACCAATTTCATTAGCAGAAAAGAATCAATTAAAACCTGAAATTATTAGTGATGGTGAGGGTGGTGCAATTATTACCTGGTATGACTACCGGTTAAACAATACCGCAGCAATATATGCTCAAAGAATATCCTCGGCAGGAAATATCCTTTGGACAGAAAATGGAGTGCTAATATCATTCTCAAATTTTAGTCAAACAAATCCTGCTTTGGTTAATGATGGAAATGGTGGTGCATATATTTGTTGGTGGGATGCAAGAAACATTCCTAATTTTTCAATATACATTCAAAGGATTAATTCCGCTGGCGTTAAGCAATGGCAGGAAGACATAAAAATTGCAGAACTAACAGTTAGTACCGGAACTTCTAATTCTCCCAAAATTAAAAGTGACCATTTGGGCGGGGCAGTAATTACTTGGGAAACTGATAATAGTGATATTAAATCCCAGAGGATTAATTCTGATGGCTCATTGCTGTGGGGAGCCAATGGCTTAACGGTGGTTAATGATAATTCTGTTCAAACTATTCCTGATTTGATTTGCGACGATGCAGGAAATACAATTATTACCTGGTTAGATCATAGGAATTCATCACCCGATATTTATGTTCAAAAAATTAGTTCCAACGGAATACCCCAATGGTCAGCAAACGGTATTCAGCTTACAGATGCAAGTGGTTACCAGACTTATCCTGCAATAACAAGCGACGGTGCAAATGGTGCGGTAGTAACCTGGGTAGATTATAGAGATGGAATATTCCCTGATATTTATGCACAAAAGATTAATTCCAATGGTACGATAGCGTGGGTGCAAAATGGTGCTGGGATTTGTGTGTTTGATACAATTCAGACAAATCCTATAATCACAAGCAATATAGACGGTGTTTATATTTGCTGGAATGATTATCGGAATGGCAATTCTGATCTGTTTATGCAGAAGTTAGATATGAATGGGAATATGTTGTGGACTAATAATGGAGTGTCTGTTACCTCCAATTTAGCTGATGAAAAATTTCAGTCTATGATAATTAATAACATTGGAAATTTAGTCGTTACCTGGACTGACAGCAGGAATGGCACAATGAATCAAGATATATATTCACAAGCTTTAAATGTAAACGGTGGTTTGATTTGGGAACAACAAGGTATACCAGTTTGCACTGCTAACAATAACCAAGCTTTGTCCAGGATTGTTGAAAGTTCAAACGGAAGCTCTATTATTGTTTGGTATGATGGTCGTACTCCTCAAAATTTTGACATATATGCTCAAAAAGTGTTAAATGATGGTACTTTGGGTAATCCGACAAGTGTCGAAAATGAAAATTTTGATTTAAGTGCATATCAATTACATCAAAATTATCCAAATCCTTTCAACCCAACGACAGTAATCAGTTGGCAATCACCAAAAGGCAGTCATACAACATTAAAAGTTTACGATATATTAGGCAATGAAGTTGCAACATTAGTTGATGAATACAGAGAAGCTGGAAGATATGAAATTGAATTTCAGTCGGCATTAGGCAATAGGCAGTTGGCCAGCGGAGTTTATTTTTACAGGCTGCAGGTAGGTGATCCTTCGATAAGCTCAGGACAAGGTTTTGTTGAAACAAAGAAGATGATCCTAATCAAGTAATAAGCAATCATAATTAGATCTTAAACCCCTGTCAGATTAAAATTTGGCAGGGGTTTTTTATTATCGTATAACGAACTAAACCTCTTATTAAACTGTTATCTAGTTAATTCAATTATTCGCTCAGTTTTTATGAAAAAAATAATTTACTGGTTCCGAAATGACTTAAGATTACACGACCAGCCAATATTAAAGAAATTTGAAAATAGCGAAGATGTTCTACTTCTTCCTGTGTTTTGTTTTGACGAAAGATGGTTTGTTAAACATAAACTTGGCTTTCCAAAAACGGGAAGTTTCAGAACAAAGTTCTTAATAGAATCAGTTAACAATCTTAAAAGCAAACTTCAAAAGCTCGGGTCTGATCTTTTAATAACTTACGGTAAGACTGAAAATGTAATTGCTGACATTGTAAACAAGTTTAACGCGGATGAAATTTATGCTGAAAAAGAAGACACGAGCGAAGAGATTTTCATTGAAGATGAATTAAAGAAAAGATTAAACATCCCAATTCATTACCACGAATCAAAAACCTTACTTCGCACAAACCAACTTCCGTTCTCAATCAATAATCTGCCAGATATCTTCACCAACTTCAGAAAGAAAGTTGAACCGCTGCTCTATCTTGTTGAATCAATTGAGCCACCGGAAAAACTTCCTCCCTTCCCGGATGAATTTAGAAACGCAGAGATTGTCATTGCGAGTTCCGACGAAGTTGGAACGAAGCAATCTCAGATTATAGCGCTAATGAGTAATTCAAATATTGATTTTGATAAAAGAGCAGTTCTGAATTTCATCGGCGGAGAAGATGAGGCAATAAAAAGATTAAACAAATTTATCTGGCAGGATAAGAATATTCTTCATTATAAAGAAACAAGAAACCAACTTTTAGGAGAGAGCTATTCATCGAAATTTTCTCCGTGGCTTGCAAATGGTTCTTTATCCACACGAAAAATATTTTCAGAAATTAAGAAGTTTGAAAAAGAAGTTGAAGCAAACGAATCAACTTACTGGCTTGTGTTTGAATTATTGTGGAGAGATTATTTCCGATTCGTTGCAAAGAAATATAGAAATAAAATTTTCTTGCGCGGTGGAATAAGAAATAAAAGAACTGATTACATAAATGATCCCGAATTATTTGAAAAGTGGCGCACAGGAAAAACCGGAAACGATTTTGTCGATGCCAATATGATTGAGTTGCTTAAAACAGGATTTATGTCCAACCGCGGAAGACAAAATGTTGCAAGTTATCTTTGCAAAGATTTAAAGATTGATTGGCGCTGGGGTGCAAGCTGGTTTGAATCTCAACTAGTTGACTATGATGTTGCAAGCAACTGGGGCAACTGGATGTATATTGCCGGAGTTGGAAATGATCCACGCGAAAGCAGATACTTTAATGTAAACAAGCAAGCAGAAATGTATGATGCTGATAAATCTTACAGAAAACTTTGGTTTAAAGAAAAGTTAAATGATTAGTTTTTTATCGATAAATTTTAATTATCAAATGTTTATTTAATAGAAATGATTTTATCTCTTTGAACAATAATCATTGAAGATTCACTTAAATGATGAACAATACCAGACCAGTTCTTTTCAAAAAATTCGTGCAATTCCGGAATTTTCATATTTCCAAGTTGTAGATAGATAACTTTGGGTTTATTTACTGATGAAATAGATAGATTATAAAAATCAGTATCTTTTGTAACAATTACCAAATTATTTTTTAATGCATATTCCCACAATTTTGTATCTGACATTCTCGGATCAATATCCGCAACAAAACGAAAGTTACTCTTATTAAAAAAAGAGAATTGCTTTGGCAAATTAACATCAATAAGAAATTTATACTCTTCAGAGGGCATTTATCTGATATGTAATAAATGATTTATCTGTTACGACTTTAGCAAATTCAAGACAAGCTTTGATATCTTCTTCCTCAAGCATAGGATATGCTTTCAGAATATTTTCAACTGTTTCACCAGCAGAAAGATATTCCAGAATTGTCGAAACAGTAATTCGCAATCCCCTTATAGTTGGTTTACCATTGCAAATTTCGGGGTTAATTGTAATTCTTTCTATTAAACTTTTCATAGATTTTTTTGTTTTTACTTAAAATACACAATTAAAGTTTGTGCTTCAATGTTTTTTAATATCATTAAACCGATGGCTTGAGTAAAAAGCCAGTCGGGTTAAATAAATATTAACAAATAAAACAATCCTTAAATGAAAACTAAAATCAACATATTATGGTTCAAAAGAGATTTAAGATTACAGGATCATCTTCCACTCAAAACTGCAATGGACGATGGATTACCGATTCTGATGATTTACATTTTCGAGCCATCTCTTATTTCTGCACCATACTCAGATCAAAGACACTGGCGTTTTGTTATTGAATCCATTCGTGATTTGAATATAAAGTTAGCAAAACATTCGCAGCAGATATACATTTTGTTTGGAGAAGCGATTCCCGTATTCAAAAGAATAATTTTTCATTATGATGTTCAAAATGTTTACTCGCATCAGGAAACAGGAACCTGGTTGACTTACCAGCGGGATATTGAAGTGAAAAAATTTCTGAAAGAAAACAGAATCAAATGGAAAGAGTTTCAGAATAATGCTGTAATAAGAGGATTGAAAAACCGAGATATCTGGAATGAAAAAAGAAGCGAATATATTTCAAAGCCATTTGATAATCCCAGTCTCGATAAAATAAAACCCTTCAAAATAGATAATGAAATATTAGCTTCTTTCTCCTCAGATAAATTTATATCATCACTTAACTTTAATCATTGTATGCAGAAAGGCGGCGAAACTGAGGCACATAAAGTTCTGAATTCTTTTCTTTCAGAAAGACATATAGGTTACACAAAAAATATATCACGACCGGAAAAAAGCAGATTACATTGCAGCAGATTATCTCCTTATCTTGCGTGGGGGAATTTATCAATCAGACAGGTTGAGAAGGCAAAAAATAATTTTTACAAAACAAGTCCAGCTAAAAGAGATTTACTTGCGTTTCAATCGAGAGTTGCGTGGCATTGCCACTTTATTCAAAAACTTGAATCAGAACCTGAGTATGAATTTAAAAATATAAACTCAGCTTATGACAGTATAAGAACAGAATGGAATGAAAAATATTTCAATGCGTGGAAAGAAGGATTAACCGGTTATCCGTTGATTGATGCTTGTATGCGTTGTGTAAAAGAAACCGGATACATCAACTTCAGAATGAGAGCGATGCTTGTTTCTTTTCTTACGCATCATCTCTGGCTTGATTGGAAAGAGGGTGCAACCTTTCTTGCGAAACAATTCCTCGACTTTGAACCGGGAATTCATTTCCCCCAGTTTCAAATGCAGGCGGGAACAACTGGAATAAACACCATAAGAATTTATAATCCAACCAAGCAAGCATTAGAACACGACAGTGAAGCAGTTTTTATAAAGAAGTGGATTCCTGAGTTAAGAAATCTTCCCACATATCTCGCTATTGAACCTTGGAAGATCAATCATTTCGAAAAAATAGAATATAATTTTACTTATGGTAAAGATTATCCTGCCAGAATAGTTGATACAGAGTTAACTTACCGTAATGCAAATAAAATTTTATGGCAGATAAAAAAGTCTCAGTCGTCTAAAACAGAAGCAGAAAAAATTTTAGCCAGACATGTTAAATCACGATGAAAAGAGTTAAAGAAATAAAATACTTTTCAGGAATAGATGTTCAGATTGAAAGAGGATGTTGCTATTACATCATTGATGAAAATAAAAATTATGTTTCAAGCGGATGGATAAAAGAAAAAATTCCTCAATCTTTCAAAAAATTATTTCTGGAAATAAATAACGGCAATCCAAACAAAATTGCAATTGGCATTGACGCACCACGAATGCCGATTAACAAACTTCGTAAAAGAAGCTTCGATAAAAAGACAAACTCCTGGACTAATAATAGCGAAGCAAAACTTGGCAGAGAATGCGAAGTGATTATCAAATCTTACAACATTGCAAATCCGCAGTGGACACGAACTCTTAAAGACTCACCCGATTGGATGAAACTTGGCTATTCAATCTTTAAAGCTCTCAAAGATTTTCCTTTTGTTTACGAAGTCTTCCCTTCTGCTTCATACAAGATGCTGGAGAAAGAAAATATTAAGTATGAATTATGTCTGAATAATTTTTCTGGAGGAGTAAAAGATATGTTCGATGCTTCAGTTGGAGCAATTACGGTTTATGAATTTATCAACGGAAGAGGTTGCGAAGTCGGTGGTGAAGATGGATTGGGAATGATTGTGCTGCCAAAGAAGTTATCTAAGTAGAATTAATTCTGATATGGAAAATCAATCTTAATGCAAATAATCTATCTTATATCAATTTTAATCTCAGGAATTTCCTTTATCATTTATG
Organism: uncultured Ignavibacteriaceae bacterium; assembly: GCA_964499095.1. Lineage (GTDB taxonomy): Bacteria > Bacteroidota > Ignavibacteria > Ignavibacteriales > Ignavibacteriaceae > IGN3. Next base: position 36,242 of record CAZCJF010000003.1, read on the forward strand.
GAATTTTGCTGTTAAATTCTTCAGAGATGCAAAATGAATTCAAACGATTTGGATTAGAAAAATTTACAAAACTAACTGGTCTGCTAGAACTTTTAGGAGGTATTGGAATGCTCATAGGTCTTAAGTATGATATTATCTTACTAATTTCTTCCGGCGGATTAACACTTTTAATGCTTCTGGGATTGGGTGTAAGAATAAAATTAAGAGACAGCTTTTGGCTTTCTTTTCCCTCGTTCTTCTTTATGGCATTAAATCTATTTATATTTTTATACGTAATTGAACTTAAACTCGATATTTTCAATAATTTTTTATAACAATCAAAGGAGTGTCAAAATGGAATGGATTAAAATAGCTATTCAGGTGATCATTGCAGTTTCAATTTTTAATGTTTGGTTAATAAGATTTGGAAAGCCAACAAGCTGGCGTGGTGCAAATGCCAACAGTATGAAAGAGGAGTTTGAAGCTTACGGCTTGCCGGAGTGGTTTATGAAGTTAATTGGATTTTTAAAGCTAACACTTGCTGCTCTTTTAATTGTCGGAATATTTGTGCCGGAATTAGTAAAACCTGCAGCAATCGGAATGGCAATACTGATGCTTGGAGCAATTTCTATGCACATTAAAGTAAAAGATTCACTTATTAAATCATTTCCGGCTTTTAGCTTTTTAGTGCTTTCTTTGATATTGATATTTGCATAAAAACCAGATCCAGTTTACTAAGCTAAAAATAGAAATAACGGTTTGACGATAAAGAGGAATTATTATGCAAATAAGATTGTTTAGTATTGTGTAGATATAAATGAAACTACTATAAGAAACAATTTAAAAGGAATAAAAAATGGAAAATTTAAATGCAATAGGTCTTGATGTTAAGAAGTCGGCAGAGATAGCTGATAAATTAAATACACTCCTTGCAAACTATTCAATATTTTATCAAAACACCCGTGGATATCACTGGAACATTAAAGGTGATAAATTTTTTGAACTTCATTTGAAGTTTGAAGAACTTTACAACGATTTGTTTCTCAAAATCGATGAGGTTGCTGAAAGAATTCTAACCTTGGGATATACTCCGAAACACAACTTTTCCGATTATAAAAAAACCTCAAAGGTTGCTGAAAGCAATGAAGTATCAGATGGAATAAAAGCAGTTAAAGAAATAATTGAATCGTTTAAAGTTATTATTATGATTCAGCGTGAACTGCTTAATTTATCCGCAGAAGCTGGTGATGAAGGAACGAATGCTCTTATGAGTGATTACATTCGGGCACAGGAAAAACTTGTTTGGATGTATTCGGCTTTTATAAATAAATATTCGTATTAAAGCTCATCAATTTTTTTTCCCGGTTTTGCATATGTAAGCCGGGATATTTTTTTTGTTTCGTGATATGAATCCAATCCGCTGACTGCAATCGTTTCTGCTTTCTCAATATCAATATAACCATCATTCATTAGCATATCATCAGGAATAATAACTTCGAGAATTTCTCCAACTATAAAAATTGTATCATTTGTGTTTATCTGATGTTCCTCAACAAAGCGGCAGCCGATTTTTATTTTGGACTCTTTAACATACGGCGCTTTAATTGTTGTGCTGTACTCAGGTGTTAATCCGCATTCATCGAACTTAGAAAGATTCTCAAGATTGGATGAAACTTGGCAATTCAATTTTTGAATCACTCAAAAGTTTTCCTTTTGTTTACGAAGTCTTCCCTTCTGATTCATACAAGATGCTGGAGAAAGAAAATGTTAAATATGAGTTGTGTCTGAATAATTTTTCTATCGGAGTTAAAGATATGCTCGATGCTTCAGTCGGGGCAATAACTGTTTATGAGTTTATAAACGGCAGGGGTTGTGAAGTTGGTGGTGAAGATGGATTGGGAACGATTGTTGTACCCGGATCAATTGATCGCAGTTAGTCCATTTTACCCGAAGAGGTTAGTAAACAAGAAAGATTTTTATTTAGACTTTTATCCTGTTTTTCTCATCTACAAATACAACTATGGGTTTGTGACTGCTGACTTCTTTCTCATCAAGCTGACAATAGCTCGCCACAATTATTAAATCACCAATATGAACCAATCTTGCTGCGGCTCCATTTAAAGATATCTCACCATCCTTACCCTCAATTACATAAGTTGCAAAGCGTTCTCCATTGCTGATATTATAAATCTCAACCCTTTCAAATAGATTCAGATTGGCGGCTTTAATAAGATTTTTATCAATAGCAACACTGCCTTCATAATTTAAGTCGGCACCGGTTACTTTTGCCCGATGTATTTTAGATTTCAATAAAGTCAGTTGCATATTATACTCCTTTAAACATATTTAATTTGTACGCAAAATAAATTCCTTGTAAAACAAGGTCGGGGATAACTTCATCAAACAGATTAAACTCTCTGAACATTGACGCAAAACCACCAGTTCCTATAATAAAAGGTTCTGAATCGTTGAAAGACTCTCGCTTAATTCTGGAAACCAATTCTTTTATTGTTCCGATATGCCCAAAGAATAACCCGGATTGAATGCTTTCTTTCGTTGATCTGCCTGTTGCTCTTTCGGGAATTTCTAATTCAACAGCAGGAAGCTTAGCAGTTTTTGATTCAAGTGCTTCCATTGATATTTTTAACCCCGGTACAATAGCACCACCAAGATATTCCTTCTCTCTTGTAACAACATCAAATGTTGTGGCAGTCCCGAAGTCAATTATAATTAAGTCTTTATGTGGATAAATTGAAACGCCTGCTATCGCATTAGCTATTCTGTCCGAACCAACTTCCAGCGGATTCAGATATTTTATTTTTAATCCTGTCTTTACTCCCGGCTGAATTATGAATGGCTCGACTGAAAAATACTTTATACATCCGTTTCGCAGAGAATAAATGAGATCGGGCACTACAGAGCATATTGCAATTCCATCGATTGATTTTAGATCAATTTCATTCTCTCGTAAAATACTTCTTAGAAAGATCCCGATTTCATCGGAAGAAAAACTTGTGCGTGAAGACTTTCTGAATTGCAAAATAATTTTTCCGTCTTTAAAGACACCACCAAATATCTGAGTGTTTCCAACATCAAGGGTTAAAACCATTGTTCTTTCCCTTCAATTATTTGTCCGATAATCTCTGCCAGTTCGTTTGAGTCAACTGCCTTATGCTGATTTTTAAATTTATCAACAACTAAGAAATTTTTCTGAATATTGTTTTTTCTATCCTTTATAAGATTAATAACAACATATTCGGAATCAGCTGATGTAAAAAGTTTTTCCGCTTCAGAAATGGAATGTTCAAAATCATCTGCTCCAGAAAACTTAAATGCTATTAATCTGATATTCTTATTTCTCGAAATCGTCTTGAATTTATCAACCAGTTTTTCAGTTTGTCTGAGATGCAATTTCAGAGACTTTATTCCTGAATTAATTTTTAAGTTTTCCCCAAGTTCTATCTCCAATTCATCACTTTCAATTTTATCAACAGTAAAGTCGCTTACAGCGGCAATGTGTATTATAAAATCAAATTGATTATTTCTCAGTAAATCGTAGAGGCTATTTTGTAAATCTGAAAAGCTATTAAATTCAATCAATTGACAATTTTCTTTTGGAATTTTAGAGTCTTTACCGTGCAAATAAACTATATGATGTCCTTTTGATACAAGTTGGTCAGCAATGCATGATGCTGTTGTTCCTGTACTGAGATTCGTAATAAATCTCACCTCGTCAATTTTTTCTCTTGTCGCCCCGGCAGTTAACAGAATACTTTTTCTTGCTGATGATTCCTGTTTAGATAATGATTCAATTATATAATCATAAATTTTATCGGGCTCAAGTAGTTTCCCGCTGCCATAGTCACCACAGGCAAGATAACCAGAATCTGTCGGCAGAATTTTTATTCCCCAGTTTTTTAACTTTTCAATTGATGATTGTGTAGAAGGATGCTGAAACATATTTGTATTCATCGCAGGTGCAATGAGATATGGTTTATCAAAATTATAAGCAAGAAATAAAGATGTAATAAGATTATCAGCTAATCCATTAGCCATTTTATTAATTGTATTTGCGCTGGCTGGTGCAAGGATGATCAGATCAGCCCACTTCATAAGTGTTATGTGACTCATCATTTCACTATCTTGAAACTGATCAGTTAAAACTGGTTTGGATGTGAGTCCTTCAAGTGTTGCTTTTCCTATAAATTGCAAGGCAGATTGTGTGGCCATGGTTTGTACTTCAAAACCATTCTGAACAAGTTTTGAAATTAAATATGCGCTTTTATAAGCAGCAATTGAACCAGATATCTGAAAAAGAATCTTATATTTTGACATTATCAATTAACCTCACTTTACCAAGATAAACTGCAGCAAATATTCTTTTGCCGATTTGCTCAACATATTCAACTTTTAATCCTTTCCTCCTCAGTTTGTTTTTAATTTGACTGATAGGAATACCCGATGAAAGAATCTTCGGAAACTCTGCGGCTAAAAGTCTTTCTTCTTCAGTGAGTCTGAGATTTCTTGAGCTCATTGCCAATCCACCTTTCTCTCTGACGGTTGGAACAGATACTATCATTATATTCATAAAAAAACTTTGAACAATTCCTTTTATCAGTTGTAACTGTTGAAAATCTTTTTCACCGAAATAGGCCCTGTTTGGTCTTACTATATTAAAAAGCTTCATAACAACTGTTAAAACACCATCAAAATGTCCCGGCCTATATTTGCCGCAAAGTATCTTACTAAACTTTGATTCTATTACTTTATAAGTGTAATCATCCGGATAAAGCTCTTTATATTTTGGATACAACAAATAATCAACATTAAGCTGTGTTAAAATTTTAATGTCGTTTTCTAACGTAATGGGATAATTTCTTAAATCGTTTTTATTATTAAACTGTGTTGGATTAACAAAAATTGAAACAACTGTTAAATCATTTTCTTTCAATGATCTTTTAATCAGCGCAATATGTCCATCATGCAACGCTCCCATAGTAGGAACGAATCCAGCTGATTTATTAATAAAAGATTCACTCTCTCTAATTTTTTTCCACTCAGATATTTTTTTTACTATTATCACTAAAAACCTTTTGCCTGATAATTAATAACTCTCTTTTGCTGACGGAAAATTCTTTTTCTTTACATCATTATCATATTTGTTCAAAGCACTTTTAACCAAGTCATAACCTTTCATATACTTTCTGAGAAACTTTGGATTGAAGTTGTTTGTAAATCCAAGCAAATCCTGAAGAACAAGTATTTGACCTGACGTATATTTACCGGCACCAATACCAATAGTAGGAACAGATAAGTTATCAGTAATTTGTTTTGCCAGCTTTGATGGAATCATTTCAAGCACAATTGAAAAACAACCGGCATCTTCTAACTCTTTTGCATCATTCAAAATCCTCTCGGCAGAATTTTTAGTGGCACCCTGAAGAGTAAATCCACCAAAAGAATTAACGCTTTGCGGCGTAAGTCCAAGGTGACCCATTACCGGCACTCCGGAATCTACAATATATTTTATAAGTTTAATGGTTGGGCCAGCACCTTCAATTTTAATAGCATTTGCCCCGCATTTCATAAAATCATCAATTACATTCATTGCAAACTTTTTGCCTTTCCGGTGGGCAAGAAACGGAAAGTCTGCAACAAGCAGTTTATCCTTTAGTCCTCTTCTGACAGCAGAAATATGATAAAGCATCATCTGAACATCAGCATTAATTGTGGTTTCATATCCATGTATAACCATTGCGGCGCTATCTCCCGTAAGAACGGCATCTATGTTTGTTTCCTGAAGGATCTGTGCCGACCAGTAATCATAGCAAGTAACCATAGAAATCGGAATACCTGACTGTTTATGCTTTTGAAACTCTGTAATACTTTTCAAAAATTTTCTCCTTCAGTTTGGGATCATAAAATTCAACAAACGATAAATAAATATTTTTAACCGGATGATCTTTTAATGCTTCAATATGTTTAACAATAGTCTTAATATCTTTTCTTTGAAGAGGACCTGTCAAAGGATTGCTGGAAGTTGCAATGTTTTCTGTAATCTTATTAAGGTACAAATATGCCGCTTCCTCCGGAATATTTAATCTCTTCAAATAATCAAAAAAACTTTTCCAGAGTATCGTGGTGAAATTTCCGCTCATCACACAGAAAGCGTGATATAATGCTTTTTGCTCTGCTGGAATCTGAAAAGAAGGATTAGAAAGTTCGGGGAGTAATTCCCGAAAACTCTTTCTTCCCGCCTCCGTGATGAATGTTATTTTACTATAAGTTTCTGTATCATACAGATTTTCACCAAATGTCATTAATGGATGAGCTGATTCTGCATCTGGTAAAGAAAGTAAACCTGAGAAATGTATAAAGATTTTATTCTTTAGCACCCCGGATTTTTTCTCAGAGATAAACCTTTCTATTTCGTCGTCTTTAATTAAAACAATAATTTTTTCTGATTTGTGAGCAAGTTTATCAAAATTCTCAGATGAGCTTCTTGTCCAGACCGAAAAAGGAATTTTTAAAGACCGGAAGTAAAATTGGATATGACGGGAAGCTTTGCCATTTCCAACAATGAGGTATGTTGTTTTCCTGATATTAGGTACCTGTCCCAAAGTGATCAAGTCCGATAAAATTATTTATGATTTTTCTTTCGAGTCGCTTTCTGATAACAGATAAGCGCTACACTGACTTCGTAAAATTATTGAATGGTCTAAAATTAAACAAGATAATTAAGTTAGATAAAGACAACGTTTTTGCTAGTTTTATTTATGAAGTGAGACTTCTGAAAAATTACTCTTCGGTCACTCTGAACAAAGTAAAGGGTCTATTTTCAAAACAAATTTAAGATATTTCGCTCCTGCCTGCCGTGTATTACTTCAGTAATTCAGTAACAAAGAGAAATTTATATTTCACTGGGTTCAATACCCGGTTTTGCATAAGAAAGTCTGGCAATTCTTTTCGTCTCGTGGTAACTATCAAGTGCACTGATAGCTATTGTTCCGGCTTTTTCAATATCAACATAACCGTCATTTAATAAAACATCATCTGGAATAATCACTTCGAGGATTTCTCCTATGATAAAAATTGTATCATTGGTTTTTATTTGATGTTCCTCAACAAAGCGGCAAGCGATTTTTATTTTTGATTCTTTAACATAGGGTGCTTTTACTGTTTCTGAATATTCAGGAGTTAGTCCGCATTCATCAAACTCAGAAAAATTCTGATCATATCTTGCAGAAGTCTGATGTGCCCGTTTGAAGATTTCTTTATTGATATGATTTATTGTAAAGCATCCTGTTTCCTTAATGTTTGAGTAGGTATGTCTCGGAACAGATGCGGGACGAACCAGCAATCCAATCAAAGGTGGATTTGCACCAACATGTATCACTGAACTGAAGATTGCAAGATTGGTTTTCCCATCTTTTGATATTGTTCCAATCAGATTACCGCTTTTAAATCCTGAAAGTGAATTAACAAAGTTGGTTCTGAAAAGTTTCTCTAATGATAAAATATTTACATTTGTAATTTTCATTTGTTTCTCGCAAAGACGCTAAGTCGCAATGCTTATAAAGATTTTATTGATGAAATTCCACCATCAACTTTTACTATTTGTCCTGTTATGAATGAGGCAGAATCAGAAAGAAGAAACGAAACTGTTTCAGCTATCTCTTTTGCACTCCCAATTCTTTTTAATGGATGACGATCTTCTGATGCCTTCATCTTAGCTTCGTTATTCAATAATTTTTCTGCAAGTGGAGTATTTGTGATTGACGGCGCGATGCAATTTACTCTGATATTCGGTGCAAACTCTGCAGCAAGTGATCTTGTTAATCCTTCAACCGCACCTTTAGCTGATGCTATTGATGCGTGATACTGCATTCCGGTTTGAACCGCAACAGTACTAAACAAAACTATACTTGATTTACCTGTTTCCTTAAGATTGTTAAAATACTTGTTGATCACTTTAACAGCGCCAATCAGATTCACTTCAAAATCATTTTGAAAGTCTTCAATCTTCAAACTTTTAAGTGGTTTTAAGTTTATTGTGCCTGGACAGTAAACAAGTCCGTGTATTGGTTCGTTTATTTGTGGAAGTTCATCAACAGATTTGGTAACATCAACTGAAAAGAATTCTAGATTCTCCAATCCATCAATATTTCTTTTTTCTCTGCTAAGAACAATCACACGGTTATTTTGATTGAGAATTTTAGTTGTCTCTAAACCAATTCCGGATGTTCCACCTACAATTAAATATGTTCTCATAAAATTTCCTTTTGTCGCCCTGAGCGCATCAAAGGGTGACATTTTAACTATATAAATTTATCTTAAATTTTTTGTCAGTCTTCGACCTGCCTGCAGCAGGCAGTCAAGCTCAAACTGACATAGGATTTTATTATTTATCTTTATTAAAAAGTAAAATTCATTCCAACACCAACACCGCCAGCAAGAAAACTTTCAAGGTGCGGATAAAGATTTATGTTTGCATTGCTCTGATGAATGAAATACAAAGACACATCAAACAATAAAAGAAATCCACCTTGCAGTAAAAGACTGTTTCCATATCCACGTAATCTCTCAGCACTTGAAGAACTCTTTGATCTTTCTTTCAGATAAAATCCTGTCATTATGTATGCAGCATCTAATCCCGCATTCAGTAAAAGAAAATTTTGCAGTGAGTTAAAATCTTTTACAATCTCTAAATTTGTCATCGAAGACGGATTAGAATTTAAGGCATTGAAATATCCAAAAGCTGCAATACCAAGATTCACTACATTCCACATCGCATTAAACTGATGAAAGTATTTCGCTTCATCGCTTGCCTTAAAATTTCCGTAAGTTCCAACAAGAATATTAGCAGCAGCCCACCCACCTAGCACAAGCATCGCAGATTCATTTATGTTCATTCTGCTTTGATGAAAAGACATTAAAGAATCAGAAATATTTTCCTGAGCAATTAATTGAGAAATTGGAATTAGCAGTAATGCTAAAAACAATAATTTTATTTGATTATTCATACTGTAATGACAAAATGTTTATTTAAATAGTTCAATTTAATACCCCGTTAACTCTACATAGCCTCTGCCGGTTATTTTTGAACCGGATTTTGTTCCTTCAATTTTTACTGAACCTTCCCAGTATCTTACTGCAACATCCATCAACTGATTTTTTATTGATGGAGTTATAATAATATCAATTTCTTTTTCAGGAATCTGAAATCTCCAGCCGGAAGGATATTTTTCTCCAGCTGGACTAACCCAAAAATTATTTACATTCAAAGTCACATCATCTCTTTTTATTAGTTGTGATGAGCCGTCTTTATTCACATATACTCCTTTACTAAAAACATCGGGCGATCCATCATTCTTTCTCATCTGATAATACATAACTTCAGTGTTGTCATCAAGCTGCAATGCAAACCAATCCCATCCAGCCTGATCTTCACTCAATGCACTTGTGCTCCATTCGCGATCCATCCACGAAAATCCACTTACAGAAAATACTTCCCCATCAAGAATAATTTTCCCTTTTGTTTTTAATCTCGTGTAAGAGTAGTAATATGATGCATTGCCTGGTTGTTTTCCTTTCTGACTTAATCCTTCATCACCCTGAAGCACAAATGGTTTAACGGCTTCAAGAATAAAATTGATTTCAAACTTTTCTGATTTAGCATTTATACTAATCTCAGGTAAATCAAATGATGTTTTATTATTGGTCTGGATTATCTGCCAATCTTCTAACCAGACTTTAAGCGGACTTGATTGTGCACCGGCAAGATTATTCCCCTCTCTGCTGAATCTTTCATCAAAGTAAAATTTGTTGCCGTCAATATCAGTAACGGCAAAGTGTGCCATATAAATTTGATTTGAGTTCCACTCAGAATTTCTTTCCTGTTTGTCCCTAGTAAGAGCAGTTCTGAATATTGTAAACTGATATCCAAATTTTCTGTTGTCATCCGAAGTTAAATTTCCTGTAAAATACCACCACTCCGTTCTGAAATCGGAATGTGGACCGTGATCATCAGAAAAAATAAATTTTCTTTTATCAACAGCTTTGCTGAAATTTTCGCTCTCAACATCACCCATAGCTTTTGAAAGACTTACTCCACTTCCTTCTGTAACAACTTTTTTGTCTTCACAGCCAAAGAATATTAAAGCCAGCAAAAGAATTGATAAAAACTTTTTCATTCTTCCCTCAACGCATTTGCCGGTGAGGATTTTGACATTTTGTAACCGGGATAAATTCCCGCAAGCACAGCCGCAAAAATTGATAGCAGCATTGCCTCGAACATTATTGATGGTATTAAATCAAACTGCATCGTCCAGCCAAAAGATCTTTTATTAATTATATAAACAAGTATCCATGCAAGAATATTACCAAGCGGCAGAGCAAGCAGTCCGGCTGTTAATCCCATTAACAAGGTTTGGAGATTAACAATCTTGAAAAGTTGAGACGGCAGTAAACCATTTGCACGCAGAATGCCCAGCTCTCTTTTTCTTTCTAATTGCAGAGACATTAACGAACTTAATATGCCGATGAATGCAACAATCACTGCAAGGATTTGCAGAACCTGAGCAATTAAAAATGTTCGGTCAAAAATTTCGATAGATGAATCGCGAAGAAACTTATAAGTTCTTACAAACAACTGCTGTCCATCAGTTTCCAGCGATTGAATTTTTTCTTTAACATCATCAATTGAACTTCCCTCATTAACAAAGACAGAAATACCGGATACACCTTTTGTGTTCCAATGCTTTTTGAAATGATCATAATGAATGGTTACCAAACCCTGATCTGAGGCGTAGTCGTAGTAAATTCCGGCAACACGAAATTCTTTGGGACCGTAATCAGTTTTTAATTCAAGCATTGCACCAACATCAATATCGTGCTTATATGCAAATGGCTCTGAAAGAAAAAGCTCACCATTTTCAAACTGCTTCCAGACTTCATTTGGATTTCCTTCTTTAAACTGAAATCCCGAATAACTTCTCGGACTTAATCCAGAAGCAATCAAAAGATATTTTTTATCATTCTGAATTAATTCTATCTCTCTATAAAAATTAATGTCTTTAACTTCTTTCAAAGATTTAATTTTATTCAAAATCTCCTCCGAAAGAACAGAATCGTTTCTTCGCGATATCAAACTCGGTGCTGAAATAAAAATATCCGCGTTCAGTCGTGCTTCGAGCCAGTTGATTACTGTGCTTCTGAAACTGCTTATCATTGTTCCCACTCCAACTGTGGCTGCAACAGCAAGAGCCAAAGCTGCAATTGCAATGTATGTTCTGCTAATGTTTTGTATGATAGATCGCGATGCGATCTTGCCGGTTATTCCGAACAACTTTTTAAAGATTGGCGAGAATATTTTCTCAACAATTATAATTATTAACGGAGTTGATAACGCAAAGCCGATTATTATCGGAAGAATACCAAAATAACTCAGCCAGATATTTTTTGATGGAATGTAAAGAACAACCGCACCGATGATAATAAATAACAAACCCGCAATACTCATAGCCGGAATTTTTCTAACCAATGATGATTCCTGTTCTGAGCGCATCATAGCAGAACGTGGATGAACCATTGAAGCTTCTTTTGCGGGCTTGATTGCAGAAATAATCGTTGCGACAATTCCCAAAGCCGCACCCTTTAGAATTATAAATGGCGAAATGTAAATCTCTCTTACGGAAACAACATAATACAAATCATTTATAGTTTGAGAGATGAAGACAATTAAAAATTTTGAAACGAAATACGCCAGAATAAATCCAAGTACTGTTCCGATAAGTCCAATTATCAAAGCTTCGCGAATAATTATTTTTGAAACTTCATTAGATGTAACTCCAAGAGAACGAAGTATTCCTATTAAAACTTTTCTTTGAACAACAGAAAAAGTCATCGTGTTGTAAATGAGAAACAATCCAACAATCAAAGCAAGCAGACTGAGAGAGGTGAGGTTTATGTTAAAAGCTTCAAGCATCTGTTCTGCTGTTTGTGAGCGCGAACCTGATTTTTGAATTTGAAATCCACTTGGTAAAAGACTTCTTAACATTTCCTCTTCGGCAGGAGTATTAACTATAACATCTATGTAATCTATCACGCCGGATCTTTCGGTCAACTCCTGTGCTGTTGCAATATCCGCTATAAAAAGATTTTCTAATGCCGATTTATTTTGCTCGTCTTCCGTAATCAATCCGATTATAAAAAGATTCTTTTCTTTACCATTTATTAAAACAGCAATTGAATCGCCGATATTCTTATTCAATGCAGCTAAACTTTCCATTGATAAAACAACTGCATTCGGCTTTGTAAGAAAATCTTTCAACTCGCCATCAATAGCTGTGGCTGTTTGCGAGAGATAATCTCTAAAAAGACGCTCAGCGAAAAAGTCTATACCCAACAGTTTGAATATTTTTTTATTTGAATCAGGAATGCTTACATAAGTTTCAATTACAGGAGCGATGTTCTTTATTCTTTTTTCTATTCTCAGATAAGTATAAAATGAATCCGGTATTCCTTCCGAAGTTCCGATGATTTGATGAGTTGCTTTACCTGCAACGGCATTCATCGAAAGATCAAATGCTTTTGCTGAACTGTGATTTGCAATATCAATCGAGACAACAATCGCCACACCCATTGCTATTCCCAGAACAGACAAGCCAAACTGCCAGGGGTGTTTAATCAAATATCTAAAGCTTGATTTGGTTAGGCTATTCAAGAACAGATTCCTTTTTCATTTCGCTCAGTTGACCATCTTTCAATGAATAGATTTTATCTGCAAGCCCGATTACATCTTTGCTGTGAGTAACCATTATCATTGTTTTGCCTTTTTGCTTTACAACTCTGTCAAGCAAATCAACAATCTGAAAGCCGGTTTCGTAATCAAGATTTCCGGTTGGTTCATCTGCAAGAATGATATCGGGGTTATGAATCAACGCACGTGCAATTGCAATTCGCTGCTGTTCACCGCCGGAAAGTTTATCTGGATATGTGTTTGCTCTGTTTGCAAGCCCAACTTCTGAAAGAATGGTGTTGATTCTTTCTGCGATATTGTTTGAGCCTGTAAGTTCAAGAGGAAGCAGTAAATTCTCTTTAACAGTAAGTGTCGGGATTAGATTAAAAAACTGAAAAATGAAACCAACTTTGTTTCTGCGAACAAGGGTTCTTTCTTTCTCAGAAAGTTTTGTGAGATCCCTTCCATCAATTAAAACAGTGCCGCTGTCGGGGACATCAATTCCGCTTATAATATTGAGCAGTGTAGATTTACCGGAGCCGCTCTTTCCGAAAAGAATAATAATCTCTCCATTTGAAACGTGCAGATCAAGATTGCTCAAGACTGTATGCTTTATATTTCCTTCGAGATAGCTCTTATTTACATTTTTTAATTCAAGCATAATTAGCCTAATAATTCAAGATAATGTAATAACAATTATAAATGACGAATAGTTTACTTGCGAGTCAATGTATTTTGGTGGTTTTATATGCTGGCTCATCCCCCAAAACCGCAGGCTCATCGCCTTATTTTTTCCAGCGCTAAATCTGCCTCTTAAGTTTGAAACAGAAACTTAAAAACATTTATTCACAAACTTAAAAGGAAATACAAAATGAAAAAGTTACTCTTAACAATCGTTGCTTTAACGCTTCTTACATCTTTCAATCAATCAATTGCTCAGGATAAGTGGAGCCTTGAATTCAGACCGGGAGCCAATTATGCCACTCAAGATATTGCGGATGCTGATCTTGGATTAGGCTTTGGTGCTGAGTTAACAATCGCATATCGCTTTATGCCTCACCTCGCAGCTTATGCAGGTTGGAGTTATAATAATTTTGCTGTTGATCAATCGTTTGCAGGATCTGATGCAAGTTTTGAAGAAACCGGATATACTTTTGGATTTCAGTTCATTCATCCAATCGGAGAATCAGGTATAAAGTATCTTGCAAGAATCGGTGGAACTTATAACCACATAGAAATAGAAAATAATGATGGCGATATCATTATAGATTCAGGACACGGATTGGGTTGGCAGGCAGAAGCTGGTTTGGTAATTCCATTAAGCGAAAAGTTTTCGATTATTCCGAGTGTCAGATATCGTTCTCTTAACAGAAATATTGATATTAACAATGTAAGCACTTCTGTTAATCTGAATTATCTGACAGTTGGCGTGGGATTGTCCTGGTCGTTTTAGCAATCCAATATGTCATTCTGAACGGAACGAAGTGAAGTGAAGAATCTCCGTAATCAATTTTAAGAGATTCTTCGCTTTGCTCAGAATGACGAGAGAAAACGCAAGTATCTGAAAATCTTTTTAACGAATTTAGAACTAAGAATAATAAAACTAAATCTTTGGAGAATAGAAAATGAATTTAATTGTTAAACAAATAAACCAGAATGATTTTACTATCACTGAAAATATTACACGTGAAGCATTCTGGAATGTTTATAAACCCGGTTGCAGCGAGCATTTAATTCTTCATAATCTGAGAAAAAGTAAAAGCTATATTAAAGAACTGGACCTTGTTGCTTTCTGTAACGATCAAATTATTGGGCATATTATCTCAACAAAAGCAAAAGTAGTTGATTCACTAAATAAAGAATATGAAGTCCTATGTGCTGGACCTTTGTCAGTATTACCAGAATTTCAGAAGAAAGGAATTGGGGAAAAGCTGTTAAAGGAGTCAATCAAAATAGCGAAGAGGTTAGGATTTCGGGGAATGATTCTTTTTGGTAATCCTGATTATTATCATCGTTTTGGTTTCAGGAATGCCAAAGAATTTGAGATAACAACAAAAGATTATCAAAACTTTGAGCCATTTATGGCTTTGGAGCTATTTGAAAACGCTCTAACTGATGTAAAGGGAAGATTTATTGAAGATGAAAGTTTCGATGTAAATGAAGATGAGTTAAACGAATTTGAAAAGCAATTTCCTTATAAAGAGAAACTGGTTACTGATACGCAGCTTAAAATGTGAAAATATTTTAAGCAATTAGTTAATTAGAAGGTATCTAATATAATTTTTAACGAATTTTGAAATGTGAAAATGAAACTAAATAAAAATACGATTCTTGCAATTTTACTTCTGGCGCTATTTGTTCAGTTAATAATTATTACATATAACTACGTTACCGGTTTTATTGATGTACCTAATTTTGGAAACTTCTTTACAAGACTTGCAATTGGAACATCATTTAGTTTTGTCTTTGCGTTGATACTGGTTTTTCTTGATCTTCAAATAATAAACGGGCTCGACAAAATATCTCCTCTTCCACAAAAGTTGATTGCAAGAATTCCATTGGAGTTTTTGCTGGCTGTGTTTGCGGGTATAATTATTGGCTCTGCGGTAACCGTTGTTGCCGGAACTTTGATGCCCTATGAGGACGGATTACTCAAAAACATTATTAATAACTCACTTATAACTTCTGTTCTTAACATAATTATTATCACTATTATTGAAGCAATTGTATGGTTTAAAAGAAGTCAGCAATCTTTGGTAAAAGCAGAAAGACTTGAAAGAGAAAATTCACAAATAAGATATGAGACTTTGAAAAGTCAGCTTAATCCGCATTTTCTTTTTAACAGCCTGAATGTTCTTTCATCGCTTATAAAAAAGGATTCTGAGAAAGCACAAAGTTTTGTAGATGAATTTTCATCTGTTTACAGATATACACTTGATGTAATTGAAAAACCTGTTGTTGAACTGAGGGAAGAAATCGAATTCGCAAAATCGTTTTTATTTCTTCAGAAGATCAGGTTTGATAACGCAGTTGATGTAGAAATAAATATTGATGCATCAAAGTTAAATTATCTTGTTCCTCCGCTTGCTGTGCAGACACTCCTCGAGAATTCATTTAAACACAACAAAGCAACGGTTGAAAATCCACTGAAAATAAAAATTTTTAGTGAAAATGATTCGCTGATAGTTATTAACAATCTTCAGCCAAAGATTAAGGGTGCCGATTCTAAGGGTGTTGGATTGAATAATCTTAATAAACGATACGAATTGCTGGGAGAAAAACTTCCGCAATATTCAGTAACAGAAAAAGAATATGTTGTAAAAATTCCGTTGATAAAACCGGAGTAAATGCTTGTCACTCTGAACGAAGTGAAGAGTCTCTCTCAGACAAAAAGGAGATTCTTCATTCCGCTTCGCTTCATTCAGAATGACAAGTACAAACGTGATCATTCTGAGCGATAGCGAAGAATCTGAATGCTGATGACGTAGATTCTTCGTCGTCACACTCCTCAGAATGACAAAACAATATTGTCACTCTGAACGAAGTGAAGAGTCTAGAAAGGGCGAAAGGAGATTCTTCACTACACTTCGTTTCGTTCAGAATGACAAAGCGATTCAGTCGTTCTGAGCGCAGCAAAGAATCTTGGCAAAGCATAAATTATAAAAAGACAAGGTTAGTTACCAAATAAAATAATTTTATGAATCAATATTATGTTTACATTATAACAAATAAGTCAAAAACACTTTATACAGGTGTTACTAATGATTTAAATCGTAGAATATTTGAACATAAAAATAAACTGGTTTCCGGATTTACTTCTAAATACAATATTACAAAACTTGTTTACTATGAAATATTTACTGACATTCGCCTTGCCATTACCAGAGAAAAACAAATCAAGGGATGGATAAGAAAGAAGAAAATTGATCTTATAGAATCTGTTAATTCGGAGTGGAATGATTTAAGTGAAGGTTGGGATTGAGATTCTTCACTCCACTTTGTTTCGTTCAGAATGACACAGTAAGATTACCACTCTGAACGAAGTGAAGAGTCTCTCGCAGACGCCAAGGAGATTCTTCATTCCGCTTCGCTTCATTCAGAATGACAAAGCGATTAAGTCATTCTGAGCATCAGCGAAGAATCTCAGTAATAATAAAGGGAAGAAATGAAAACAATAATTATAGAAGATGAAAAACTTGCTGCAGAAAGATTAGAAGCGTTGATAAATGAAATTGACCCTTCAATTGAAATATCGGCAAAGCTGACTTCTGTTGAGCAATCAATTAAATATCTCAAGCTCAACAAGCCGGATTTAATCTTTCTCGATATTCAACTTGAAGATGGATTGAGCTTTTCAATCTTTGAAAAAGTTGAAATTGATGTCCCGATTATCTTCACGACCGCGTATGATCAATACGTAATAAAAGCCTTCAAACTCAACAGCATAGATTATCTTCTTAAGCCCATTAAGAAAGATGAATTACGGGAAGCATTGAATAAATACAAAAACATCAAATCCTCTTATCTGATGGATTTTGAGGAAATCATAAAAAGCATTCAAAACAAAGAAGTCAATTACAAGAAAAGGTTTCTGATTCAATACGGACAGAAAATTAAAAAAGTTGAGATTGATGATGTTGTATATTTCTATGCTTTGGAAAAGAATGTTTTCCTGACAACCTCATCCGGCAGTACATTCCCGATTGATTTTACACTCGATAAACTTCAGGAAGTAATTGATCCCGAAAAGTTTTTCCGTATCAACAGAAAAATGATTGTATCCTTTACCGCAATAAAAAATATGATCCCATATTCCCGCTCAAGAATAAAGATTGAGTTAAATCCTCCCGAACCAAAAGAAGTTGAAGCTCTTGTCAGTGTGGAAAGATCATCAGCATTTAAAGAGTGGATGGATAAATGAGATAAAAGGAGAATTAAAATGAAAAAGTTGATTCTTTTTCTTTTATTAAATAACATCATTATTTCACAAACTGTTGAAGAAACAACATCTTCGGAAAGCAAATCTGGTTGGTTGGCATTTCCATTCGTAAGTTACACGCCTGAAACTGAATGGGCGTTCGGCGCTGCAGGTCTTTTTTATTTCCGGACACCATCTAACAATTTTGTTGATTCGAGGGCATCAAACATTATAACAGCAGCTCAGTACACAACCAAAAAGCAGATAATGATTGAGCTTGATTATGATCTTTATTTTTTAAATGACGATTACCGATTTTACGGTTATATCTCTTACAATAAATTTCCTTCTTCATTCTTTGGTGTGGGTAACTTTACAAATAAAGAGGATGAAGAAGTTTACACGCCAAGATACTATTTGATAAGAAATACTGTAATCAAACGTCTGATTACTAAAAGCAATGGGGGATTATATGTAGGACTAAGACAAGAGTTACGAAACGATAAAATAGTAGAATCAAAGTCCGATGGTAGTATCGGTAATTCACAAGTAACCGGTTCTGAAGGCGGTACGGTTTCTGGTTTGGGCGTTAATGCAACATTCGATACACGCGATAATACATTTTCCTGTTCAGAGGGCGAATATGCTGAAGTACAGTTAAATTTTTTCAACAAATTTTTTTTAAGTGATTATAATTTCACAAGCCTTTTGATTGACATTCGTAATTACAAAACGTTTTCTGTTTTTGATTCACCTACCACTTTTGCATTTCAATTTTCAGCATCTTCAACAAAGGGAAATATTCCATTTTATATTCTTCCAACGATAGGCGGAAAAGAAAATATGCGTGGTATCTATCAGGGAAGATACAGAGATAAAAACAGCTATTTTTTGCAAGCAGAATATCGTTTCCCTGTTTATTGGATTGTGGGGATGACTGTTTTTGCCGGAGCAGCTCAGGTTGCCAAAAATATTTCTGATTACTCTTTGGGTGATCTAAATTTTGCTTATGGTTTTGGTTTAAGATTAAATGTTATTCCCGAAGAAAAGATCTTACTTCGTGCAGATTTTGGTTTCAGTAAAGACGGAAGTCAGATTTACCTGGGCTTTGGCGAAGCTTTCTGATAATATTAGTTTCAACAATATTTCTCTTATCTGAAGATATTCTTAATAATTTATTTCTTATTAAATTTTCGCGCGCGTTTTTTTATGCATCTTATAACAATTAGTCGGAAAACAATATGAACGAAATGATTGAAATTCTCAATTCAATATCTCCACTCGGCAAAGTTGAGCAGGAAGCTCTTGAAAAAATCTGTACGAGAAAAAGTTATAAAAAAAATACCGTCCTCCTTCAGTTGGGTGAAGTTTCAAGAAAACTTTATTTCATCGTAAAAGGACTTGGAAGAGTTTACTACATTCGTGATGGGAATGATATAACAGATTACTTTGCAATGGATATGAATTTCCTCGGGGGCTTACCAAGTTATTTTACTGGCGAACCATCACACAAAGCAATGGAATTACTTGAAGATTCAGAAGTGATTGAAATTTATAATTATGAATTTGACAAACTGTGCGATCAGTATCATCAAATAGAAAAGTGTGGGAGGAAACTTGCAATTATGGCTTTTGTTGAATGTCAGGCAGAGATTGAAAGCATCAGATTTCTTTCAGCAAAAGAAAGATATTATGAGTTCGAAAGAAAATATCCCGGAATAATAAACCGTGCTCCCCTCAAACACATCGCATCATATATTGGAACTACACAAGTGAGCTTAAGCCGCATAAGAGCAGGAATACAATAACTTTTTAACATTTGTTAATTACTTCACACAAATAATTTAACATTTGTAAAAAGCCCTTTCTGAATATTGGAATAAGTTTGTTCCAACAAAAAGAAAGGAATTTAAATGAAAGTTTTAATCAACGGCGGAGGTATTGCCGGATTAACCTGTGCAATCGCTTTACAGAAACTTGGCATAGAAACTTTTGTTTTTGAATCTGCCTCTGAAATAAAACCCGTTGGAGCCGGATTAGTAATTCAAAGTAATGCAATCAAAGCTTTGGAGTACCTTGGTATTGAGGATGAAATCATTCAATCTGCAAATCCAATCAACCAACTTGCTATCCTTGATGAAAAAGGAAATGTAATCAGGAACCAAAAACCTATTTCAAAAAACAGAGAGCTGTTTGCTGGACTCGCTATCCACCGACACACCTTGCATCAAATTTTAAAAAGTTATTTGTCTGAAGATATTTTCTTCACCAATAAAAAAGCTATCTCATTTAGCAAGAGAAATGAAAAAGTAATTCTGCACTTTGAAGACGGCTCAATAGCTGAGGGTGATTATCTTATCAGTGCAGATGGTATAAATTCAAATATCAGACTGCAGCTTATTCCCGATTCCAAACCGAGATATGCCGGTTACTTTTGCTGGAGAAGTGTGATTGATAATAATAATCCACAAATAACCGAAGCAACAGAAACCTGGGGCAGCAAAGGAAGATTTGGAATTGTTCCGATCAATGACAACAAACTTTATTGGTATGCTACAATCAACAGCAGTTATTTTGATGTAAAGATAATTCATTACTCAATAAAAAATCTTCAGGAACATTTTGATGGTTACCATAAACTTGTCGGACAAACTTTAGAAAAATCATCCGACGACAGGCTTATTAAAAATCATATTTGTGATATTGAACCATTAAGCCGGTTTGCGTTTGATAAAGTTCTTTTAATAGGAGATGCAGCACACGCAACCACACCAAATCTTGGTCAGGGTGCCTGTCAGGCAATTGAAGATGTTATGGTTCTTCATCAGGAAATTGCTTCGGGCAAAAACTTTCCTTCGGCATTCAAATCTTTTGAAAGAAGAAGACTTGAAAAGACAAAGTTTATTATCAACACCTCAAGAAAACTTGGTGCTGTTGGTCAACTTGAAAATAAACTGCTGATTGGTTTAAGAAACATTGCTTTCAAACTAACACCAGAATTTGTAACAGAATATCAATTCAAAAAAATCTATAACTAAAAAAGGAGACACAAAATGAACTACTCAACAAAAACAACTGCACTAAAATCGATCACAAAATTCTCTTTCTTTGCCGGACCGATTTTATTATTTATCTCTGCAATGACTTTTTCTTTTGGCATTGGTCTGCTTCCAAATGCTCAAACCAGTTATGTAGAAGGAATATTTGGTTCGTTTGCATTAATATTTTTTGTTCCCATTTATCTTGAACTCGCTGATCAGTTAAGTGCAACTCATAAAAAACTTGGACTTGTTGCAGCATTTACTGGTTTATGCGGAGCTGTTGTGGGCGTAAGTCACGAGCTTTTCAGAGTAATCGAATGGACGCTAAGAAATTACGGCGCAACTGAAGAAGTGTGGACAAAATTTTATGCAAATCCCGGTTTAGAATATTTACTTGTTGCATTGCTTGGCCCATTATTTCCGATTACATCCATCATCCTTGGTGCCGGGTTTTTGAAAGCAAGAACTTTACCCGCGTGGATTTCTGTGCTTTTAATTCTTGCCGGAATTGGATTTCCTCTTGCTCAGGTTCTGGAATGGGAAGTTGGATTAAAGGTTACCTATCCGCTTGCAACATTGTTCTGGATGATTGCCTTAATCTCCATCGGAAGAAAATATCTGGCAGATAATAATTCAAATTAGTTTGAACATTCATTTATAAAATATTCAGCCCGGAAGATTTCCGGGCTGATAGAGTTAAATTCAAATTACCATTTCAACATTATGCCGGGCGCCAACTTCCTTCATCAGCTGTGGAGTTGGTTTTTCATTTTTTAATCTGTTACTTAATTCATAAAGAAAATCTTCGTGGCCACCGGGTGTTAAAGTGACAAGAATTTTTCCCGGAAAGTCTCCGATATTTTTAAAGTTGTGAATTACCCCCTTAGTAATATAAACCATTGTTCCGGCTTCGCCCTCGATATTCTGATAACCATTTCTTAGCAAAAATTTCCCGTCAATTACATAAATCATTTTATCCGCATCGTGGAGAATATGAGGAGGCGAACCAGCGCCGGGAGAAACAATTTGCTCAATAGATGAAATTTTATTTGCAGAATCATCCTTGGAAACCTTGATGTTTAATTCTATGCCCATCATTTTAAAATTTTTGGGTGTGTGTTTTTGTTCCATTTAATTGACTCCTTTTTATTTTTTAGAAAATATTTTTGTTGGGCCAAAATTAGAAAGCAACAACACACATTTAAATTAACTTTTGTTAAGAAATTACTTTCTGGTAATTAATCTTTTTCTTATTCTGCTCAGTGAGATTGGTGAAATACCAAGATATGATGCGATCTGATATTGAGGCACTCTTTTAAGAATTTCCGGATTATGATTAATAAGATTGATGTATCTTTCTTCAGGAGAATTCAGTAGAAGGAATGAAACAATACTTTCAGTAATAAATAAATTCTCTTCTGCAATCATACTTCTTAATAATGCAAGCCGTGGAAATTTATCGAGTGCATCAATAAATGGCTGTTTTTTAACCACAAGCAGTTCACACTTTTCAAGTGTTTCAAATATCTGGTGATTGGGTTCACCAAGCATAAAACTTCGGCACGGTCCTGTAAACTGATTTTCAAAAGCAAAGAATAATGTTCTTTCAATTCCTTCTGTTTCATAAAATAATCTTAAACTGCCTTTGTAAACAAAGTAAAGTTCTGATGCAACTCTGCCTGGCTTACACAAAATTGTTTTCCTGGGATAAATTGCAGGAGTGAATATTTCCTCAAAAGCAAGATATTCCTCACGGGCAATGTTTGGAAACATAGAGTAAACTTTGTCTTTGAATAATGAGTAAGAGTTTTTTGCTTTCATAGTATTTCAATAGATATCTAATAAATTAATATTTGGTTGTACTCCACATCATAAATCTCAAGCATATACCAGGTAAAATCACCATCATCTAATTTCCAGGTTGCTTCGCCTTTAACGGGAATTTTAATTCCGTTGTAAGTTTTATACTCATCAAAAGTTATTACCCATTCTTTTAATTGCGAATCTTTTTCTGCTCCCATATATCGCATTGCACTGAACTTTATACAATCACCATCTTCATTAAAGAAAAATAATGCAGAACCTGTTGTGCCTTTGTAAGTCATAGTTGCTTTTGCAGTAAGTGAATCAATTTCTTCCCAATTTATGTATGGGCTAACCGCCGCAGTCGGAAACCAGATTGTTTCGCCAAGATATCTTTGTAATGTGCTTTGATTTATCTTTTCGTTACCAAAAGAGTTCACCACATTTATCAGTGAAAGAATTTTTATCAGCATATTTCCTTTGCCATCTGAGAATTTATCTCTGCCCGTAAAAAATATAAGCGGCATCATATTAACTTTAACTTTCCAGATAAAAGCCAGATTATCAACAGTAAACCATTGTTCTGCTTTGGCACTGTACCAACTTTCTTGTTCGGGTTTCATTTTCATTTGTCCCCTTTGTTTCAGATAAACGGAATGAATCATTTCTTTTCCAATAGCGCCCGAATTCTTTAACCATTTTTGAATGACAATTGGTAGATGTGATATTTTTTCTTCAGCCAGAACTTCTTTAATATCTTTCGTTTTATTGGAAATCAATTCATCAATTTCTTTATTAACATCGCGATTAAAAGACCAATCAGCAAAAGCAACCACTGCAACCAGAAGAATAATAATGTTTGGTATCGTTCCGAACTTCGCATCAGTCCAGAATAATATTATTAAAATTTGTGAAATAAGAACTCCGGCAAAAGCCGACTGCCACCAGATATCCTTTTCAGTAATAAACAAAATTGCAGAAAGAAGCAAAAGAACAAGTGCAATCAGCCAAAGTATTCCCATTGGCTTGGAAATATTATGTGTGAGCTGGTTGATTTCCGCAAGCTGAAATGATTTAATAAATCCAAGCAGATGGATAAGAGCGTGAATAATAATGATGAAGAATAAAAACCATTTCATAAAAAATTAACTTATTGTTTTAAGAAAAATAAGATATTTAAGTTCAAAAAGTTTATTATTTTAGATTAAATTCTTTCATCACCAAAAAATCACAATGGCTGACAAATCGAAATCAGAAGATGGCTTTATACCCAAGCACGGTGGGTATAGGAAATTGATAACTTATCAGAAAGCGGAGATAATCTACGATGGGACTGTTTATTTCTGCAATAAATTCTTAACAAAATTTGATAGGACTAAAGATCAGATGATCCGGGCAGCACGATCAGGAAAGCAAAATATCGCCGAAGGAAGTATGGCTTCAGCAACTTCCAAAGAATCTGAAATTAAACTAACAAATGTTGCCAGAGCAAGTTTGGAAGAATTGTTAATCGATTATCAGGACTTTCTGAGAAATAACGGATTAAAAGAGTGGGGAAAAGAACACAAGTATGTTAAAAGATTAAGAGAACTAAATAGAACACCCAACGCTAATTATGAAACATTCAAAAAAGCAATTGAACATCCCAATCCAGAAATAAGTGTAAATGTGTTGATTGGGTTAATTAAAATTAATTCTTACTTGTTAAGTCGTCAAATTAAAAAACTTGAAGAAGAGTTTGTTAAACAAGGAGGTTTGCGCGAAAGAATGACAAAGGCAAGAATTAATTATAGGAAAAAAGACAATGGGGACTAATGTGACTATAAAAGTCTCACAAGTCCCAACTGTACTAAAAACCTGAAATATTACGATAACACCATCTCTCTTATTCCTTCCTCCGGTGAAATAGGAGTAAAATTAAATCTCTTGTTAAACTTATTGCTGTTGAAAAAATAATCCTGTTTGAATTGATATCCCACATCCTTCAGTTCTTTTAAGATTGGAATAAAAATTCCCAAAACACTTATCATCCAATCGGGCATAGTTTGAATTTTTTTATGCTTGTTCATCGCACTCATCATCAGCTCTATCCATTGCCGGTTGGTTAATTTTTTATCTGTTGTTGGTAGATGCCAGACTTGATTATAAGCATCAGGTGTATTTCCTAGCTGTGTTACTGCCTTGCCGATATCTTTACTGTAAACAAAACTGTGGATTACATCCAGCTTACCAAGCCACTGAGGATTTTTATCTTTGATGAGTTTTAAATAAACTGTTTGATAAAGCATACTGCCAATTACGCCGGGTCCGTAAAAATCAGGTGCGCGTGCAATGATCGCTTCAACTTTATTTTTCTCAACGGCATCCATCAGCATCTTTGCTACTTCTGCACGAACTTTACCCTTTTCAGAAACAGGATTCATCGGGGTTTCTTCATTCATATCAGAAAGATATCTGGGATCATACATATAAACATTATCAACAAAAACTATTTTAGTTTTATACTTACTGCAGGTTTCAATCAGATTTTTCATAAACATTGGCCAGAGCTCACGCCAAGCTTTTATGTTGTACGGGAAAGCAATTGTAACATAAACTATCTCAGATCCTTTCACCGCCTCATCAAGCTGTGCTGGATCAGTTAAATCAGCTTTCACAAGTTGGTCAGTATCATTCACCTTTTTTGGATTGCGGTTGACTACCCGAATCTCTTTTGTGTATTTCGATAACTCTTTTGTTATCTCTGTTCCTGCGCCGCCTCCAGCACCTAATATTGTTTGCATTGTTTACTCCTTATACTATTAAACATTTTAAAAAAATTTAAAGTGTCATTCCTGTGAAAAACCCCAGACCTCGTCTACGAGACGGGCAGGAATCCATTTGTTATGGGAATAGATTCCCGCATCCGCGGGAATGACAACCGGATAGAAATTTATTTTTCACAACTCACTCTAAATTAAAATTCTATTTTAATTCCACCTGCCGGCAAGAACTTCCACTGATAAATATAATCTACTTTTTGCTCTTTCTGATTCCAGATTATTTGTTCTACATTTTCAAAATTCAGCACATTCTGAAAATCAAGATAAGTTGTTAGCGCCCAGCCAAACATTTCAAAACGATAGTCAACTCTAATATCAAGTCTCCGATAATCATCATATCGAGCATCATTGTATCTGTTATAGTCATAAATTGTTTGATTGTACTGTGCTGATGCAGCTTCATCAAGCGGAGTATATGGTCTGCCTCCCATAAATCTGTACTTGGCAGAGACTTCAAAGTTATTTGTGATTTTATATCCGAGTATTGCTGTTAATACATTTTGATAATCAAAACTGCTTGGTCTTTCAATTCCATCCAGTGAAGTAAAATTTATTTTTGAAAATGAATAATTAAACATTCCGTATAAACCATTTGTTAATTTTTTCTGCACAAAAAACTCAACACCTCTTGCCCGTCCATCACTTACGGGAACAAGTGGTTCAAGACCTAATGTATAATATTCCGCACCGGCATTTGCATAAGTTACCGGAGGATTGAGCACACTGTTTGCATAATCGGAATATTGTTTTTCAAAATACTCAACTGTTATTTTTATATCAGGAACGGGATAATATTCAATTCCGGTTACAAACTGCTCTGTTTTCATCTGTTTCAAATCTTTATTCTGATCATAAGCTACAAGCCAGAGCAGCGGAGGCGCCTGATAATAAAATCCATAAGCGGCGTTGAGTTTTAAATTATCAAATATGTAAAAGCCAGCAGATGCCCTCGGAGATATTGTGCTTTTGTCATTCAGATAATTAAAGTAATCATATCTCAAACCCGCCATTAAATCTAATCTTCCAAAAAGATTTTTAGAATACTGAATATACGGTGCAAACTTATAAGCTTCTGCAATTGCATCGTAATTTAACTCCGGCAAAATACTACCATAAATATCAAGAGTTTGTGATCTGAAAATTGTGTTATTATTCGTGATAAACTTTGCAGTAAATCCGGCTTCAAGCAAATCTGTTGGAGAAAATCTTTGCGAAAGATCGGAACGAAGGATAAATTCTTTATCCAGAGATTCATTATTAAAAGTTAATTTGCTGAGAGAATCTTCACTCACTTCTCTCTGATACATATTTGTTGATAAAGATGTTTGAAGAAAAGTTTGATTTCCAATCAGCCA
>CAZCJF010000003.1:62998-76332 GCA_964499095.1 uncultured Ignavibacteriaceae bacterium
CCCTGCGTTCCAAAGTGATTAATGTTCGGAACTTCAATCCCTTCTACAAGAATAAAATTTTCAACGGGACTTCCGCCGCGAACAATCAAATCATTTCTGCTGTCTGTTGCAGTTGTAACTCCGGGCAGTGATTGAATCATTCTGTTCAAATCCTCAACAGCACCGGGAGCTCTTCGGATTTCTTCTGCTGAAAGTGAATTGGTGCTTGTTACAAGTTCGTTAGGTTTATCAAAATATCTATCTGAAGAAACTATAACTTCCTCAGTTTCGTATGATGCAAGTTTTAATTCGATTACAATTTTAGAACTCTGTTTTCCGGTTACCAGAACATCAGTTTTATAAGTTGTTACATAATACGGTGCGGAAATTTTTAAGTTGTATGTTTTTGGATCAAGTCCTTCTATCAAAAAATTGCCTTGCAAGTCTGTTGCGATAAGGATTCCTGCATTCATTATTTCAACAACAGCACCAACAATTTCCTGCTTGGTATCACGGTCAATTACTTGTCCGTTTATTGAACCTTTTGGATTTTCATTTGCAAATACGCCAATAGTCATAAGCAGCAAATGCATAAATAAGAAAGCACTAATTACTTTCATTTTTTACTCCTTTCTGTGAACGCTAATATTAAAATGAACATTGTTTAGTTAAATCCTAAAAAATTTTTAGTAGGCTCTGCCTAAGAATTGAAGTGCCCCGCTGATGAGAGGCTTTAAAAATTCTGTTGGCATCATTGATAATCTTTCTCTTACAAATAGAGCGGAAATACCGTGAACAAAAGACCACAGTGAAAATGCAGCAACATCAAGATCAACATTCTTAAAATATCCAGCTTCCATTGCCTGCTTAATGTTAAGCTTAAGTATCTCGTAAGTTCGTTCACCTTCTTCCCAGTGCTCAGATTTTTTTATTGCCTTTGCCGGAGTCCTGGATATAAACATCACATCATAATATTCGGGATATTCCATTGCAAACTGAATATAAGCCTCTCCATGTGCTTTCAGTCTTTCGATTGGATCTTTTATGCGTTGAACTGAAAGCTGCTTCTTATAAAACTCAGCAAACCCGCGATTGTGTAATTCGAAGAATATTTCTCCTTTATCTTTAAAGTAGAGATAGATTGTTCCAACACTATATTCAATTTCGTCGGCGATATTTCGCATAGTAACATTTTCAAAACTCTTATCGGAAAAAAGTTTTAACGCGGCTGAAAGAATCGCTTCTCTCATTTCGGTTTTCTGTCTCTCTTTTCTTTCTTTAACGCCCATAGTAATAAGTTCTGAAATTAACTGAACATTGTTTATTTACTAATCGAAACTTAGTAAATATCATAATATGAGTCAAGGTCCGATATGGAAAAATTTTGTGTCTATCGTCAAGGGCGGGAATGAAAATAAAAAAGGCTGCGGTTAGACAGCCTTTTACTTTCAATTAAAGTTTTTGATAATAGAACTACTTTATTCTCTTAAATTCTATTCTTCTGTTCTTTTGTTTGTTCTCTTTAGTATCATTTGGTGCGATTGGTTTATCCTGACCATAACCAACAGCTGTTATTCTGTTGCCATCTATTCCTTTGCTTATCAACCAATCCCTTACGGCATTAGCTCTTCTTTCAGACAGTCTTTGATTGCTTTTTGCATTACCTACATTATCAGTATGTCCGCTTATTTCAACGGATATCTCTTTATAGGTATTAAGAGTTTTAAGGGCTTGCTGCAATGTTCCTTCAGATTCAGGAGTAATGTCTGCTTTTCCTGTAGCAAAAGTAATTCCCTCAAGCACAATAGGAACATCCATTTTAACGATATCATCATCAGCGTTAAGTGGGTCGGTTCCTCGTTTAACTTCTGTGAAGTCATCAACCGAACCACCGTCTGTATCTTTTTTGTTTGGATCGGTTTTATATTTCAGAACTTCTTCTGAATCACTTAATCCATCACCATCTGTATCTGCTTTTAATGGATCTGTTTTGTATTTGTTAACTTCTTCACCATCTTTTAATCCATCGCCATCTGTATCTGCTTTTAGTGGATCAGTCTTATACTTCAGAACCTCATCACCATCATTCAATCCATCGCCATCTGTATCTGCTTTTAATGGATCTGTTTTGTATTTCATCAATTCATCATAGTCATTTAAACCATCTCCATCAGAATCAGCTTTGTTGGGATTAGTCTGATATTTATTAACTTCTTCGCCGTCACTTAGTCCATCACCGTCAGTATCTGCAACAAGAGGATTTGTACTGTGCTTGTTTACTTCAGCGCCATCATTTAATCCATCGCCATCTGTATCAGGATTTTTAGGATCTGTTCCTAATTCTTTCTCAACTTTATTTGTCAATCCATCGCCATCAGGATCGCCATAAAGATTTTCGCCAACTGCGGTTAGTCCAAATGTAATAGTGAAAAATCCATCTTTATCATCTTTTTCAACTAATCCATCCAGACTATCTTCAAGAGCCAGATTATAGCCAGCGGTAAGTTCGAATGCTACATTTTCGAATACTAGGAATTGAAGACCAAGACCAAACGGGATTATGCCCATCCAATCATCCTTTTGAATCACATTAGAGTTTATTGGTTTTTTCTCAAGCTCATAATGAGAATATCCAAAGCCACCATAAATATATGGATTCCAGGATTCTTCTGAGAGCGGGCTGATGAACAATCTTAATTCAATTGGTTTTACAACGGTTCTATAATCGTCGCTTTTAATTACACCAATTCCGGCTCCAAGTTCTGCCTGAATATGGGGAAAGCCATACCTTAAGAATGCTCTGCCAATGCTTCCGACTTTCTCGAAATCCTTAAAGTCTGTTTAGCCATAAGTGCCGCTCAGACTGACACCTCCACCTAAGCCGGTTTCATTAAACTGGGAATAGGTTGGGGAGATTATTAAGAGGGCTAGTAGCCCAATGACCAATAAGTATGTTCTGCCCTTCATATTTATTATCCTTTCTTTTTGTGAATAATTAGATTGATAATCATAATGTTACTTATGAAATGCTTGAATTTTATAATAATAATATCAATTTCCACTAGCAACTAATTTGGTGTGATACGGAATAAAAATCAGTGGTACACAATGTAACAGACTTTAAATCCTGTAAATAATTTTATTTCAGCTTGTAACTAATCCGGATATTTGCAAATATTTGAAAAACTTTTTATCAAAAAGGAGGAAAAATGAAAAAACGAATTTTAGTTTCGCTGCCGTTTCTGTTTTTATTGCTGGGCTTTACTGGTGCAAAGCTGGTTGATGATAAACTTAAAAATCTTTTACAGCAATTTAAGATGTCTGAAGAAACCGCAAAGAGTAGTATCCTATCAAACATTTCGGGTCCATCTTTTTACATTCCAAATGTAAAAGTCTTAAAAGACCTTGCTGCTGGTGAACGTGCCGCTATGGTTGAAGCAATTGGCAACAATGTTAAAGAATATGTCTCCTCAAAAGAGTTCTTACAGAAATACAACGAAATGAGAGAATACAGAAAGCCCGCCCCGCCAGAGAAACCTAAAACTGCTGCTGAATTGAAAGAGGAGTATCGAACAAATATTACGAATAGTATTGCTGAATTTAAAAATTCAAAGAAACAAGCCCCTGCCGATCAGCAAAATATGTTTGAGGAAATGATAAAAACTATGGAGCAGCAACTTAAAGACCTCGATGATCCAAACAATACTATGTTCAGCCCACAAATGGATGTGTATTCACAGCAAGGATATGAAATGCAAATGGATCAATATAAAAAAGAATTAGCTGAGTGGGAGATTGAATATCCTTTGAACAATCCAAACCCATTAGTAAAAAAATGGATAAACGCATTTTTAGAAAAAACAAACAATATAGATTTTAATGCACAATTAAAAACCGAAAAGGGTAAACAAATTTTTGTAAATCCCGAGTATGAGAGAAAAGACTATCAGTGGAAACTTTACTTTCGTGCGGGTAAACAATCAGTAGATGCCGCCAGAAAATTTGCACAAAGCTGGTTAAGTGAGTTAAAATAATATTTTTAATTGTCCCTCCCACAGTTGATTAATGTGGGAGGGTTTACATTAACTAACTTTCAGTTTTTCCATCTTCCCTGCAAAAGCGCGGGCAAATCTTTGCGGAGCCTGATTATCTTTATTAAGGTACAATGAAGGTTCGATAAGCTCCAGTTCCATTAACGCAAAATTATCCTGCAGTGTTCTTACCAGATCTACTCTGCCGTAAAGCGGAATTGTAGAAAGTTTCCTGATTATACTTTCAGCAACCGAAATTATATTCTGCGGTGCATTTATTGGCTGTATATCTCCCCCGTGTTCTTCCTGTACCCGAAAATCATTTTCTTTTGGTTTTTTTAAAACAGCGTGACTTATTTTTCCATCAAAAAAGAATAAAGAATATTCACCTTCTTCAATTATACTTTTTAAAAATGGCTGGACCATAAATTCTCTATTCGCAAATACTTGTTCCAATTTAGAAAGATTACTCACTAAACGCTCCCTTGTTAGTCTGAATGTATTATCTGCGTTGGCACTGATGTTGGGCTTAATAATTATTTCATCTGTGTTAAATCTTTTAAAATATTCTATTGCTGTCTTGGGATCAAAACTTTTCTCCCAAATTGTATCCACAATTTTCACTCCGTTTTGTTCAAGATCAAAGAGATAGTTTTTGTTCATATTCCACTTCATCAATTCCAGATCGTTCTCAAGGTGAGTTGCTTTATTAATATTTTCCAAAACATTAATAAATTGTTCAGAATAATGTTGATAATCCCAGGTTGATCGTACTATTACTGCATCATAATTGCTCCAGATTACATTTTTATTTTTCCAGGAGATTTCTTCTGCAGCCCAGCCAAGATTTCTCATTGGTTGAAAAAGCAGTCTGTCGTATGTAAAAAAATTCTGAAGATTATCTGTAGAGAGAAATGCCACTTTTTTCATAAGATTATCTTGTGCTCATTAATTCATAAATTTTTTGTGAGAGTTCTTTAAATTTTGGTAACGCTAATTCTTCTTCCAACGGAATAAAACAAGCAATTATATATTTTGTTTTTCCATGGTCAACAATTCCAACATCGTTAGTCCAATAAGAAAACCATCCTGTTTTATGATAAAACATTGTGTTGTTTGGTAAACCTGTTGAGAGTTTTGTATTATCCAGTTGCCTGCCCAGGTATGTTTTTAATTGTTGGCTTAGCCATGGATTTACGAGTTCATTTTTATTAACCCTGTAAAGAAAATCGGCAGCATGCAAAGCGCTGGTTTCTGTTCCTCTTACATTTTCATAGGTGGGATCTTCAAATTTTCTTTTCAGAAATTTTCTTGTTACTTCGCTTCCATACCATCCGTAAGAGTGCAAGAGACTATCTATATTTTGTCTTCCTGCAATATCGATTAAACAGTTTGCCGCAGAATTATCGCTTCGGGTAATCATTAAATCAAGTAAATAATTAATGGTTACTGTATCTTTTTCCTGTAACAAAGGGCGCGGATCATTTTTTATTGCTTTTATTCTATCAACAACATTTGGAAAATCTGCAACATATTTCTGATCGAGAGAAATCTTTCCCTGCGCAATCTGATTAAGCACTTCTGCAGCAACATAAATTTTATAAACTGAGGCAGGATAGATAAAATTATCCGGATTTACTCCTCCAAACTTTGGGGTTTGTCCCTTTAAATCTATCACAGCTAAAGATATTTGTTCAATTCCATCTTCTCCTACATCAAAGTCTTTATCAAGAGCCAAAGACTTAACTATATCTAAAAGATTTTTTGAGAGCTCCTCATCATTATAGTAATATATGGGAAGAGTAACATTTTGAGCCAGCCCGCTTACTGATATCACGAGCAGTAATAATATTAATCTTTTCATTCTGATTTTAATTTTATTTTCAAAGTTAATCAGAAAAATGTTTTGGGAAAAAATAAAAGCTCCACAACGGAGCTTTTAAAGATTTTAATGAATGTTTTTATTTCATCAACAACATTTTTCTTGTTTGTACAAAAGATCCTGACTGTAATTTGTAAAAATAGATTCCGGTGGGCAATTCAGATGCATTAAAATCTATGCTGTAAGTCCCGGGATTTAGATTTTCATTAACCAATGTAGCAACCTCATTTCCAAGAACATCATAAACTTTTAATAAAGTGGGGGTAAACTCTTTAACTGTCCAAACTATCTTTGTTGTTGGATTAAAAGGATTGGGAAAATTTTGCTCTAAACTAAATTGTAGTAATTCACTGTTTAATGATTCATCAATGTTTGTTGCTGTCGGGTCCCACCCGGCTATCTGTGCCATCAAAACCCAAAAAGCCTTTGCAACCCTAATCTTTCCTGCAGATACCGCACCCAAATGTCCACCATCAATTTCTGTTGTGTACTCAGGACAGATGGCAGGAATATTTAACCCATCATCGGGATAATTTTCTGAATTTGTATTAAATGAATATGCCAAACCATCTCTGTTATCATAACAGGGGCTTCCGGAAGGTGTATGAGATAGAATATCTGCAACATCCAACAGCACCAGTTTATTATCAATTGCGTATTGTCTCATTTGATTATTAAATGATTCCGATTCTACTGTTCCTATTGATCTTGCCAAAGAACTTGTTGCCCAAATTATTGTTTTTGATGGATGTCTGTTTTGAAATTGGATATACTGATTTGCTGTTCCGTTATTTCCGCTGCTAAAAAATCCGAAAACAGGATCTGCGATTGTTGACCCACCGGCAACTTCAAGATAACTGAACTGAAAACCAACAACATCAAAACTATCAATGCGTGGTTCAACTGAATTAATGAAACAGGGAATTTTTTCATTCCATCCCCCACAGCCATCGGGAGTAAATTCATACTTCCAGTTTGTGCAATCCCAGCTATCAATCCAGTAAACCTCCGAAGGATCAACTGAATAAGAGGGGACTCCTGTGTGATTATATCTAAGGCAATTACTTGGAGCAGATGAGTTTGTATATGATAAACAAGTTAGACCTTCATAAATATTTAATCCAACCGATCTATCCATAAAAAGCATCTTTAGATTTGCAGCAGCTTCTTTGTACTGAAGAGGTATTTGATCGAACAGTGCAACAGAATTTCTGTCAGCTATAATTTGCGGATAACTAATTGTGCTAAAGAATAGCAGATACAAAAATAATGTCCGGAAAAATTTTTTTGGTAACACTTAAGCCTCCTGATTTTCGACTATATTTTCAATAATCGTTCCATCGGGAGGCTATAATGATTTTGTTGAATACGATGATAATTACTATCCGAAAAGTATTAATTACCACCATAAAAGTAATGCTGAAACAAATTATAATATCAGAATTACTTAATGTTTATGCAATTTTAATAAAAACTTATTTCAACAATGTCATTTTTCTTGTTTGCACAAATGATCCGGCTTGAATTTTATACAAATACACTCCGCTTGAAAGATTTGATGCATTAAAATTAACAGAATATTTACCGGCAGGCTGTCTTTCGTTTACAAGTGTCGCAACTTCATTGCCAATTATATCATAAACTTTTAATAAAACATTTTCTGACTTTGCCAGCTGATAGTTAATTGAGGTAACAGGATTAAACGGATTTGGATAATTCTGAGCAATAGAAAAACTGTTTAGATTGCTCTCTTCATCAATATCAGATAAAATACTGAAAGATAAATTATCAATCTCTGCATACGAGCCGTTTGCTGCGGGATTTAAAAATTGATCTGTAACCTGAATAAATATCTCACCAAGATCCGGTATTTCATCGTTGATATACGTAACGGGAATAGTAACCGGAGTGTAATTCTCTGCAGGCTCATTAATTGCCAGAACGCCGGCACCTATTCCATCTTCTCCCTTTTTAAATCCAACTGAAATAAATAAATATACCGTGCTTACAGTTTTATGAAATTTATAATACAAACTTAACTGTCCATGTCTTTGCGAAACAGGGAAACCCTCTCCACTTGGACCAGAAGAAAGCACCGCAGGGATCAGGTTATTAAACACGGCCTTAGTTTCTAATCGCGCAGCAAATTGCCCGGACATTGGATTTGTTGATGGCATTACAAGAGTGTAACCCTCTACATTCCCTGCTACCCAATCGGTGGGATTGCTTCCGCTCCATTGCTCAAAGCCGGAATTAGGAATTTGTGCAGCGATTGATCCTGCAAATAGTAATGCAGATAAAATTGCTGATTTAAAGTAGTTTAAAGATTTCATGTTGCCTCCTTATATAAAATAATCAGAATGTTTGATTTCGGATGGCGAAAAATATCTTTAAGGATGCAGCCGAACATTTAAATACTGATGAGTGGAAATATTTTTATAGATACGGTTCTGATTTTATGAAAGAAAATTTTTCTATAAAAACTTTTGCTCTAATCAAGTAATTATAAGAGTGACACAAGAAATAACTTTCCGGAATTTTAATCCGGATGGGGTATGATTATCTAAACTTTAATAGCTTTGTATCGGTAATTTTCTTCATTCTAATATTAACAGAGTATATTAAAATGACCCTGACAAAAAAATCTTTATCGCTTCCAAAAGAAAAAATAAAAATACTTTTGCTTGAAGGACCTCATTCAAACGCAGTAAATCATTTTAATGAGAATCAATACACAAATATTGAATTGATTAAACATTCACTCGATGAAGATGAACTGATTGAAAAAATAAAGAATGTCCATCTCCTTGGAATAAGATCTAAAACAAATATTACAAACAATGTATTAAAACACGCAAACAAATTAATCGCAATCGGATGTTATAGTATTGGGACTAATCAGGTTGATCTTCAATCAGCAAGATTGAAAGGGATTCCGGTATTTAATGCACCATTCTCCAATACACGATCTGTTGCGGAACTTGTAATTGCAGAATGTATTCTGCTAATCCGTGGTGTTGCAGAAAAAAATTTTGCCGCACACAATGGCGTCTGGCTTAAAGATGCCTCAAATGCTTATGAAGTAAGAGGAAAAAATCTTGGTATTGTGGGCTATGGTCACATTGGTTCACAGGTTTCAATTCTTGCAGAAGCACTTGGAATGAATGTTTACTTTTATGATATCGAAAAGAAACTAAACCTGGGTAACGCAAAATCCTGCTCAAGCTTGCAAGAGCTGTTATCAATATCTGATATTGTAACGCTTCACGTGCCCGAAACAGAGCTAACAAAAAATATGATCGGCAAAAAAGAATTACTTATAATGAAAAAGGGGTCTTATCTTATAAATGCATCTCGCGGAAGCGTTGTTGTAATTGATGATCTTGCAGAGGCATTAGAAAAAAAACATCTTGCAGGTGCCGCAATTGATGTATATCCGGAAGAGCCTGTTTCAAATAAAGATTTATTTAAAAGTGTTTTGCAAAAATTTCAGAATGTGATATTAACTCCGCACATTGGTGGCAGCACAACAGAAGCACAGGCAAATATTGCACTGGAGGTTTCAGAAAAACTTGTTAAGTATTGCGATGTGGGCACAACAATTGGCGCAACGAACTTCGTTGAGATTGCTCTTACTCCGAATTTAAATACTCAGAGATATCTGCACATTCATAAAAATCAACCGGGTGTGTTAAATAAGATCACCAGAATTTTCACTTCCAGAAATTTAAATATTGCCGCACAATATCTTCAGACAGATGCATACGTTGGATACGTTATAATTGATATTGACCAAAAGAATAATTCAGATGAGATAATGAATGAACTGAGGGCAATTCCCGAGACAATAAAAACAAGAATGCTGCTTTAAAAACAAAAAGGCTGTTTTCAAAAAACAGCCTTATCAAATATTTAGTTAATAAATACTACTCGGTCGGACGACCCATTGATATGTTTTTGCTCCTCTCAATTGATTGCAGAGCCAGATAGCGATCACCAAACTTAATAAGATTTTCCATCTCCGTATCATATTGATCAAAATGTGTTTCCTCATCAGTTACCAGTCCTTCAAATATTTGCTTAGACGCTGAGTCTGCATTTTTAGAACATTCGTTTGCCCACAAATTATACTCATGTGCACTCTCCTGTTCCATTTGCGCTGCTAATTTAAGCATTTCTTTTACATCTGTAATTTTTTTCACTTCGTGAGCAACTTTCATTTCTACTTCACCCTTAAGAAAGAGAATTCTTTCTGCAAGCTTTTCAACGTGAATCATTTCCTGAATAGCGGTCTTCTTAAACAATCCCGCAAGTAAATCATATCCCTGGTCATCGCAGTGAAAATGAAAATACATATACTGATGGATTGCACTTAATTCATCAGCAATTGCTTTGTTTAACAGTTCAATGCTTTTTTCGTACATGATTAATTTCCATAAATAATAATTAAAAAACTTTTACTACAGCAAATATAAGTATTATTACAGAGTATGTTCTTTAAATCAGAACAAGAAGCCTTCTCTAAATCGCAGGCGGCGGCGATTCAACATTTACATTTATCTTGGGTTTTTCACTAAAGATCAGCCAATAAAGAACAGCTGCACCTAAAAACAATAAAAACGCCAGCCAGTATCCTGCCTGATAATCAAGTGTAATAATATTCTGCCCACTTAATTCAGCATCACCATCAAGATTGAATTTGAGCAGTAACAAAAAAACAGCACCAAGCGCAGAAACAACAACATTAACTATTGCAAAAGATTTTTTTCTGATAAAGCTCAAGCCAAGTCCGACTATGGCAGCAATAAGAGCAAATAGTGCAAGTGGCTGGGAATCAACTTTCTCCTGCTTGGTTTGAGTGCCATTGACATCCCCAAACAGATTCTGATCTTTAATATCAGCTCCGGTAATTAACTGAAATCCGGTTAAAGACATAATCGTTTGTCCGCTGCAGGAAAGATTTACGAACGGCATAAAGAAACAAATGATAATAAGTACAAAAAGTGCGGGGGAGAGTTTTTTGATAGGTTCCATTAGTTACCTCTTGATATGTTGATTGAATGATGTGTCTGATCTGCAATCGCCTTTGCAAATGTAATTCACAATCAGAAAGTTATTTCTTAATTTTAATTTAACCCGAGATTACCAGAGTTTCAACCCTGCTTGTGATTTTTATTAATAATTATTTGCAATAAATAATATCGCTTAATTCAGAAACTCCGGTTTCATTAAACGCTTCAATCGCAAAATAATATTCCTGATCTGTGGTTAGGGCTCTTATTTCAAGCTGTGTTCCTCTGTCCTCAAACACCTGATAAGTATGATATAATTTGTCGGGTTTAATGCCCCACAAAATATTATATCCTACAACATCTGGTACTGCATTCCATTTAACGACTACATTTTTTCTGTCAGAATCTCTTATAACCTCTAAATTTTTCGGTGTGGCAGGAAAGTTCTCATTGCTGCTGCCAAAAATTCTTATATCGCTTATGGCAAGGTTTACTGATGGAGTATAAACATGTTCATATTTAATAAATCGTGCGCTTACGGGTCCTGATAATTCAATGTATGCATTGGGTCTGTCTTTCTTTTCTCCTGTTAGATCAGATATTAACACCCATTCTTTCTTATCTGATGATGCATAAATTTTAAATTGTGTGTAAACCGTTGAATCAGATTTATAAATATTGTTTTTGTAATCTGTAAAATTTATTTGAAGTGCATTTATAGTGCTTACTTTTTCTAAATCAACCACTAACCATTGCTGAGAATTATTAGCTCCGGCTACCCAGAATGTTCTGGGATTTTCATCCGTTACATTTGATGGCAAGAAATTATCTTTAACTGAAGATGCCGCAACATTCTTTTTGTACGATAGAAGCATCCAGCCTGTAAATAAATCACTTTTGTTTTTCCATTTTTCATTTGGTAAGTAATGCGGCAGGTCGCCAAATCTTGTATCAGAAAACATTACGCCGTCTTCATCAAATCCGGCAGGAAACATCGCAATACGTCGTTCAAAATTCCAGTTAACGGCAATCCATGGAGTACCGGTATTCCACCAATTTCCAAAATTATCCTGAAACATATTTCCGTGACCCGCTCCTGTCATAAATCCACCCGGCTTATACGATACAGGATTATATGGCGCATACTCAAACAGTCCCAGTGGGTTATCAGAAGTATATACTCCGTTTGCATAAACGTTATATTCTGTACCCGGGGCACCGTACATCAAATAATATTTTTTATTATACTTTGTCATCCATGCACCTTCAATGAAGGGCTTTGTGGTATCCTTGTGATCTGGACCAAAACGCTCCCATCCATGTTTATCCGGATGAAGATAAATTAATTTTTTAAAGTATCCTTTGAAGTTAAGCTGGTTTGATTTATCTAACTCATCGCCATAAATAGGATATACATTTGATGATGCCCAATACATATACCATTTATCTGTGTCCGCATCATAAAAGAGCGCAGGATCCCAGGGTCCGCAAAGACTATCCGCAAGCCGTTGTGTTAATGGATTATAATAATTCAATTTACCGGAGGCAGGATCAGTCATAAAATAAATTGGTCTTCTGCTGAATGTTGATTGAAATAAATAAAGGGTATCTCTTACAGAAATTGCTGCCGGTGCACACATATCTTCAACAGGCCATACACTCGGTTTGATGTAATTCCAGTTAAGCAAATCTTTTGAGTGCCACCATCCACCGGAAATTGTGACAAATAAAAAATATTCTCCTTTATGATTTACAATTACAGGATCTGCACCCGATCTATATGAAATCCCAAGGTGTTTCTGTTCAAAGTTATATTGATAATTAATATCAAGTGGGTTGCAGTATGTTTTTATGCCGGATGTTTGAGTATATGATATGGAATAGTAAAGCAGAAGAAAAACTATTGTCAGTTTCATTTGCTGATCTTTAAAATGTTATCATTGATTTTACTTAATAACTACTATCAAGAATTTACAACCCTTCTTCGCTTATCAGATAAGCCATTATTGCCATTGCAGCAGAACCAAGTTCAAGCTCTCTCGGATGAACAGATTCAAAAGTATCATTAGCCGAGTGATGGATATCCATATATCTTTGTGAATCGGGGACATAGCCTAATTTAGCTTTGGTATTTTTAATGTATTGTACATCCACACCGCTGCCGCCTTTCTTTATCCAGTTGATTCCAGATTTCTCTAATATCGTTTCCCAGCTTTTAATCTTACTTAACACTGATGAATCCGCATCAACAAAAAATCCAATTGGTGTAAAACCTCCGCGGTCTGATTCAATTGCAGCAAGATGATTTTCATCAGATTCCGCAGCATACTTTCCGTATTCAATTCCTCCGCGCGATCCATTTTCTTCATTAATAAACAGCACACAGCGGATAGTTCGTTTAGGTTTAAGTTCCAATTTTTTAAGGAGATA
>CAZCJF010000003.1:76432-150557 GCA_964499095.1 uncultured Ignavibacteriaceae bacterium
ACAGCACACAGCGGATAGTTCGTTTAGGTTTAAGTTCCAATTTTTTAAGGAGATATAAAACCTCCATAGATTGAACGCAGCCCGCACCGTCATCGTGAGCGCCGCATCCAACATCCCAGCTGTCAAAATGACCGCCTACAACAATTATATCTTTTGGATATTCTGTGCCGGTTATTTCTGCAATTACATTGAATGATTGTACTTCTGGATAGGTTTTACAATTTAGATTTAAATTAATTTTTAAGGATGGATCTTTCTTTAAAGCATCTGATAAAAAATCAGCATCCAGGTTTCCTAATGCTGCAGCAGGAATTTGGGGAATCGAATCAACATAAACCATAACCCCCGTGTGTGGCACATTATCGTGTTTTGTAGTTACAGATCGGACAAGCACTGCAACAGCTCCGTATTTTGCCGCCTGCACCGCACCATAAACTCTCTGATCAACTGCGCCTCCGTATCCTGCAAAAGTATTAAGTAAACTTTCATCAAGCGGACGGCTGAAGAAAATTATCTTTCCCTTTACTTCATCTTTTCGAAATTCTAATTCTTCAAAATTTTTTACTTCGATAACGTTTGCTGTTATTCCGTTTTCCGGAGTTGGTGCGCTTCCACCAAGTGTTAATATGTTTAGTGATTTGTTAAGATTCTTGTTAGTGCTAAAAATAACTGCGGTTTCCAACGACCCCCTTTCCCAATGCGGCACCATAACCGGCTGCAGCCAAACTTTATCTGCACCAATTTGTTTTAGTTTTTCTTCCGCCCAATAAATTGCCTTTAAGGAATTTTCCGAACCGCTTAATCGTGGTCCAATATCACAAAGTTCGCCAAGCAGTTCATATCCTTTTTTATCAACCAATGCCTGTTTAACCATTGATTCTGCAATTAATTGATAATTAGTTTTTTTTGCCGAATCGAGCTGGGAAAAAATGTTTACAGACAATAACACAAGAAGAAAAACCAGGCAAATATATTTTAAGCGGAGGAACATATTATTATAAATCCTTTCTTCAATGATAGTACGTTAGTCAGAAAAAACTTGCAGTTCTTTATAAAATCATTTAAACATTGGCGGATGCTTTTTATGAAATTCAGTTGCATCCTGATACAGCTTTGCAAAAGCAATTAACCTTCCCTCATCAAATAATCTTCCCATAAAAGTTATACTGGTTGGAGTTCCATTTTCAGAAAAACCATTTGGCACCACAACACAAGGATGACCCGATAAATTTGTAAGCAAAAGATTATCGCCTTCCCAGGATGGAGCAACATATAAATCTACTTTTTCCATAATCTTTTGCATTTCCTGTATCAATAAAGTTCTAACACGATTTGCATTTATATATTCCACAGCGGGAATAAATCTGGATGCTCTAAAACTATTTGGCCAGGCATTTTTAATTTGTCTGACTAAAAGATCGTCTTTGTTGCTTCTGGTGAGTTCATCAAAAGCAGCTCCAGCTTCTGCCGAAAGAATTATTGCAAGATCATTTACGGGCAGTGTTGGAAGTTCGATTGGAATTAACTCTGCACCAAGTTCTTTAAGTTTTACAAGCGTAAGAGAATCATTTGTATGAAAATCATATTGCTTATCAAAATCTTTTTTAAGATATCCAATCTTCATTCCCTTTAGATTAATGTTTGGTTGATAATTAAAAGGAACGTCATAAAGAGTTGGGTCTGATTCATCGGGTCCGTAAATAGCATTAAACACAATCGCAAGATCCTCTGCAGACCTGCAGATGGGACCAATCTTATCCATCGACCAGCTTAATGCCATTGCACCACTTCTGCTCACTCTTCCGTAAGTAGGTCTTAATCCGGTTGTTCCGCAAACAGTTGAAGGAGACACAATTGAACCCCATGTTTCAGTACCTATTGCAAATGGAACAAGTCCTGCAGAAACAGAAGAAGCCGAACCGGCAGAAGAGCCGCTGGAGCCTTGTGTTGTATCCCAGGGATTTCTTGTTTTCCCACCGAACCAAACATCTCCCCAGGCAAGTTCACCCATTGTGAGCTTAGCAATTAAAACAGCGCCGGAATTTTCCAGTTTTGTAATTACGGTTGCATCGTTATCAATCATCTGGTCTTTAAATGGAACAGAACCCCACGTGGTTTTATAATCTTTTGTCGCTAAAAGATCTTTAACTGCAAATGGAATTCCATGAAGAGGACCGCGATATTTACCCGAAGCAATTTCCTCGTCAGCGATTTTAGCTTGTTGCATTGCTCTTTCTTCAGTAATTGTAATTACACAATGCAGTGCCGGATCATATTTTTTTAATCTCTCTATAAAAAATTTCGTTAAATCAACAGAAGTTATTTTTTTGGTTTTTATCAGGTCGGCAAGCTGACCAATTGTAAAAAACGCAAGATCATTTTTATCTGAAGGGAGTTTTGTATTTGAATAATCACTAAACTCCAGTGGCAACTGAACTTTAGGGAATTCAAATCCAACGGGAATTGGATTAAATAAAACCGATGGCATTATACTGTTATCCAGATTTACCGATCTTATATTTTTATAATTTAATTTTTGCTCTTCCAGAAAACCGAGCATAGAATCACGTTCAGTATCATTAAATTTCAGATCAATTATCGTTTCGGCGTTTTCAATATTTTCTTTTGTAATATTTTGAGCAAACGATATTGATATCAAAATTACCAGCAGCCAGATAATGTTAAATGCTTTCATAGTTTCTCCATCTGTATTGATGAAAATTATTTTAATTGACTGATTAATATTAGTAAAAGTTGGCTGATATTTTTTGCAACTCGGACAAAAACTTGCTTATTTTATTACGTGGGGCTAAATCAAAATTATTTAATTTTTTTTGGAGTAGCTATGGCACCTATTATTTCACTTTGGCTGCCGATAATTATATCTGCAGTTCTGGTTTTCGTTGTAAGTTCCATTCTGCATATGGTATTTACTTACCACAATTCAGATTACAAAAAACTTCCCGCAGAAGATGATGTAATGTCGGATTTAAGAAAACACAACATTCCGGCGGGCGATTATATGATGCCTTACACAACAGACTCGAAAGAAAGAAACTCAAAAGAGTTTCAGGATAAATTTAAGACAGGTCCAGCCGCAGTAATGACAATATTCAAAGCTGGTGAAATGGGGATGGGTGCAAGTCTTGCTTTATGGTTTGTTTACCTTTTGGTTGTCTCTATCTTTGCCGCCTACATTGCGGGACACTCGTTAGCACCCGGAACGCACTATCTTACAGTATTCAGAATTGTTGGCAGCGCTGCTTTTGCTGGATACAGCCTGGCTCTTACGCAGAACAGCATTTGGTACAAAAAGAACTGGACTACCACATTTAAATCTATGTTTGATGGTTTGATTTACGCTCTTTTAACGGCGGGAGTTTTCGGCTGGCTCTGGCCTGCAGTTTAAATTATTTTTCGTTCAGCATTTAAAAATGAAAAGCCCCGATTTCCCGGGGCTGATTTTTTTGAACCGATGGCTTCGTCTATCTTAAAAAATCATTAAGTGTAAGCTGATCCGAAATGGAAAGCGAACCATCTCTTGATTTAAATACAAATTCAAGTTCTTCTGTTTTTTCTTCGAGATATTTTTTCATATTTCCCACGCCCAAAGCAAAAATCGTATAAGTTGTAAACAGCGCTGTCTTAATTCCTCTTAATGCCGGAAGTTTTTTAACAAAGTTTACC
The DNA here is from genome assembly GCA_964499095.1 of uncultured Ignavibacteriaceae bacterium. Classification (GTDB taxonomy): domain Bacteria; phylum Bacteroidota; class Ignavibacteria; order Ignavibacteriales; family Ignavibacteriaceae; genus IGN3. The sequence continues at coordinate 80,120 of CAZCJF010000003.1, forward strand.
CAATCGCTATCCTGACTGCCAATCGAAAGGAAACCGTGGCTTTTCCATCCGCTCACCAACAGATAGTCAACATTTGCTAAATGTTTTGTCTCAAACGATGTAATCGGGATAAGCTCTGCCTGAACATCCCGCTTAGTAAGAAATTTTGCAATCTCCTCACCATATCTTTTGGTTGAGTTGTTTTTGCTATCGTAAACTACTATTGCTTTTTTCATTTTACACCTCTGCTGTTTTTCTATGCGAAACGTATCAAAGCATAACTGAATCTTCAATCTGTTTGTTATGGGTGGATTTTTTTAATGATGTGATAGCGATTTTCTTCTTTCAATTTCTGGTACGGGTTTAATGATTGCACCACTTAAATACAATAAAATCCAGTAATCAATCATCACTGAATAATTATGATCCTAATGACTAACTTTATCACAGCAAATGCAAAAACTTTTTTCACCGGCAAGATGAACAGCTTAACATCAAAACTTAAAGCCTCATTAACTGAAAACGTGCATCTTTATTCAGTAAGTCTTTTTACATTTTTATTGATTTATCTTTCAACATTTAATAAAGCTTACGGATACTTTATAGATGAGTTTTATTACATCGCCTGTGCAAACAATCCCGATTTCGGTTATGTTGATCATCCGCCAGTTGCTCCGCTTGTGCTTACAGTCTTTAAATTTTTATTTGGAACGTCCATTTATGCAATAAGATTTCTTCCTGCGCTGGCGGCTGCAGCTGCTGTTTTCTTTACGGGGATCCTCACAAAAGAAATAGGCGGAAATAAATTTGCTCAGCTGTTGGCGGCGGGCTCTTTGGCAGCTGTTCCGATAACAATAGCATTCGGCACATTTTACTCTATGAACGCTTTTGAGCCGCTGCTTGCCGTCTTGCTTCTGATTGTTACTGTAAGAATGATCAGGTTTCAAAATTTCAAACTTTGGATTCCTGCCGGCGTAATAATGGGTTTGGGAGTAATGAGTAAACATACATTCGGTGTTTTCATTATAGCTCTTTTAATTGCATTAATCTTATCCGGTAACTGGAGACTTTTATTTAACAGATGGTTTTTTGCAAGTGGAATAATTGCTTGCATAATTTTTCTTCCCAACATAATCTGGCAGATAATAAATGATTTTCCCTCGCTTGAGTTTTACAGAAATATCAGTGTTGATAAAAACGTTTATACTCCTCCGCCCGATTTTGTATTAGGACAATTAATATATATGTCTCCTTCAACTTCGCCTTTTTGGATTGCGGGAACTTTTTATTTATTACTTTCAAAGCGATTAAAAATTTTTCGCTTCCTTTCCATTCTGTTTGCGGGCTTGTTTATCTTTATGATGCTATCGGGTACAAGCAGACCCGATCGCCTTATGTTTGCATATCCTGCTGCTCTTGCAGGTGGAGCTGTGTTTTTTGAAAATCTTTTTCTAAAGTTTAATCTTCGATTGTTAAAAATTCCCTTAGTCGTTTTTTTGTTTTCGGGATTAGTATTATCAATACCGATTCTTATTCCTTATTTTGGTTATGATTTTTCCCAGAGATATACAATGTGGCTGGGAATCAATACCGAACTTGAAAAAGGTAAAAAGCCTCCGCTGCATCAAATAATTGCCGATAGAATCGGATGGGAAGAAAAAGTTAAGCTCGTTGTAAATGCTTATAACAGCTTGCCGGAAGAAGATAAAAAGCGGGCAATAATTGCAGGCGATAATTACGGACAGGCAGGAGCTATTGAACTTTTGGGTAAAGATTTTAATCTGGCTCCGGTCGTTTCTTCTCATAATAATTATTACATCTGGAGCAAAGACAGACTGAAGGATAAAACTGTTCTTTTGCAGGTTGGAAAAGAAAGTTATACTAACGGATTGAAAGAAGTTTTTGATAGTGTCGAAATATATCCGGGAACCTTTTCAAATAACTTTGTATCACCACATGAAAATAATCTTGTTGTAATCATCTGCCGCGGACCCAAAATTCCCCCGATAGAAATGCTTGAGCAGAGCAAGAATTTTCACTGATGGTTACTAAAAGCACAAGTGTGATTGCAATTTATTATATTGCCCCCGCTATATACAGGACTCTGAATGACATCACTACAAATAACATCAGTCGTTCTAATCACAACCGCACTTATTTTTTACAGCATTGGTGTTTGGGCAGAACGACTCGCAAAATTTCTTAAACCCTGGCATGTAATTTTTTTCTGGTCGGGATTTTTATTTGACATTTCCGGAACTTATGCAATGCACCTGCTGGCAACCGGTCCGTTTGATATTACTGAGCCGCACACTCTAACAGGACAAATTGCATTGTGGTTAATGTTTTTCCATGCAGCGTGGGCAACCCGTGGAGTAATTAAAAAAGATGAAGCTACTTTAAAAACTTTTCATCGCTTCAGCATTCTTGTGTGGATGGTTTGGTTAATACCTTACTTTGGCGGAATGTTTTTAGGAATGAGTAAGTGAATTGTTTTTGCACACACAGTTGAAAGGAAAACAATAATTATTTAGTTTCATTGTGATTACAAATTAATCCCCGAAATTTTTTCGGGTTTATTATCAATCATTCATAGGAGGCACTATGTTAGTAATTCGTGATGTGTTCAGAACAAAACCGGGGAAAGCAAAAGAGCTTGTTAATAAATTCAAGCTTGTTGTTCCTTATATGAAGCAGCAAGGATTTAACAATCCTAAAATTATGACTGATGTTGTTGCCGGCTACTGGACTGTTGTTCTGCAGGGAGAAGTTGAGAGTCTTGCTGTTTTTGAAAAACACGAGGGCTTTACTTCTCAACCCGGAGTAAGAGATATTATGCAGGGATATATGGACCTTGTTGATAACGGCTACCGTGAAATTTATAAATTAGAAAACTGATATTTGTTTGATCCAACTCTAATGATAAGCTAAAAATTCACAAACCAATTTTACACACCCCGCCTAAAGGCCCTCCCCTCTCGAGAGGGGAAGAGCGGAGCGAAGGGGTGTGTTGTTTTTCTTTTTTATCATGATTTCGTTATATGAGCTTTAAATCCAAAAAAAATATTTTACCCTATAACCCGGCTTTAAAGGAAAAAGCAAGAGAGTTACGAAATAACAGTACCAACACCGAAATTCTTTTATGGAAGTCTTTAAAGAACAAACAAATGCGTGGATATGATTTCCACAGACAAAAACCTATTGATGAATATATTGTTGATTTCATTTGTCCCGATTTAATGTTAGCGATTGAAATTGATGGTGTATCACATATTGGCGCCGAAGAATATGACAGAGAAAGACAAAACAGATTAGAAAAACTTGGCGTAAGATTTTTAAGGTTTAAAGATGATGATGTGTTTTATAATTGTGACTGGGTTGTTAACGAAATTGAAAGGTGGGTAGATAACAATACCAAACAATAAAACAACACACCGCCTCTAACACACCCCTTCTAATTCCCCTCTCGAGAGGGGAAGGCCGAAGGCAGGGGTGTGTTACTAGCTTAAAAATATTGGTGGTATTGTTAAAATTTTGTTAGACTTTTTAAGGTTATGTTTCATGCAAAGTATTCTTACGTTTTCGGCAGTTAAAGAAGTTCCTCCTTTCGAATAAGGTAATTCGTGATCATAATGCAGATTCTCTTTTGATCCACAAATAACACACTGACCCTTATCTCTTGCCCAAACTTCTACCTTAACACTGGTGGGGATCATTCTGCTATGTGGCAACACTATCTCTTTATTAAATGCTTTTACCTCTACTGGCTGTAAATAAAACTTAAAAACATTTCTTACTCCATCAAATATTATTTTTGCATCAATCAGACTGAAGAAACCCTTGTAACACCAAATGCCATCCTTAATCTTTTCATAAACTTTTACTTTGTGGGGATGATCCATTATTTTCATTTTATAAGCCTGAGCTGCAGTAAAAAATTTTCCGTTTTCTGTTAACGTTCCCTTCGGCGTTGTAAATGGCTGGTCTGTTTCTTTTGGTTCTTTGGCAACATTTGCTGGCGCATCGTGTCCTTCATAAATAAGTGTGTTTGTCTTTTCATCCCACTCATCTGCGTAAGGTGCATTTTTACGAACAGACATTAAAAAGATTGAATACTCTGGCTTGATTTGAAAATTCATACCCTTTTGCACATTGGCATTTTCTTCGGCAACTAATTCTGCATAAGAAATTATATCATCAACTTTAAAACTTGGTTTTGGAAAGAAGGATTTCATATCAACTCATCCTCTAAAAATATTCTCATTATGCCACCTAATAAAATCAAGACTTGGTCTGTCTGTAATTATATCAGGCAACTTATAAAGTTCTTTTCCGTGAAAAGCATAATAATTCTTTCCGTTATTAAACTCTTCTTTAATCTTTCTGCTAACTTCAATTTTATACTCTGGAGTAACTGTTAAATAACCTCTGTCAAAAAGTATATGCAAGTCTGAGCGTAATAATAAACCATTATTAACACTGTTTGGTCCTTGCTCATTAAATGGTTTTATATGTGCAGCTTGCAAAACTGGCAAGGCTTTCTCTCCGCTTATTGCGCAGTTTCGGTTGTAAGCATCTGTAACTAAAATTCTAAAGGCGCCTTGTCCCAATCTGCTTTTTATTAAATACTCATTTCCGTAAGCAGAAAGTGGTTCAGCGACAAGTCCTTGGCTTACTGTCATCACATCATTTAATCTTAGAGCAACCTCATTCCATAGTCTTGCACCGTCTGCCTCATTTGTATCGTAAGTTTTTCCAGCTACAATATTTCTTGCAAAAGAACTTGGAACATCGATCCATTTATCCTCAGAAAAGAAAAATGGTTGGTTTAAAATTATACAGCCAATTGTTGGGTCACTTTCGGGTTTTGCTCTAAGACTATTTATTTTATCTCGAAGGTCATTAAGATTTGAAGAACCATTTTTATTACCGAAAGCATCCCACGCTAAAGATAATGGTATTTGTTCAGAGCGAATGAAGTATCCGCCACCAACTATTTTATTAATAGGACTATGGAGTTTAAATAAAAAAGGAGCGCCGATTTCAATAGCCCCGAACCTTTGTCCGCTGGGTTTCCAGAAATTTACTTCATCCGGATTTATACCCGCGAGGTACTCAAACCAATTTTTATCAGTAACACCAACCCAAAACTTCATTTAAATCCCTGAGAAAATTTGTAACGATAAAAACTGAGAAATCTATTCCAAACTTATGTTTTAATTTTTCTTAGTTCAATTAACTAATTGCGGATTTAGTTATTATAAAAGTTTTTCATTTTTTTTCTCCTCCATCAATGCTTTTAACAATTTTCCTTTCGTTCCAAGAAAACCTTTGTTAGCTATTACTTCTTCGGTGGTGATTAGTGGAATTATTTTTATACCATTTTCTGTTTCTTCAAACTTAACTTTCCTTCCCGGAGTAAACCCGTACTTTTTCCTTAGCGATGCGGGAATGGTAATTCTTCCGTTGGTTGTTGTTTTAATGGATATCATTCTTTAAAGTTTCTTTTAATACTGACACCAAAATAATGTAAAGGTCTTCTGATAATAAAGTACTGGTGGATGATTATCATCCATTGAGTGGACGATTTGTAAATCGGGAGTCGGGAAATTTGCGGACAGTCTGATTTCAATGACAGCTTGGATTTATCGCTTCTTACTTTAAATAGATTTGCCATTTACTATTGTATCCGTGTTATCTTCAACTCAACTCTTCTGTTCTTTGCACGATTTTCTTCTGTATCGTTTGGTGCAATTGGTTTATCCGGTCCGTAACCAATTACAGAAATTCTGTCTTCGCTAATTCCATTATCCGATAAATATTTTCTGCAGGATTCAACCCGCTTAAGTGAAAGCTCTTTATTCATCTTTGCATCGCCTTCCGATGAAGTGTGTCCTGATAGTTCGGCTTCAATCTTCGGATATTGTTTCATTAAATCCACAACTTTGTTTAATTCTGTTTTGCCTTCTTTAAGAAGTTCTGCGCTTGCAACTTTAAATTGAATGTTATTAAGAACAAGCGATTCCCCTTCCATCAAAGTCTTTCCCCCAATTTCAACTGTGATTGATTCGAGCGGATCAAGAAACACCTCATGTTCCCATGGCTCTTCATTGGCAATAACATCAAAAGATTGAGTTTTACTTATAAATCCCTTTGCTGAAAAATCTGCAATAACCAATCCTGCATAAAGATTATTTATTCTTGCCCGTCCTTCTGCATCCGTTTTCTTTTCACCAAATTCAGGAACACTTACCAGTGCCCCTTCAATTGGCTCACCTGTGGAAGTGCTTTTTACTATAACATTCAACGGTCCGGTATATTTATATGGTTTGGGATTAATTAACAGCTTAACAAAATCAATTGCATATCCATCGCCCGCGTATGTTGTTGAATCATCAATCGAGATAACAAGTTTATCTTTCTTAAGCAGCGGCAGCATATCATTTGGAATTTTTATAAAGATAATCTTCCCAACCGGTCCTGATTGATCAATGCCGTCTAATATTTTTTCAGCAGGTGTTAATCTTTGTCCGTTAAACCAAACTCGGAATCTTGAACAAAAACTTGGGGATTGAAATTCATCAACAAACATTAACAGAGCGGCAGAGTTTATGTTTGCATCCTTAATTGAAGCAAGCGGCATTTCAAGCGGAACTGCCTTAAACTGTTTGACATCAGCCGTTGAGTAGCCATCACCAAGGCAGGGTTGTCTTTCCTGATTTTTTGAATATGATGATGAGAGCATTACCCGGTCCGTTCCTTTTGCATCTTCGGGAAGAATTCTGAATGGCCAATCATGAACATCGGTTGACTTACCCGAAAAAGGATTGAAGTTTTCAGGCCAGCCGTAACCAAGGTTATCAATATCTCCGATGCGAATCATATAATCAGCTTCTGGTGTTGATTGGAGTGTTTCAAACTGCTTTGTCCAATCACCATCATTTGCGGTTGTCTGCGCAAAGACATTAATTGAATAAAAAACAATAATCATTAGAGATAAATGTTTCATTTTCCCGATCTTTATATTATTGTATAGAAATATGCTCGCAGTTAAAATGAAAAAAGATTTAGTATAAGACAAGAGATGAGCTGGTTAAATTTTAATAGTTAACTAAAAAATAATATTTACTTTAAAAAATCTTTTATTTCATCAACAATTTTTTGAAGCTCTTTTTTGTTACGCAGCCAGGTTTTTGTTAAGGAAGTGGTTTTGTGAGAAATCAATTTCATATCAACAGAAAATACGGGATAACCCTCATCATCTTTTGATTCTTTAACCTCAACGTCAATAATTTTATTTAATGGATATCTCTCTGTTTCGTTTTTCATTAAACTGCGTCGCTTTATAGTAACTGCATTTTCTCTTTTATCAAAATCAGTTTTAATAGCGGGATTAGAATAGATAATCCAGATACCGGCTGCAACACCTGCAAGCGAAACAAACCAGGCGCCGGTTTGTTCAAGCTGATTAAGTTCATTAAGATTGTTAAACGCGCCTAATAAACCGACTACAAATGTACCGGCAACTACAACAAATAATAATCCAAACAACCACAAACATCCTGCAGAATCTTTTACGGTAAGATTAGTTGTTGTGTATTCTGTAATTTTCATTTGTTAATTAACCTTGTAATAATTTTTATCTGAGCAGAATCATTTTTTTTGTTTCAGAAAAATCACCTGCTTTAAGGGTATAAAAATAAATCCCCGATGATAGATTTCTTCCATCAAAATCAACTTCATAAGTTCCGGGTGATTTGTATTCGTTAAACAATGTTGATACTTCGTTTCCAAGTACATCATAAACTTTAAGAGTTTGCCAACTGCCTACTGGCGATTGCCAACTGATTTTTGTGTCTGGATTAAATGGATTTGGATAATTCTGTTTCAATAAAAAATCTGTTGGTGGAATTTTTTCATCGCTTACTTCTGTCTGGCTGCAGATAACTTCGTTCATTTTTTCCCAGATTTGATTATTAAGATAAACAGATACCTCTGTTGAACTATCTGGAGCGTTACCCATTCGCACCATCACCAAGCCCATTGATGGAACAACATTTAAGGTTTGTCCGTTTTTACCAAGAGCAGCAATCATATCTGATGGAGCATCCGGTGCCCAGCTTCCTTTAAATACAAATTGAGTTCCGGGCAGCATAAAAGATTCTTTGCCTGCAAGCCACCATAAATATCCGTATGACTTATTAAGCTGCTGCGAAGTGTTAATCATAGAGTTAAAATAATTGGCATCGTGTAAAAGTGTATCGCCGTTCCAAACAGCATTATTCTGAATTAGAATTCCATATCTGGCCATACTTCTTGCATTGCTGAAATAAATATTATTATAGCCAGACTGTAACCATATTCCATTCATTCCAATTCTTGATCTGATTTTATCATTAAAGTAAAGATTAAAATTTTTTCCGGTAGCGTTTTTTATAACTTCATCAAGCAAAGTATAAGGAGCATTATGATATGCCCATCGTGTGCCGGCATCAGCTTTATAAATCAAACACGAAGGATTTGTACAATATGGATCAGCAACCAAATCATTTAATCCGCTTGTCATTGTTAACTGATGCCAAATAGTAATAAGCTTCTCTTTCTCTGTTGGCTCAGATGTCCAGCCAACACCAAGATATTTTGATGTTGAATCTTCAATTGATAGATATCCTTCTTCCTGTGCGATGCCAACTAAAAGAGCAGTAAGTGTTTTACCCGCAGATGCCCAATACCAAATACTGTCTTGTGTGAATGTTCCAAAATATTTTTCAAGAACAATTTTGCCGTCTTTTAACACAAGAAAAGCTTTTGAGTTTTTCTCCTCAAGGAAGTTGTACAAAGAATCAATCTTATCCGTACACCAGCCAAGAGATTCCGGAGAGATTGTTTCCCACTGATTACCTGTGTTCGGTGGAAAATAGATTGACTGAGATGAGATGTTTCTGCTGACAACAAAAACTAATGCAATTAAAAATAAAATGTGTTTCATATTCTGTTAAGATTTTCTTTAACCGCTCTTCAGAAAAAATCACGCCAGATGATTGATTGGACAACTCTGTTAAATGATTAGTTTAGCGAAGACTTTCTTCGAAAAATAATTTGATATAGGGCAGGTAGAGTAAAAAGTATTTTTTACCTGTAGATTTTAGCCTGATATTATCAATTCGGGCTTTTGTTAAAATTATTTGTTATCACCCCAAAAGTAACTGAACTGTAAATATGGCGTAACAATAGCCTTGTCGGTGTGGTGTATTCCCTCGATGTAAGTGAGAGGAATTCCAACACTTAAAACATTATTTTCGTTAAGTTTAAAAGTTACTCCTGCTGTAACAACAATTACGTCAATATTTTTATATGGCCATCCTGCATATTCCTCAATTTTCTTATCTAACAGCCTTTGTTTTGAATAAGACAGATTTAGAAACGGATTAATCAGCCAATCATTAAAGTCTGTGTTATACATTAAACTGATAAAAGGATCATAATCAATCGCATCATCTGATTGAGCTTTTATTGTTTCAGAAGAATACCACTCAAAATCTTTAAATTGAAAATTCATTCCCAGATCTAATCTCAGTTTATGATTTGTGTCATTATTAAATACAAATCAAATACCTGTTGCCAGCCAGGAAAATTTTAATCTATGTGAGTTATTTATCCCAAGATCAAACAACAGAAGCATATTGTCTGACAATACCGGATTAAATCCAAAGTTTATGAGCAAGGATGGGCTTTTCCATTCGAAATTTTTTCCATCAACAATTCCGATTGGGTTTGTTGTTAACTCTTTAATATCAATTTTTCCTTCAATCTTTGATTTGGTCATAATAGAACTTCGAACAAAAATTGATGACCTTCCACTTGAAGTAACAACGGTTGGTTGATAAACTGGTCCGGTGTTTTTAGCTTTGAAAAGAGGCGGTGGCGGCGGCGAACCGCCATTTGGATATGCTGTAGAAACCAAAACTATAAGAGTAGCTGCCAAAGCTATTAAATAATAATTTGTTTTCATTTCATTAACTCCTTTAAATCGCTGCTCAAATTTAGCAGGTAATAAATGCGGAGTTGTCAAAGAAATGTAAAAGAATAATCAATTAATTTTATGATTATTCTATCAACAAATTAATTTAAGAAATCAGTACTCTTTTAAAACCGCTGCAACTTCTACATTAATTTACCGGAAAGAAAATCTCCTATGTAATAAGGCCAAACAAACAGCGCTAGCAATCCTTTGAAAAAAGATAGCTTAAGAAATCCGATTGTAAACAACCAGCCGATAAACCATATTGGCCCCATTATTCCTGCTACTTCAACTTTTCTGCTCATTATTTTGTCCTCTGGTGATTTATTAATTTGCTTACTATTAAAATATAAAGATTCTATTTGTCTGTGTAAATCTTTTAACCTTCTTGCCTGCAAACGGAGGTCTGCGTTATCCGCGCCATTGAGTTTGTTCTTACACTCTTATGGTTTTCCATCTCCCGCGCTTAAACAAAAAATATCCAACAATTGAAAAAGTAGATTCGGAGATGACTATTGAATAATAAGCTCCTTCTGCGCCAATGCCCAGATAAATTGCCAGAAAGTATGCAAGTGGAATCTGGAGCATCCAGAAAACAAACAAATTCATTATGGTTGGAGTGCGTGTATCTCCGGCGCCGTTAAATGATTGCACAAGCACCATCCCGAAGGCATAAAACAAGTAGCCCATCGCAAAAATACTAAGACACTTTGCTGCGTTACTTACAACTTCCTGATTATCTGAAAAGAATGCCGCAAGACTATTACCAAACAGAAAAAATATTATCATCACAATGCCCATAAAAATCATATTAAATAATCCTGTTCGCCACACTGCTTTTTCGGCTCTTTCCGGCTGATTGGCACCGAGATTTTGTCCTACCATCGTTGCTGCTGCATTAGAAAATCCCCACGCCGGTAAGAGTGTAAATATTACAATTCTTATCGCAAGAGTATAGCCAGCAAGCGCGGTGCTTCCGAAGGTGGAAACTATTCTCATCAAGAAAATCCAGCTTGCTGATGAGATAATAAATTGTGCTGTTACTCCGGATGAAAGTTTAATTAATTTCCAGATGATTTCGGGTTTAAACTGCCAGTTGTGTTTATGAATCTTTATTAATCCTTTACCTCTGTTAAGATGATACAGCTGATAGACAATTCCTGTTGAGCGACCAATTATTGTTGCCACCGCCGCGCCCTCAATACCCATCTCAGGAAAAGGACCAATGCCAAAAATAAAAAGAGGATCGAGAACAATATTTAAGGTATTTGCAACCCAAAGAGATCTCATTGCAAGAGCGGCATCACCTGCGCCGCGAAAGATTCCGTTTATAAGAAAAAGTAAGATTACAATAAGATTAAATCCTAATGATAGTTTTGTATAACCGGAACCTTCACTAATTATTTCTTCTGATGCGCCCATTAATCTCAGCAAAGATTCTGAATAAAATATTCCCGCAAGCATAATGGGTATAGAAATAATTACTGCAAGATAAATTGTCTGCACTGCCGAAACTGATGCTTTTTCGTTTTCGCCCTCACCAACTCTTCTGGCAATCATTGCTGTTGTGCCCATCGCCAGGCCCCAGCCAAGCGAGTAAGTAATGGTAAGCATTGATTCGGTTAAGCCGACAACAGCAATTGCGTTAACACCTACTTTACTTACAAAGAAAATGTCAACAATAGCAAACAGCGATTCCATTATCATTTCAAGTGTCATCGGAATTGCAAGAAGAATTATTGCGCGGTTTATGTTTCCGGAAAGTATATCTGATTCATTGCCCGAAAGTGCAAGTTTGAACAAACTATACGCATCAGATATTTTCTTTATAATTTTATTTAGCATTGAGATGAAAAAATATTGAAGCGAAAATACAAATAAGTGGCCAGAAACTTTTACTTACCAGCTTATACATTTAAATTTGTTATAAATAAAAACATTCTTAAAAGGAGTTAGTATTATGCAAATACTCAAATCATACCTGATTGCGTTTTTAGTTTTGATAACAGCATTATCATTCGCGCAGAAAAAGCCCGTTACAATAGAAGATATCTACAAGGTCAAAAATGTTGGATCTCCGGTACTTTCAAATTCAGGAGACAGAATTGCTTTTACAGTTACAGAATCTTTCTTAAAGGAAGGTAAAACCAGAACAGATTTATATGTGATGAACCCAAACGGCGGCGAGCTTAAAAATCTTTCTGCTGATTTGAAAGGAGCTTATTCACCATTTTGGTCAAGTGATGATGAGTTATACTTTTTATCCGGCGGTCAGCTTTATAAATATTCGTTTGATAACAGTAGCGCTGAACAGATTACAGATTTTTATGCCGGCATTTCTGATCCGGTTATGTCTAATGATGGAAAGTATCTTGCCTTTACTGCCGACCTTTTTCCGGAATGCGGCACGGATGAACAGTGCAATAAAAACCTGGATTCAAGTTCATCAAAAGGACCTTTACAAGCTTATGTTGCAGACGAACTTTTGTTCCGTCATTGGGCATCATACAAAGGAAGCAAAGAAAGTTATCTTGTTTTGTATGATCTGAGAGAAAAAACTTATACACCCGTTGTCAGCAGCGATGTGCTTTCAGATTCTTACTTGCTTGGTGGTGGAGTTAAGTATAATTTCTCTCCCGATAGCAGAGAAATTTGTTTTGTTTCAACACCGGAAAAAAATATTGCTTCATCAACAAATACAGATCTTTATATCCTGCCGCTCGGAACGAATAATCCTGTTAATGTTACGTCGTATAATCTTGCTTTTGATGGCGGACCTGTTTATTCGCCAAACGGAAAATACATTGCATATAAAACACACGTTACGCCCGGGTTTGAAGCTGATCGATTCAGAGTAGCGATCCTAAACAGAGAAACTATGCTTACAGAAATTATCACGGAATCATTTGATTATACTGTTGATGATTTATCGTGGTCTTCAGATTCCAGAACTGTTTTCTTTACTGCAGATAACAGAGGCTATAATCCCGTTTTCAGTGTTGATATCGAGACCAAAATGGTTAAGCAAATAACTGATGACAAAGCAGTTGCCGGATATCAGATTAGTAAAGATGGTAAAACAATGTTTCTTAAATTCAGCACCGTTGAAAAGCCCGGCGAAATTTATTCATTCAGGATTAATGGTTCACAGTATGCACAAATAACTTTCTTCAATAAAAAACTTACTGATGAAGTTGACTTCAGACCGGCAGAACAAATGTGGGTAAACGGTGCAGATGGAATTCCTGTTCACGTATTTATTGTAAAGCCGCACGGTTTTGAAGAGTATAAAAAATATCCGCTGGTAATTAATGTTCACGGTGGCCCACAATCACAATGGATGGATTCGTTCAGAGCGGACTGGCAGGTTTATCCCGGTTCGGGATATGTGGTAGCTTTTCTCAATCCTCACGGCTCAACGGGTTATGGAAGCAAATACACTGAAGCCATTTCAAAAGATTGGGGAGGCAAAGTTTATGAAGATGTAATGAAAGTAACAGAGGCTCTTGAAAAATTACCATACGTGGATAGTGAAAGAATGGGGGCGATGGGCTGGTCTTACGGTGGATATATGATGAATTGGCTGCAGGGTCAAACTAAAAAGTTTAAATGTCTTGCTTCGATGATGGGAATTTTTGATCTGGAATCTATGTGGGGTTCTACGGAAGAACTTTGGTTTGTTGATTGGGATTTAGGCGGGCAGCCATGGAATTCAGATATCTATAATAAATTTTCACCATCAAACTATGTTAATAATTTCTCAACACCCACTTTGATAATTACAGGTGAAAAAGACTATCGGGTATCTTACACTCAAAGCATTCAGTATTTTACTACTTTGCAAAAGCTTGGCATTGATAGTCGTTTAATCATATTTAAAAATGATGGACATTGGCCAAGCGGAGTTAAATCAATGCCGCTTTATTATAATGCTCACCTTGAATGGTTCCATAAATATCTTGGTGGTGCGCCGGCACCTTATGATTCCAAAGAAATGGTAAAGAACTCGGTATTTAAATAACATCATTAAGGGCGTATCAATAAAAGTGATGCGCCCGTCTTCTTTTATTTGAGACCACTAAATTTTTTACAAAAATTACTTTTGCTCGCCTCCAACTATTGCCTATAATAAAATATTGACTTAGTTTAATACCACTTTTCTGGGAGGCAATATAATTTCACCAAAAAGGAGGCTTTTCGATGGTACGAAATATTGCTGGGGTTGTTGTTGGATATATCAGTATTGCTTTAACCATTTTTATTTCATTTACATTGCTTTATCTGGTGCTTGGTACCGAGGGATCCTTTGAAGAAGAAAGCTACGATGTTTCCACAATATGGATAATCATTTCATTCATACTTGGATTAGCCGCAGCCATTTTGGGAGGTTACCTTTGTGGTTTGATATCCAAAAATTTTAATGCTGTAATTTTTTTAGCGGGATTTGTTCTTGTGCTCGGTATGGCGATGGCTATATTTTCAATTGATGCTGCCAATCAGGAAGTGCAGGAGCTGCGTAAAGGAGAGGTTGCGGTTTTTGATGCAATGCAAAAAGCCATGCAGCCGGCTTTTATTATGCTTCTTAATCCGATGATAGGGGCAATGGGTGTTTCAATGGGTGGTAAAATCTGGAAGAAAAAATTTAAAGAGTAATTTTATTTGTGGATTTATTTAAAATGAAAAAGGCATCTTAAAAGATGCCTTTTTTGTTCAGATAATCTATCTTAGTTCCTAGATTTAGCTTCATTAACTACGATATTTCTGCCTTTAAGATCCGAATCATTCAATGCTGAAATTGCATTTTTTGCTTCGGATGGGGTCTCCATCTCAACGAAACCAAAACCTCTTGATCTACCGGTTTCGCGGTCTTTTATAACTTTTGCAGAAACTACGTTTCCGTGCTCTTCAAAAGCTTGTTTTAAAGTGTTGTCATCAACCGACCATGGGAGTGAACCCACAAATAATTTAGTACTCACTAGAACCTCTAATAATATGTAATAAAAATCCCGGACTTTTTCCGGAGCGTTCCAAACATAGAGACAAATAAGTTATAAACCTAATTATTAATCTATTTGGTTTTTATTGTTTTCTGCTGATTTTTAACTTAAATGAGGTTTTATTTTTATTTTATAATTTTCATGGCATCAGAAACAGAAAAACAGCTATGAGTTTTATTCCATCTTACAAAAAATTAACTGAAAAAGAGTTTCTTAAAAGAATCCATCGGGCTGAAGAAATTCTTAAAAGCTGTACAAGCTGTCCGCGGTATTGTGGGGTGGATAGAACACAGGGGGAACTGGGAACCTGTCAAAGCGGAGATAAACCAGTTGTGTCATCTTATACTCTTCATTTCGGTGAAGAGCCGGTTCTTTCAGGTACCAGGGGTGCCGGAAATATTTTTTTTGGTAATTGTAATTTAAGATGTGTTTATTGTCAGAACTATGTTATTAGTCAAAATCCGGAAATTGAAAAATCTCACGAAGTATCTGTTGAAAGACTCGCTGAGATAATGATTGAACTTCAGAAAAGTGGGGCACATAATATTGGTTTGGTATCGCCAACACATTTTGCCGTTCCTATTTTAAAGTCTATTATGATCGCATCTGATAATGGACTAAAGATTCCCATTATTTATAATACTAACGGATATGACTCGCTGGAAATTCTAAATCTTTATAAAGATATAATAGATATTTATCTGCCTGATTTTAAATACGGCGATAATGACACCGGACGAGTTTATTCAAAGGTTAGTGATTATTTTGATAAAGCAAAACTTGCAATCAAAGAAATGTATAACCAGGTTGGAAGCGAACTTGTTTATAAGAATAGTATTGTTGTTCGGGGTTTGATTATAAGGCATCTAATTTTACCAAACGGATTAGCTGAGACTGAAAAAGTATTCCGGTTTATTGCTGAGGAGCTTGATAACAAAGTTCATATTTCTTTGATGTCACAATACTATCCAACGAACCGCTCTGGAAAGCATATTTTGATTAACAGGAATATAAATCGCCAGGAATATTTACGTGCAATAGAGCTGCTTAATAAATACAATTTAGAAAATGGATGGATACAGGAATTTGAAAGTAATGCTTATTACTGCCCGGCTTTTGAAAAGAGCCGAAAAGATCCATTTAACAACAAAATTTTATTTAATCATTAAGAGTTGCAAATAATCAAAAATTAAAAAGGACTAATTATGGATATCGATGTAACTACTCCGGCGCTTTTATTTCCAGCCATTTCTCTTCTTCTATTGGCTTACACAAACAGATTTTTAACAATAGCAACATTAATCAGATCGCTTCACAAAAATTATAAAGAAAATCCGGAGAACACATTGCTTGGACAAATTGAGAATCTGAGAAAACGCGTTTATCTGATAAAGCATATGCAAGGTGTTGGGGTGGCAAGTTTGTTTCTTTGTGTGTTGTGTATGCTCTTGTTATTTGCCGGTCAGATTGAGCTTGGTAAGTATGTTTTTGGCTTTAGTATAATTCTGCTAATGGTATCGCTTTTTATTTCACTAAGAGAGATTGCTATATCTGTTGATGCTCTTGAGCTTCATTTGAGCGATATAGAAAAAACAAAGAATTAAAATCATAATGTAAAGCCGATTCAAAATTTAAATCGGCTTTACATTAAATCAACTAATATCTGCGCCGGTTATTTTGTCCGCCGCCGGGTCTTCCGCCGCCGCGATTTCCATTAAATCGTTTTCTGCTATCTGTCTTTGGGCGGGCTTCGTTAACTACAAGTTTTTTTCCTTTAAACTCTTTGGTGTTTAATGCGTTTATAGCTTTCTGTGCATCCGCTAAACCCGGCATTTCAACAAATCCAAAGCCCTTTGTTTGCTGCGTAAACATATCGCGTATTATTTTAACTTCTCTAACCTGTCCGTGCTCAGAAAAAAGATTTGTTAAATCTTCTTCGCTTACATCGTTAGTCAAATTGCCAACGAAGATATTCATAGTAACTCCTGAAAATTTTTATAAATTATTTAATATAAGAACACTGGAAATGTTCCTTTAATCCTGTGGCTAAAAAAAAGAATGAGTATTGTGAAATGTATTCAAATTTTTATGCAGGCTACTGCAAGATAAGACAAAAGTGATAAGCAAACAAACCTTTTTAAGCTGCAATAAATCAAATTTAGTTGTAAGACAAAAATGGATGATATTATTTCCATCAAATTCTTTTGATGAAAGTATTGAAACATTTTTAAGCAGCGATTCTTTTTGAATTTGTGAAACAGGATTTCTGTCCTGTGCATACAGGTTAAGAATTGATATGAAGAGAACAAGCAACAGATTAGTATAAATAGAAATTTGTTTACTCATAAGAATTACCTGGTTATTAACTCTGGTTAAAAATAAAGATTTTGGTTTGAATAAAGAAAGCTTGGATTTTATTATACTGCAGCTAATTCGTGTTCCGGACAATCAACTCTCAATTCATTTGTTTTGAGAGGAAGATTTAGTAGTTCGCAGAAGTAAAGTTCTTTATTGCTTTTCTTTCGATTCTGGAAATGTTTACAGGTAAAACAAATTCGGTTACGATTTATTATACCTTGTTCTTCAAAATTAATAAGTAATCTTAGCAGGGTTTCATATAGAGTTGTTTTGTCTTTGTCAGGAATTTCCCTGAAATTTTTTCTGAATTGTTCTCCCCAACTTTCAATTTTCTTCACAAGTTCAGACCCTTTGTTAGTCAGTGTCAGATAAAAATACCTTGCGTCTTCTTTATCAGTTTGTTTTTTAACTAACTTTTTCTGAACGAGAGATTTTACCGCATCGCTGATTGTGGCCTTAGTTACATTAAGCCGCATCGCAAGAGTCGAAATATTTCTATCATACTCCGGTTGATGATAAATATAAATCAGAATCTGCGTTTGAATCGGGCTAAGATTATACTGTTTAGTTTGTTCCCAAAGTAATACTCTGAAAACATGACTTATTCGTTCAAGTGCAAGAACAAGTTTTGCATCAAGATCACTGTGCTGATATTTAAGGTTGAATATTGATTTCACAAAACAAATTTAAATAATAACCTATAGAGAAAAAAAGAATGTCACCCGGAATTATTTTAAAGGTGACATTCGATGTTAAAAACAGAAGTTATTTCCTGTATTCGCTGAATACATAATCTTTATCTTTCTGAGAAAGATGACAGCTAAAACATTCACCATACATATTTTTAACTACTCTGTCTTTTGTATCGCCTTTAAACCCTTCAAAACCCCAGCCGCCGGTATCTTTATATTTCTTTGAATCTTTCTCCATTACTCCAACAACTTTACGGTTTCCTTCGGCTATTGCATTATCAGCAACGACAGTTTCTAATAAATCAAAGACTATTACTGAGCCGTCGCTAAACTTATTTCCTGCTTTATAACCTTCAAGCGCTTTCTTGTTGGCGTATATATGATGAATTCCTCCGAATGCTTCGTATAGAGGATGACCTTTTTCAAGGATTAATGTTTTGACATGAGTCCAGTTTCTGTAACCTTCGGGATAAGCAAGCTCGTTTTTGTTGCTGGCTGTTACAATGAAGGCAGATATTGTAACGACAAAGAACGAAACAAACAGAATTAAGTTTTGTTTTTTCATAGGGCACTCCTTTTTGTTGATTAAATTAGTTAGGATTCCTAACTAAAATAATCTTCAAAGAAATGCTTGTCAAGTCTTTTATTTATATGTTCCAGTGCTGTCCAAAATAAATTGGAAATGAAAAATAAGCTCGCAGCGCTATAAAATTTCTAATTGTTCAGCTCACTTTATAACTATAACCCTATATCATCCCCATTCGGACTTTTAATTCTTAGAACCATAAATAATTATTTCTAGAAATATTTAATTCCTAAAGGGATTACACTAACATTAAATCAAGCCTGCCTGCTTTTAATTCTGCGGCAGGCAGGTCCTAATTGTTTTTGTCCCAGAGAGAAATAAGATTTATAGAACAAGATAATCAGATCAAAAACCTGAAGTCCCATTAGGGACGAAATATAAAATTATTTTGGACAGATATGATTAGTATGCAAGAATCGGGCTTAGCCATCTTTCGATTTCTTCAACACTCATTCCTTTACGGCGATGATAGTCAAGAACCTGATCCTTATCAATCTTACCGACATTAAAATATTTTGCTTCGGGATGAGCAAAGTATAAACCACTTACACTTGCAGCAGGATACATTGCAAGACTTTCTGTTAGTTTTATTCCGGCATTTTTTTCAACATCAAGAAGATCAAACAAGATTATTTTTTCCGTGTGATCCGGCTGAGCGGGATATCCGGGTGCAGGACGAATCCCGATATATTTCTCTTTAATTAAATCTTCATTCGAAAATTTTTCATTGGCAGTATAACCCCAATATTCTTTACGGACAAGTTCGTGCAAATGCTCAGCGAAAGCTTCGGCAAGTCTATCCGCAAGTGCTTTAACCATAATGCTGTTGTAGTCATCGTGATTCTTTTCAAAATGTTCAATCAGTTTTTCAATTCCAATTCCGGCTGTTACTGCAAAGGCACCGATATAGTCCGTTAAGCCGGAATCTTTGGGCGCAATAAAATCTGCAAGTGCTAAATTTGGCTGTCCTTCCGTTTTTTGAGATTGCTGCCTCAATGAGTGAAATACTGTAAGTACGCCGCGTTTGGATTCATCAGAATAAACCTCTATATCATCACCAACAGAATTTGCAGGGAACAATCCGAATATTGCATTTGCAGTAAGAAGATTTTCGCTGATGATTTTATCAAGCAGCTTATTTGCATCATCAAAAAGTTTTTTTGCTTCGCTTCCGACTTTCTCATCTTCAAAAATTGACGGATACTTTCCCTTTAATTCCCATGCCATAAAAAAGGGCGTCCAATCAATATAATTTCTCAGCAAAGCTAAAGAATAATTATTCAGGATTGTTATACCGGGTTTGTTGGGTTTTTTGATTTGTGTTTTACTCCAGTCAATTTTTAGTTTGTTTTCTCTTGCTTTTTCAATCGAAACAAGCTGCTTGTCGGATTTTTTCTTCAGGTAATCTTCGCGGAGCTTTCTGTATTCTTCTTTAACCGATCTGATAAATTTTTCTCTTTCTGATTTATCTGGATTAAGCAAACCCGAAACTACCGGAACGCTTCGTGAAGCATCGAGAACATGAATTACAGCACTATCATAATTAGGATCAATTTTTACTGCGGTATGAACGCGTGAAGTTGTGGCCCCGCCAATCAGCAAAGGAACTTTCAATCCTCTTCGCTGCATTTCCTTTGCAACATGAACCATTTCATCAAGTGATGGTGTAATCAGTCCACTTAAACCCACTATATCAACCTTCTCATCGATTGCGGTCTGAATTATTTTTTCAGCGTGAACCATTACTCCAAGATCAATTACATTGTAGCTGTTACAACCAAGGACAACACCAACAATATTTTTTCCAATGTCGTGAACATCGCCTTTGACTGTGGCCAAGAGAACTTTAGCCCCCTCTTTATCTCCCCCTAAGGGGGAGACTTTGAAATCATCCTCGTATTCGAAAAGCTTATGTGATTTTTGATCTTTTAGAGTTTGAATTATTTTGTTTAATACATTCTCTGTATCAGTTAAAACTTCCTCGTTTGAAAATCTTATAACTTTAAATCCATTTGATTCTAACCATTTAGTTCTTATCTCGTCCGATTCTTGATTCTCTGGTAATTGATGAATTTTTCCATCGATTTCAATTACTAACATTCTATCTAAACAAACAAAATCAGCAATATATTTTCCGATTATATGTTGTCTTCGAAATTTAAAGCCCTCTAATTGTTTTGATTTAATAAAATCCCAAATAATCATTTCGGCTTTAGTTGGATTATCTTTATGTCTCTGAGCAAATTCTTTAAGTTTTTGATATGAGATTTTATCAGCCGTTGCCCATTTAGGGAACTCCCCTTCCCTTAGGGAAGGGGCTGGGGGTTGGGCCAAATACGGCTCCAACACCGCCACAGCTTTCTTCATTACTCTTGCACTTTTCACAACCTGAGGAAGAAACATTTTGCCTGCACCAAATAAATCGCCAACTACATTCATACCTGCCATTAACGGACCTTCAATTATTTCAATCGGAGCAGAATATTTTTGCAGTGCTTCAGCAATGTCTTCCTCGATATAATCAGTTATTCCTCTTATTAAAGCGTGTTTTAATCTTTCTTCCAAAGGAAGGTTTCGCCATTCATCTTTCTTTTCTTCGATATGAACCTTGTCCTGTTTCTTTATCTTTTCTGCAAACTCTATCAGCCGCTCAGTTGCATCAGGTTTTCTGTTGAGTATTACATCTTCAACCAGTTCAAGCAAGTCTTTGGGAATTTCTTCGTAAACAACCAATTGACCTGCATTCACAATTCCCATATCCATTCCGGCTTTGATAGCGTGATAAAGAAAAGCCGAATGCATTGCTTCGCGGACAACATCATTTCCGCGGAAAGAGAAAGAAAGATTGCTTACTCCTCCGCTTACTTTTGCAAGAGGAATATTTTGTTTTATCCATTTTATTGCTTCGATGTAGTCAACTGCATAGTTGTTATGCTCCGACATTCCTGTAGCAATTGCAAGTATATTTGGATCGAATATAATGTCCTGCGGCGGGAAGCCAACTTCTTTGGTTAGAATATCATAAGCTCTTTTACAGATTTCAATTCTTCTTTCAAATGTATCAGCCTGACCTTTTTCATCGAACGCCATTACTATAACAGCTGCGCCATAACTTAAAACTTTCTTTGCATGTTCTTCGAAAACTTCTTCGCCTTCTTTCAAAGAAATAGAATTTACAATTCCCTTACCCTGCAGACATTTTAATCCTGCTTCAATTACCGACCACTTTGATGAATCGATCATTATCGGAAGTTTTGCAATATCAGGTTCTGCTTCCAGAAGGTTCAGAAACTTTGTCATCGCTTTTTCTGAATCAAGCATCCCTTCGTCCATATTAACATCCAGCACTTGTGCACCGCCTTCAACCTGATCACGTGCAACGGAAAGAGCTTCATCATATTTTTCTTCTTTAATCAGTCGTGCAAATTTTTTGGAACCAGCCACATTGGTTCTTTCGCCAATGTTCATAAAGTTTGAATCGGGACGAAGAATTACCGGCTCAAGTCCGCTTAATCTTAAATAAGGTTCCTGTGGCTTAGGAATTCTAGGTTTATGGTGTTTGACAATTTCAGCAATGGCTCTTATGTGATCCGGTGTTGTACCACAACATCCGCCAACAATATTTACAAATCCACTCGCAAGAAAATCTTCCAGCACGCTTGCCATTGATTGCGGAGATTCGTCATAACCTCCCATTTCATTTGGTAATCCAGCATTCGGATATACCGAAATAAATTTATCCGAGATGTTCGATAAATCTTCTACAAAAGGTCTCATCTGTTTTGCACCGAGGGCACAGTTCAATCCAACGCTGACAAGATTCTTTGCGTGAGAGATTGAAATATAAAATGCCTCTACTGTTTGACCGGACAAAGTCCTTCCGCTCATATCAACAATAGTTCCTGAGATCATTATCGGAAGCTCAAGGTTTTTCTCTTCGAGATATTTTTGAATTGCAACTATAGCAGCTTTGGCATTCAGGGTATCAAAGATTGTCTCGATAAGAAGAATATCAACTCCGCCATCAACAAGACCTTTGGTCTGCTGATAATATGCATCAACCATTTCGTCAAAAGTAACTGCACGATAACCGGGATCATTTACATTCGGCGAGATTGAAAGAGTTTTGTTCGTTGGTCCCAACGCACCAGCAACAAACCTTGGTTTGTCTGGATTCTTTTTGATAAACTCCCGGGCTACTTCTTTTGCAATCCTTGCGGCTTCAAAATTAATTTCATACACAAGATGCTGAGTGTTGTAATCTGACTGAGAGATAGGTGTTCCGTTGAAGGTGTTTGTTTCCACTATATCGGCGCCTGCTTCAAAGTATGCTCGATGTATGCTTTTAATAATTTCCGGTTGAGTTAGGCATAGAATATCGTTATTACCTTTAAGATCACCAGGATGATTTTTAAATCTTTCGCCGCGATATTGTTCTTCGGTTAATCTATGGCGCTGAATCATCGTTCCCATTGCACCATCGAGAACAAATATTCTTTCAGATAAGAGTTTTTTGAATGTTTCTGTTGTCATTATGTTTTTTTGATTATTGAGTTTTTGTAGTGGAGGGGCTTGCCCCTCCATTTTCCTTTTAGGTTGAGGCAAGCCTCAACCCTACAAATTAGAATAAAAATTTAATTTAAAACTAAAAAACCTCTTCAGATGATATGAAGAGGTAATGATTAAAACTTCTTCATCTCATCTTCCCCCGATTTATCGGGGCAGGATTTAGCACCCGACATTCCGACAAAGTCGGAACCGGCTGCTACGGTATCAACGGGCCTGTTCCCTACACCGTTCTTGATAAGATTTATAAATTATAAAAGAACAATTAAAACCTGCGGCAAATATATGAATATTAACTGCTTTGTCAAGGTTAGGGGTAATGAACATTTACAGTAATAACTACTTTTCTTTTATAGCTTGTCATTTATCCTTAAATTTCAAACACTAAAAAACAAAGGATTGTTTCATATGATAATTGTTACAGGCGGCGCTGGTTTTATTGGCAGTGCAATTGTCTGGCGCTTAAATAATCTCGGCAATGATAAAATAATTATTGTAGATGAGCTTGGAACAACCGATAAATGGAAAAATCTTGTCGGACTGAAGTTTCAGGAATTTATTCATAAAGATGATTTTATTTCTGCAATCGTTGAAGATACAATTGATTTCCCGATTGAAGCAATTGTTCATATGGGTGCCAATTCATCAACGACTGAAAAAGATGCAGATCATCTTTTCTCAAATAATTATTTATACACTCAGGAACTTGCAAAGTATTGCCTCGGAAAAAATATCAGATTTATTTACGCCTCTTCTGCAGCAACATACGGTGATGGCTCACTCGGATTTGATGATGATGAATCAACACTTGAGTTACTACGCCCGCTTAACATGTATGGCTATTCAAAGCAGTTGTTTGACCTTTGGGCAAAAAGGAATAATGTGCTTGACAAGATTGTCGGAATAAAATATTTCAATGTTTACGGACCGAATGAATATCATAAAGGCGATATGAGATCGGTTGTTCACAAAGCATTTGAACAAGTAAGAGATACTGGCAAAGTAAGGTTGTTCAAATCATTAAATCCAAAATATAAAGATGGCGAACAGATGCGCGACTTTATTTATGTAAAGGATGCTGTTGATATGACACTTCATTTTCTGGAACATAAAGATAAAAACGGAATTTTTAATGTCGGATCCGGTAAGGCAAGAACCTGGATTGATCTTGTTACTGCTCTGTTTAATGCTGTTGGAAAGCCGGTTAATATAGAGTTCATTGATTTACCTCAGCGCCTTGCAGAAAAATATCAGTATTTCACTGAAGCAAATCTTAGTAAAATAAAATCAGCAGGATACAATAAAACAATCACACCGCTTGAAGAGGGTGTGAGTGATTATGTGAAAAACTATCTGCTGAAAAATTTTTATCTGGGATATTAAAGAGATTAAGAGTATGAGTAAGAGCGAGAGTAAGAATAATCTTACTCTCTGTTGGATTTAAAACTTGTCTTCATCCTCATCATCAAGAAAATCGTCTTCGTCTTCCAAATCATCAATATCAAAATCATCATCAATTAAATCGTCTTCCGGCTCTTCATCTTCATCAAAGAAATCATCATCTTCTTCTTCGTCTTTGAAGAGATCGTCATCATCAATCAGATCATCTTCCTCTTCTTCATCATCATAATCTTCAAAATCGTCATCATCCGGATTTTTTCTTTTTGCCGCTGACAGTTCTTCTTCGGCAATAAGGCGCCAGAATGATTTATTCGCTTCGTTATTTTCTTCATCGAAAAAATTTAATTCTTTCATTTCCATTCTAATTTATCTCCAGAATAATCTTTATAATTTCAGAAGTTAATTTATAGTTGCTGCGTAAATCTCCAAACAGAAAAATAAAAATCCAAAAAAATTTTTGTTATATTTCACACACAACAAAAACATACTTGCTTTATTAATAACAGTCAATAAAAAAATTTTATCTTATGAAACTTGCAACACTTTGCTATGTAATGGACAAAAAAAATAATTCTACTTTAATGATTTATCGCAATAAAAAGCAGAACGATTATCACGAAGGAAAATGGAACGGACTCGGCGGAAAGTTTGAACAAGGAGAGTCACCCGAAGAATGTGCAATTAGAGAAATTGAAGAAGAAAGCGGCCTGAAAGTAAAATCTGTTAATATGAAAGGGTTTATTACATTTCCTTTGTTTGATGGTAAAGATGATTGGTATGTTTTTCTTTTTACGGCTGATGAATTTGAAGGAAAATTGATTGATTCGCCGGAAGGACATCTTGAGTGGATACCAAATGATAAACTCACAGAAATAAATCTTTGGGAAGGAGATAAGATTTTTATTCCGTGGTTATTCGGAGATAAATTCTTCAGCGCAAAGTTTAATTATGAAGATGGCAAATTTGTTAACTACGATGTAAATTTTTATTGAGCACCCAACCAAACACTTAGCAATTATCAATTATTTCCTTTTATTTTTATCACGCCTATTGAATAAGTAAACCCGACTTGTTTAAGTTTGCTTTATAATAAAACCCGAATACTCTATCGGGTGTTAGCAACATTTTTACAGGGAGAGAAAAACGTCAGCCATTAAGTGGTTCTCCTGCTCAATAAAATTTATTTATCTCTCTTTTTTTCAAGCCTTTTGTCTTAAAAAATTTTCCAATGAAATTATTCCAATTATTGAAGACGTATTTCAGCGAAGCTCTTTTATATCCTTCATAAATATGCAAATAACTTTTCTACGCAATCAAAGAACAATAAATATAACGGAGAATTAAAATGAAAAATATTGTATTGATATTAACTCTAATATTCGCTATTGGGATAATACAAAACGTCCCAGCTCAGTTCATAGATAAAATCAAGAAAAAAACCGAACAAAAAGTAAAAAGCGAGGGAGAAAAAAGAGTTCAGGAAAAAATAAACAAGGGTGTGGACAAGGTTTATGATGAGGCAGAAAAACAGCTGGAAGGAAGTGGTGAAAAAAATGAGAGCGAGCAGAATGAGAAAGAAAATAATAATCAGAACACAGGCCAACAGAAAAATGATGATAAAAATAACTCGTCACAAAATTCACCTCAGGAAGATCCAAAATTTGCAGCTAGTACTCAGTATGATTTTGTTCCCGGTGATAGAGTAATTTTGTTTGATGACTTTAGTCGGGATGCCGTTGGTGATTTTCCTGCCCTGTGGACAGGCAACTCTGCTGGTGAAATCAACACAATTAATATCGCTCCCGGAAATTGGTTTAATCTAAACAGTACAGATGGAAATTATTTTTTCTTGAATGACATCAACTTTCCCAAAAACTTTATTATAGAATTTGATATTGTTCCAAAAACAAAGGGCGGAAGAATTGCTGCGGGTCTATTGTTGTATGGTGAAGATAAGCGCAAGGAAATGGATAATGATGCTCACCCTGGAAATGGCGGGATTATGATCTCAATTGAAAAAGAGAACTGGAATACCTGGGGATATAAAAAAGGAGAAAAGGATTTAATTACCGGAAAATCTACAACCAAACCGGTTGTGGCAGAAAAAGTAAATCATGTTATCATTTGGGTACAGGGAAGAAGAGTAAGAGTTTATCATGAGCAGGAAAAAGTTTTGGATGTTCCAACAAATCTTTATGCTGATGTTAGGCTTAGCAGATTATGCTTTCGATTAAGCCGTGGTGCTTCTTCTGGATCATACATTTCCAATCTAAGAATCACAGATGCTGCTCCTGATATGCGAAGCAAGCTTATCACCGAGGGCAAGTTAGTTAGCTATGGAATTTACTTTGATGTAAATAAAGATGTTGTTAAATCAGAGTCTTATGGAACGATAAAAGAAATAGCAAAAGTTCTTACGGATAATCCGAATGTAAAAATAAAAATTGTTGGTCATACAGATTCTGATGGTGATGATAAATCAAACCTTGACCTATCTAAACGCAGAGGTGCTGCAGTTAAAAATGTTTTAGTTAAAGAGTTTAATATAGATGCTTCAAGAATAGAAACTGACGGCAAAGGCGAAAGTGAACCGATTGCAACAAATGATAGTACGGTTAACAAAGCTCTTAACAGAAGAGTTGAGTTTATAAAAACATAATGGATGTTGATGTGGAGTCCACTTTGAAAGTGGACTCCACATTTATTATGAAAAATATTTACAAACATATTTTCTGGTGGTTTGCTTTTCCGTTTGTTGCAATATTTAATGCAACATTGTGTGAGCTTGTTTATAAAAAACCACTTGGCGATTTAGCCGCTAATTAAGCTTCTACTGCAAACAGAATAATTATTTTCGCTGTTGTTTTATATCTCATTTTCTTTTGCTGAGAAGATTGCCTCGTCATTTCATTCCTTGCAATGATTTATATGCTATAACTTTCCTAAAAACTTCTTAATTGCGCTATTAACCTCTTCCGGGTTTTCAATCGGACTCATATGCCCGCTGTTCTTAATGATTTCAAACTCTGCCGCTTTAATTTTTTCAGACAAGGATTGCATTACCAGCGGTGGAGTGAGTGCATCGTGCTCGCCGCAAATTACCAGAACAGGAATTTTAATTTTACTTAAATATTCTGTTGTATCTGTTCTGCCAAGCATTGCAAGCAAACTGCCTTTCACTCCAACCGGATTAAATGTTGAAGATTTTGCAATTCGTTTTTCAAACTCATCTTTATGTTTTTGCTTATAATATTCTCCATAACAATTGGTAATAAAATCTTTTGCAAACGGAGCGAGACCCTCTGCATTAATTCTTTTTATTGCTGCGGCGCGTTTTAATTTTCCTTCGTTGTTGTCGGCTTCAGACCTGGTATCGCACAAAATAGCTGCAGAAAATTTGTCCTGAAATCTTTCCAGAGCACGAAGTCCAATATATCCGCCCATTGAAAGTCCGCATAAAATTGGTTTATCTAATTTTAGTTGATCAATAATCGTTTCTAAATCATCAACAAAAGCTTCCATTGTATATTGTCCGTCATCAACAGGCGATTCGCCAAGACCGCGAATATCATAACTAACACAAAAATATTTTTTGCTTAACACATCAACTTGCGCTTTCCACATTGTATGGTCGTATGGAAAGCCGTGTACAAATATTATTGATTTGTTGCTGCTGTTGCCAGCTAAAAAAACCGATAGTTCATTAATTGTTTCTTTCATTTGCAGTTCCTTTAATTAATTTAAATCGCCTTTAAACATCGAATATCGAACAAAGAATGATGAACGCTGAAGTAAAGATATAAAACTTCATTATTCGATATTCATTATTGGGTGTTCTTTATTCATTAAAACTCTTTTCTGCTTAATAGATGAAATTTAAAGCATTAAAGCTTATTATTCTTATTAAAAAATAAATTAATTGTCTTGTCTTATCAAACTTTGTGTTTTCGTGTTTTCTGGCAATTTTTTCTTGCCACAAAAGCCCAAAAGCACTAAACTAACAACACTAAAATGAAAATAGCATTTGTTACAACTGAGTGCGTTCCTTACGCAAAAACAGGCGGACTTGCAGATGTTGCCGGTTCATTACCAAAAGCATTAGAAAAGCTTGGCTGCGAAGTAAAAATATTTCTTCCCAAGTATCGTTCAATCGATGAAGGAAAATATGATTTGCGCTACAACTGGTCAATTGGAGAAATGATTATCCGTGTCAACGGAATAGATCGCTCCGTTCACCTTCATCAGGCAAAGCTTCCAAACAGCAGCATAGAAGTAAACTTTATTGATTGCCCTCATTATTTTTATCGTGATGCAATTTACACAAACGATATGGACGAAGATGAAAGATTTATTTTATTCAGCAAAGGAGTTATTGAAACTTTGCAGCGATTTGGCTGGGCGCCGGATATCATTAACTGCAACGATTGGCAAACAGGACTCATTCCTCTTTTCATAAAAGATAATTACAACTGGGATAGAATGTTTGATAAAACTTCAACCGTGTTTACTATTCATAACATCGGGTACCAGGGAAGATTTTCTAAATCTGCGCTGTTTGCTGCAGAGATTCGCGGTGATCTTTATTATCCCGGCGGACCTGTAGAGTTTGAAGATTCTGTTTCTTTTATGAAAGCCGGAATTGTTTTTTCCGATTTGATAAATACGGTAAGCAATAAATATTCTCACGAAATTCTTACTGAACAATATGGCGCAGGATTACATAACATTCTGCGGGTACGCAAGCAGGATGTTTATGGAATTCTTAATGGAGTAGATTATGATGAATGGAATCCTGAGACTGATAAATTCCTCCCCTACAAGTATTCAATTAAAGATCTTTCAGGAAAAACAAAGAATAAAAAATTTTTGATGGATCATTTTAATCTTCCTTTTGATGAGAACCGTCCGCTCATCGGAGTAATTTCCAGATTAGTTACCCAAAAAGGATTTGATATTTTTTCCGGAGCGATAAACGAGTTGATGAACCTTGATGCACAATGGATAATTCTTGGAAGCGGTGAGGATAAATATGAAAACTTTTTCCGTGGATTGCCGAATTACTTTCCCGGCAAAATTGCTTCTTACATAGGTTACAATAATGAGCTTTCTCATCTTATTGAAGCTGGTACCGATATATTTGTTATGCCTTCACGCTATGAACCTTGCGGACTTAACCAGATATACAGCCTAAAATACGGAACTGTTCCCGTTGTTAGAAAAACCGGCGGTCTGGCTGATACAGTTAAAGACTGGGATGAAGAAAGTCATTATGGCTTTGATCACGGAAATGGATTCTCTTTTTATGATTACACAAGTTATGCACTTTCATCTTCGGTTGAGCGCGCTGTTAATGTCTTTAAACAAAAAGATATCTGGAAAAAAATTCAGCACAACGGAATGAAACTCGATTTCAGTTGGACACGTTCAGCAGAAAAATATGTGGAGCTTTATAAGCTTGCAAAAGAAAAGAGAGGATAGGGGTTTCAAGCGATGAAACTGTTGTTTGAAAAATATATCGGCTCTATCTCAAAAAAGTTCTCCCACCCTGAAACTTCTGAAATGGGTTATCGCACTGATTTTGAAATTCTTCTGCAGGGAATTTTTGAAAAAATAAATGTTAAAAGAATAGATCACGATCCGAAAGCTAAACAAGGCAACAAACCAGATTTTATTGTGATGAAGAATGATATTCCTATTCTTTACATCGAAGCAAAAACTATCGGTGAATCTCTCGACAAGATTGAAAAATCCAAACAGATGGAAAGATATTTCGGTTATGCAAACCTCGTTTTGACAGACTATGTTGAGTTTCGGTTTTACAGGAACGGAATTAAATACCAGGAACCAATAAAGATCGCTGAATATGATCTTGATTTAAGAACCATCACTCCTTTACCGGATAAATATGAATTTGCAGGCAAAACTCTAATAGATTTTACTCAATCACACAAAGAACCAATAAAATCCGGCGAGCATCTGGCAAAAATAATGGGTGGTAAAGCAAGAAGGATAAGAGACAACATAAAAGATATTCTGTCGAAAAAAGATGAAAAGAAACCTGAGATACTAAATGTTTATAACACAATCAAAAAACTTCTTGTGCACGATCTTAAGGAAGAAGAGTTTGCTGATATGTATGCCCAAACTTTGGTCTATGGATTGTTTGTTGCAAGATATCACGACGAAACCCCTGAAAATTTTTCAAGGCAGGAAGCACGCGATCTTGTCCCTGCGTCAAATCCTTTTCTCAGACATTTTTTTGATCACATTGTTGGACCCGATTTCGATAAACGGCTTGAGTATATTGTAAATGAATTGTGCGAGGTTTTTTCTCACGCTGATGTTAAGCAGTTGATGAAACAATATTTTGCTGATGACCTTTGGGGCAAAACGCACGAAGGTCCTGATCCTGTAATTCATTTTTATGAAGACTTTCTTAAAGAATATGATGCCGAGCTTCGCAAAAAGATGGGCGCTTATTATACGCCCGTGCCTGTTGTTAGATTTATTGTCCGCTCCGTTGATTATCTTCTTCAAAAAGAATTTAATCTTCCTTCCGGTCTGGCAGATACTTCCAAACTTGAAACTAGCCTGACGGCAGTCAGGAACGGTATTCATCGTGTTCAGATTCTCGACCCTGCTGTTGGTACAGGAACTTTTCTTAGTGCGGTTATCCGTGAAATTTATTTGAAGCTGAAAAACAGCGGACAGCTTGGTCGTTGGCCTACTTACGTCCATAACGATTTACTTCCACGTCTTCACGGTTTTGAATTGATGATGGCTCCTTACACAATTGCTCATCTTAAACTTAGTATGGCATTTAAGGCAACAGGATTTAAATACTTTAACCGTCGACTTGGAATTTATCTCACCAACTCTCTTGAAGAAAGCGAAACTCAGGAAGGTTTATTTGCCGGTTTTGGTTTTGCCGAAAGTATTGCAGAAGAATCTAAAGAAGCTGCACTCATCAAAAATGAAACACCGATAATGGTTGTAATTGGTAATCCGCCTTACAGTGTTAGTTCTGAAAACAAAAGTAAATGGATTCTTGATTTAATAAAAGATTACAAGAAAAATCTTAATGAAAAGAAAATAAATATCGATGATGATTATATAAAATTTATTCGGCTTGCTGAATACTTTGTAGAAAAGAATAAAACCGGCATCGTGGCAATGATAACGAATAATTCCTTTATTGATGGAATTACACACAGACAAATGAGAAAGCACTTGCTTGAAACATTTGATGAAATTTATATTTTGGATTTACACGGAAGTACTAAAAAGAAAGAAACAGCGCCAGATGGAAGCAAAGATGAAAATGTTTTTGATATTCAACAGGGTGTGGCCATATCTATCTTTACCAAAAAATTTGCTGAAAATAAAAAACTGGCAGACGTTCACCATTCAGAGATTTATGGTACCAGAGAAAATAAATTTGTAAAACTTGATGACATTAATTTAAGAAATATTAATTGGAGAAAGATTAGTTATTCTGAACCATATTTCTTCTTTGTGCCAAAGGCTATGGATGTTGAATCTGAATACTTTAAAGGATTTAGAATTGACGAAATGATAATGAATCATAATTCTGGAATTCAGACCAAGAATGATTCGTTGTCAATGATGGTAAACCATGTAAAATTAGAATCTGTTATTAAAGACTTTCAAGAAAAATCAATTGAAGAATTGAGGTTAATATATAACCTTAAGGATACTTCAGGATGGACGGTTAGTAAAGCGAAGGAAAGTTTAAGGAAAAAATTTTATGGAGTTAAAGTTTTATATCGACCTTTTGACATAAGGTATAGTATTTTGCAAGAACAATCCGGGGGTTTTATTGGAAGATCTAGATTTGAAACTGCCAAGCATTTTATTAATGAAAATTTGGGACTAATAACTGTTAGACAACAGAGCACTTTTGATTTTCAGCATATTTTCGTAACTAAATTTATGATTGAAAGCGGTGCTATCTCTTTACAAACAAAAGAGTGGGGATATATTTTCCCACTTTATCTTTACTCAAATGACGGCACCAAAATCCCCAACCTCAAAAAAGAAATTGTAGAAGAAATCGAAAAAGCAGTTGGCAAAGTAACACCGGAAGATATTCTCGATTATATATATGCAGTTCTTCACTCACCTTCATACAGAGAAAAGTACAAAGAATTTTTAAAAATAGACTTTCCGCGAGTGCCATATCCAAAAGAGAAAAACACTTTCAAAAAACTTGTAGCACTTGGAACAGAACTGCGTTTACTTCACCTGCTTGAATCACCAAAAGTAAATCAGTTTATAACAACATACCCTGTCGATGGAGAAAACGAAGTTGAAAAAATAAAATATAATCTAGACCAAACCTCCGAGGTTTCGAAAACCTCGGAGGTTTTAAGAACCGGCAATGTTTGGATTAACAGCGAACAATTCTTCGGTAAAGTTCCGGAGATTGCCTGGAACTTTTACATCGGCGGCTACCAGCCAGCACAAAAATGGTTAAAAGACCGTAAGGGTCGGAAACTTATTGACGATGACATTGTGCATTATCAGAAAATAATTGTTGCGCTGGTTGAAACCGATAGGATAATGAAAGAGATTGATAAAGTAAACTCTTTTTAATTTATGCGGCTTATAATGTTTTCGTCCGAAATATCGTCTAAATTTCGGAGGGATTAATTTCAAATTACAAAGCCCTTTGCAGTAAAATGATAAGTTAAAATCAAAGCAATAAAACAATGAATAAAAAGCAAACCAAACCTCCGAGGTTTCCAAAACCTCGGAGGTTTTAAAGACCAGCGATATTCAGTTCGCACACCAGCAACAGCTATATTGAAAATTATAAGAAACTAATAAAAGTAATAGCTTAGCCAAAAGCAGGCAAAATATTTTTTTATGCATAAAACTGTTTTTAAAATATCTAAAATGGATTGTCCATCAGAGGAAAATCTTATCAGATTAAAACTTGATGGAATGAAAGATATATCTCGACTTGATTTTGATATTGAGAACCGCAAGCTGACAGTCTATCACAAAAACAATTTAGAGCTTATTGATAAATCCATAGCTGAATTAAATCTTGACAGCAAAATTCTAAGCACAGAAGTTTTTTCTGATGAAATTCACTCAGAAGAAACAAATCAAAGAAAAGTTTTATGGGCTGTGTTAATCATAAACTTTGCCTTCTTCCTTATTGAAATTGTATTTGGATTGATTTCAAACTCGATGGGATTAGTTGCCGATAGTTTGGATATGCTTGCAGATGCTTTTGTTTATGGTATTAGTCTTTATGCAGTTGGCGGAACAGTTGCGAAGAAAAAGCATATCGCAAAACTCGCAGGATATTTTCAGATAACCCTTGCCGCAATCGGATTTGTTGAGGTGCTTCGCAGATTTCTTGGTGTTGAAGCTTTTCCTGATTTCAGAACAATGATTATTGTTTCAATCTTTGCTTTGATTGCAAACAGCATTTGTCTTTACCTTCTTCAGAAATCAAAAAGTCAGGAAGCACACATGCGTGCAAGTATGATTTTCACCTCAAACGATGTGATTATAAATCTCGGCGTAATCACTGCGGGAATATTAGTGTTACTACTGAACTCCGGAATTCCTGACCTTATTGTCGGATCAATTGTATTTGTACTTGTTGTAATTGGCGCGATTAGAATTTTAAAGCTGTCAAAATAAGTTTATTTAATTTTTTCTGAAACAATTTTACTCGTAAGCGGTATAACCACACAACAAAAACTTTTATAAGGAATTAAAATGTTTGTAAGAAATCTTCTATCGTTAAAAATACTTAATATGTTTTCATTCATAATTCTTTTGTTGTTTGCATCTTGCAACTCCAGCGACAATCAAAACAATCTCTCCACAGATCTTACTCCTTCACAAAAGAGAGTTGAAAGTTTTTCTAATCAAGAAAGTTCCGACATCTCTGTTGAAAGAAAAATTATAAAGGAAGGGAACATTCGTTTTGAAACCGATAATGTTTCTAAAACGCAAAATGAAATCAGAAAAATCGTTTCTGAACTTGGCGGATATATCGGAAATGAAAATTCATTTAACTACGAAGGCAGTATTGAATATACACTTACTGCACGCGTTCCTGAAGATAAGTTTAATTTGTTGATTGATAAAGTTTCATCACTTGCTGTTAAGATTGACAGTAAAAACATAAATGCTTCCGATGTAACTGAAGAGTTTATAGATGTTGAAGCACGAATCAAAACAAAGAAAGAACTTGAAGCCCGGTATAAAGAGCTTCTTAAAAAAGCTGCAAGAGTTGATGAGATATTAAATATCGAAAGAGAAATGGGAAATCTTCGTGCAGAAATAGAATCGCTTGAAGGAAGAATGAATTATCTTAAAAATAGAATC
Organism: uncultured Ignavibacteriaceae bacterium; assembly: GCA_964499095.1. Taxonomy (GTDB): domain Bacteria; phylum Bacteroidota; class Ignavibacteria; order Ignavibacteriales; family Ignavibacteriaceae; genus IGN3. The sequence goes on from CAZCJF010000003.1 coordinate 115,094, forward strand.
TCTTTCAGCACACTTACTATAACCTTTTATGAAAAGATTTCTGCTCCTTTCGGATTTTTTACAAAACTAAAACAGGCATTGCACAACGGCTGGCAGGCACTGCTTTGGTTTATAATAATTCTGATTAGTCTCTGGCCATTTATAATTCTGACTTTAATTATTCTCTTTATTATATTGAAATACAAAAAGAAGAAAAAATCTGTTTAAAGAAGTAATCCTGTTAAATTTTTATTCACAGTCATGAATATCCGATAGATATCGCGATGGTAAAAAATTATTCGCAAACGGCAGACCCGAACAGTTTCTAAAATTAAAAAAAGTAAAGTCCTTCGATACAGGATTGGTTCAATTGCATTATATAAGAAAATAATCTGCCGTTATCTTCTCAAAACTTTAAACGCAATATTTCTTCCCTGCTTCTGCATAATAGCAAGATTTATCCAACTTAATGCAAACTGCTCGAGCAACTCAACTTTGTCATCACCTCCAAAATCATAACACTCAGCAAAACCAGCATCGAGCGATAATTTTTTAGCAGCATTTTTTGCTTTTGCACTTGAGCCGGCGGCAAACATATCGATAGCAAAATCACCATACTTTGGATTTTCCATATTCTCGAATCCAGTTGAGTTAAAACATTTTACAACATCATCGCAACCGGTTTCTTTTTTTATTCCTTCAAATGCTGTTTTATACGGCTCCGGCTTTTTGAAAACTGCGTTAGTTGCATCAATAACAATTTTATTTTTTAGTGCTGGGTTCTGCTTTGCAACTGCTACTGCTGCCTCTGGCGGAGTTGAGAATAAAACAACTTCCGAATTGTTGATTGCATTGCTGATTCTGTGTGATGAAATGTTGGAAGAAAATTTTTCTAATTCCTTTGCGTCGCTTGAAGTTAAATCTCTCAATCCAAGCAAAATAGTATGCCCGGCTTTTGCCCATTGTTTTGCCAAAGCTCCGCCAACATTTCCAGCTCCGATAATTGCTATTTTCATTTTTTAATCCTTTCTTTTTATTCCGAAGTAAATATAATAAACCGGCACTGCTATATAAATAATGTATGCAATAATAATACTTAAAAACGAACTGAGTGCACCAATAAAATAAAACATTGGTCCGAGTAAAGTTTTTCTTGCAAGTTTTGTTTGATGAGCAATGTCTGATTCTTTCGTGAGCAGTTCTGGTTTTTTAACAATGTATGCTCTTAAAAAATAGAAAGCTATTCCAACAAACATCAAACAAATACCAAAGAAAAATGTGGACATCGGCTGCGTGAAATAATCTCCCATAAACGCTGTTGGAAATGGTACAAAAGACATAAAGAACAGCAGTACACCGTTTAACCAAAGCAGATTATTGTTTGTCTTTTCCAATTCATTAAAAATGCGGTGATGATTTATCCACATTATTAAAAGCATAAAGAAACTTAGTGCCCAGCTAAAAAATTTCGGCGCAATTGAGATGAGTGCAGCAATTATTTTTTGTGTGTTTGCTTCACCGTCTATGTGCGGCACTTTTATTTCAAGCACAAGCAGAGTAATGATAATTGCAATTACTCCATCGCTGAATGCTTCGAGACGATTTTTTTCTAATAATGTCTTGCTCAACTATAACTCCGCTTTAATCTATTCAGAAAATTCTTCATTAAACTTCTTGAATGCTTCATCAGCAATAATTTTGTGCATCTTTGCACTTGCAGAAACAGCCCACCAGTTCATAAACTCCTCTGGGTTCAACCCCTTCTCTTTATTCGGGATATCAACATTAGTTTTTTCTAATGGATTGCTAAAGTTTATAATGTTAAATGGCAGATATGGTTCAAGATATTTTATTCCATATTTGGCTGGATTCATTCCAACTTCAGAAAATATTTTTGCACCATCAATTTTTATAAACTTTACATCACTGTTTTTATAAGAAGAAATTATTTTATCAATTCCTTCATTTAATGCCGCGCACAAATCTGAAGCTTTTTGCTGATGCTCTGTTCCGAAATAAACCGGAGTATATCCCATATCTGGCATTGTGCCGATCATAATATTTTTTGCACCAGCATTAATAAGCAGTGAAACTGCCTTCTTAAAATTTTCTGATGGAGGATATTGTTCTAAGTCCGGTTGTCCGTAATCCAGATAACTTCCTATATCGTGTCCTCCTGCCCATAGAGTGAAAAGTGTTTTGTCATCAATCAAAGTATTAGAAGACAAAAACTCTTCAACCTGTCCAAGCATTCCGTTTAATTTAACTGTTGAGTCAAGTTGAAGAGCCTGCCGCAACGGTTCATTTATATTATAGTAGCCGGTGGTTGCGCCGCCCATTGCATAGTTTTCATTTAATGTCAGTTTGATGTCCAGCTTTTCCGCAAGCAGTTCGATCCAGACTTTACCGTTTGTCCATCTGCTTTCATAAAAACCGGCGTCTGCCGGTGGATATTTGTAATTAGTTAACTTACCCCACCTGCCCATATCGGATAAACCATCACCAAATACAATTATTTTGTTTATTTCTTTCGGCATTGATGATTCGTTCAGATTTTGAGCGGTTAAAACTATAGATGTAAAAACAACAAATAAAATAATCTCTAGAGTCATTTTGATTCCTTAAATAAATTTTTCTTTAATATAAATATCCATTTTCTGCTTCAAGCTCTGGCGGAAGATTTTCATTTCCCAGCATTTCTAATAAATCTCTTTCAATCTTGTTGCAGATTGAAGTTAGTGGTACATCGGTAACAAGATTTTCAAATGGATTTTCATTTGCGGCTCCGGTTCGTTCCATAATTACAAACACTGCTGATATCAAAACCGAAAATGGAATAGCCAGCCAACTTGCTTCTATGTGCTGATTGAAAAAGGTTACTAATCCAAACGGCAGAAGTACAATAAAAAGCAGAACAAACATTCTTGTGAAAAAATCATACTGCTTGGGAAGTGGTGTGTGTTTAATTCTTTCTGATGTTGCTTGTGCATTTGCAAGTGCCAGTAACTGACCTTCAAGTTGAAAGCTGTCAAATCCACCAAGAGTTCCGTCAGCCATTGCCTTATAAATTCTCTGCCCGATTAAGAATTTTATAAAATTAGGTTTGCTCTGTTTAGTTATTACCTGATTAATTTCTTCATCAGACAAAAAGGGTTGAAGATTCTTCCAATTATTTTGATTTCTCAGCTCAAGTCTTAACGAATTAGCCCACGCAATTATTTTATATATCATCTCCTTCTTAAAAGATTCACTTCTATCCTTCACGTAGTTAGTCTGATGAGAATGACTATCTGTAAATGTAATTATCAATCGTGCAAAAGTTCTGGTCGAGCTAAGGATATTGCTCCACGCTGTGCGGGCTTCCCACCATCTTGAATATGATGAGTTATTTCTGAATGCTATAAATATTGCAAGAGCAGTTCCCAAAATTCCAATTACAGCAAAATTTAAACTAAATCTTTCCACAGTAAATTTGCTTGCGATTAGCCAAACTAAAAATGACCAAACAATAGAAAAGATAACTGGTCCCTTTATGTAGCTCCATACTTTTAATGGACTAAAGTTTCTTTTTACTATCATATATTTTCTCCAATAGAAACACCAAAGAAAAGAAAACTGTCCCAAGGCTTAATTCCGGAAAGCACGACGCTCTCGTAATAATAATTATATCCGGTTCTGAACGAAAGCAATTTTGTTAAAGGATATTCGACAACAATATTTCCATAGAGTCTGTAATTATCTTTATCCTCAAAAGCCTTCTGTCCCCACCCCTCATAAGCCAGTCTGATTTTATTTTCAAATAACTGATGCTTGGCAAAAACTCTGATGGTTCCTCTGAATAAATCTATCGTATTCTCGCCATTATATTTTTCATCGGCATAAACTGAGTTTCTGTAATTTGTCATTTCATAAGTTGTTGTAAAGGAGATTTTAATAGTTGATGATTCATCCCTAATAACTCCCCAGCTAAATCCCGGACCAATTTGATATCGAAAGGAAAAGTTTCTTCGCTTATTAGTTTCAATCCATCCCATCAAATATGGATAGACTTCATTCTTCGGAAACAGATATAAAAAATTTCTCGAGAACAAATCATTCTCAGTAAGTTTTTTTCCAACAGTTCCGTATTGATAAGTATTTGAAGATCTGAATGCAAAAGGTTCTTCAATAATTGCAATGTCAGCAGAACTGAGAATTAATAATCTTTCAACATTGCCGGTTAACCACGAGCCGTTGCTGCTTAATTTCCAGCTAAAGTTAGATGTATCGCTTTCGGTCAACTGTGCAAAGTTCACTTGCCCGAAAATTAAAATGGCAAAAAAGAAGTTTAGTGCTTTCATCGTAAAAGAAAGCCCCGAATAAAATATCGGGGCATATAATCAGTTAAACACCAAGCGCTTCAACAACTAATTTAGCTGCTGCCGCTCCCGAATACTGCTGTTGACCAGTAATCAATCTTCCATCTCTCACAGCAAATGGTTTGAACATTCCATTTACAATGAAATTTGTGTTTGGAATTTTCTTTGCCTCATCTTCAATCCAGAATGGTTGGATTTTCATTCCGACAAAATTATCTGCAAATTGTTCTTCACTGTTTGCAAATCCTGTCCAGGTCTTGCCATCAACTAAAAGCTTACCTTCTTTTGTTTTTGCTTTAAGCAGAACACAGGTTGCGTGACAAACTATTGCAACAACTTTTCCTGCCTCATAAAATTCCGAAACGAATTTGTGAAGCTTAGTATTATCGATAAAAGTGTACATAGGAGATTGTCCTCCAGCTAAAAACAACGCATCATAATCTTCAATCTTAACTTCAGAAATACTCTTTGTGTTTTCTAAAAGCTTTGAGTGATTCGGAGAAGATAAAAATCCTAAGCTAATCAGATCGTGTGCAGAGTATCCGCTTTCGTGTCTCGGATCGCTGAAGCTATCAAGTTCAAGCTTGCCGCCATCGGGACTTACGATTTCAACTTCATAACCTTTCTCTGTAAACTCAAAATATGGATGAGTTAATTCTGCAGCCCAAAATCCAATTGGCCAGCCGGTTTGTTTTGATACCGAAGGATTTGCTGCAACAAGTAACACTTTTTTCCTCTTTTCGGGATTAAGAATATCTATGTTTGCGCTCATTTTTTTTCCTTTCTAATAAAATATTTAATAGTTTTCTGCCAAGATATTTTTGTTATTCAGTGGATTCAAGAACGCACAAAAAAGTAGCATACTCACTTATTAGTAAGAAATGAGTTTTAAGATTAAACATAGCGGGGTAATTTTTTATGCCCAGATTTGAATTTCGCGGAAAGCAATACAACAATCCAGTTGAACTGTCGCTTGATATAATTGGCGGCAAGTGGAAGATGCCAATTTTATGGAGATTAAAAGATAAAACCTGGCGTTACAGTGAGCTTAAGAAAAGCATTGGAAAGATTACTCACAAAATGCTTGCACAACAATTAAAGGAACTTGAAGAAGATGGTTTAATCAGCAGAAAAGTTTATGCAAGCGTCCCGCCCAAAGTAGAATACTCAATAACAGAAAAAGGCAAAACAACAATCCCAATTATTGACAGCTTAAGAAACTGGGGTGAAAATTTCAGGAATGAAAATCTTTAATAATAATATCCGATTGAAAAATAGAACAGCATATCTCCCCAGCTAATCGGATTTGCCGGCAAATCTTTTCTGAAAAGGAAACTTCTTCCAACTGCAAACTCAGCAGGACCAATGGGTGTTGAAAATGAGACCGCTCCGCCAATTCCATGTCGCAAATCTTTAAATCTGATTTGTTCCTGTTCAGCCCAGGTTGTTCCCAAATCATATCTGAATTTGAAGTAAGTGTCGAAGAAAATCTTTACGGGCAGTTTATATCTATACATCAATGAAGCTAAAAATATCTGACGGCCTCTGAATTCATATTCACGCATTCCGTAGAAGGATTCCTGTCCGCCAAGGGCATATTGTTCACTTAATGGCAGAGTTTTATCGGCAAACCCGAATTTTATTTTAGGAGATACTACATGCCGTTCGCCAAGTTTAAAGTAATTCCAATACTCCATCAGAATATTACTGTAACCCAGTTCACCGCCCAAAACAGTTTGTGCTGTTTCATATGAGCCCTTAAAATAAACTCCTTCATCGGGATAAGGATATTTGTCCTGTGTATCAATCGTTGAAGAAACTTTAAAACTAAATAAGCTTACTTTACCCGGAGTTATTGGTTGTTCCTCCGTGTTTTTAATTTCGTTTCTTTGGAGTTTCCCTTCAAATAATATGTTTCCAAATCGCCCAACCTGAGTTCCAACGCCAAGAGATAATCCATAAAAAATCTGTCTGTATTCTCCGGCTCCTGTTCTGGAGAATTTTTTTTCCGATTCTACCGGGACGTCTTTGTAAACAGTAACATCATTAAACTTATAAAATGCGTTTATTTTATAAGTGATATAAGTGTTAAAAATTCTGTTTGCTTTTTGCTCTAAAATGTATGCGCGGTTTTTTAATCCCCAAAACAAGATTAAGCCCAGTTCTGAGCCTGTGCCAAGAAGGTTTTCTTCTCTTATATCAAGACTAAATTGTGCACGATATTCATTATCTGCGCGGAAACCCAGCCTTAATAAACTGGTTGGTCTTTCTGAAACATTTACAGTAAGTACGTTTTGCCCATTGTCCTCTCTTACAGTAACATCGATATTGTCAAACAGTTTGGTGCTTCTCAGGTTTATTAGTCCCTGTGAGACATTCTGAACTTTAAAGAATTCGCCAAGGGCAAGAGGGATTTCTCTTAAGATTACATTTTTGTTTGTGTGGCTGTTTCCTTCGACTTCTATTCTTGAAATTATTCCTTCATCTACAAAAACTATTAACTTGTTTTCCTCTTCTTTAAACTCAAGGCTTTGAATTTCGGCAAGTGAATATCCATCTTTTCTGTAAAGTCTAATCAGCTCCAACAAAGCATCTAAAACTCTTTTTCCGCAAAATGGCTTATCCTTGATGTAAGAAAATATTTCGCTGATTTTATCTGAATGAATTAACGAAACACCGATTAAACCAACATCTTTAATTACCGGATTTTCTTCTTTGATTAGAGTAAGCACATTCTTTTGGTCTTCTGGAGAAATTACCGCTGTTAGAGATTTGTAATTACCCGTTTCAAAAAGCTTTTTAAGATCATTATAAATTTCTTTATTAGATATTGAATCCGCATCTGCATATCTTTTAAAAAACTTTTTTTCCGTCTCGGTGAGAGAAGTATCTGGTAAAATATTATTAAAGTAAGTTAGTTCGTGATTAAAGGTGTTTTCATTAAGTGAGTCTAGTTTATTCTTTAGCTCGTTAACTGTTTTTTTTGCCGATAAATATCCCGCCGCGATTAAACTATCAACCTTGCTAAAATCTGTAGATAGAGCATTTTCTAATTCAGGAGTAATAATAAAATTCGCTCTTGATAGCTGATCCTCATTATTAAGTTTCATCGGAATACTTACTATCTGATCTGCAACAATCCATGGCGCATCAAGTTTGCTCTCATCCCATAGTGGGCTTGAAGTATTTACCGCTATTACAAAATCGCCTCCGCTTTGTCTTGCAATATCAACGGGAATGTTTGCAACCAACCCGCCATCAACCAGAAGCAAAGAATCCATTTTAATTGGTGCCAAAAAAAATGTAACGCTGGAGCTTGCTCTAAGCGCATTGCTAAGTGAGCCGCGATCTAAAACAATTGCCTTGCCCGTGATAAGATCTGTGCAAACTGCTCTGAATTTTTTTGTTAACAAATCAAACGAGTTTTCTGAGTGTAATGGGGCATTAAACGTAAGAAGATTTAATTGGTTGGATAATTTTTGTCCATCATTAAATGATGTTGGGATAATTGGGTTAAATCCATTTAAACGTAAAGTTAAGATAGCTCTGTCTTCAGTAACTTTCTGATCAACAAATAAATCTCGCCTGTTTGATTGATTTACGAATGTCAATAAATCATTCCAGTCTGTATTTAGTGCAATAGAATCCATTTGGTCCGGAGTGTATCCGGCGGAATAAAGCCCACCAACAATACTGCCCATGCTTGTTCCAACAATAATATCTACATCTATTCCTGTTTCTTCAAATGCTTTAAGCACGCCTATTTGAGAAAGGCTTCTGGCACCGCCTCCGCTTAAGGCTAGTGCTATTTGTGGTTTATTGGCTGGAACAATTTGTTTAAGTCCGAGAGGAAGCTGTTTTTCTTTTACTTCAAGATTTATAGTGTATTTGTTCTGCGGAAAAATATTAGAGAGAAAAAACAACACCAACAGAATGAATATTACTTTTGCTTCTCTCATATAATTTTGCTCACAACAATGAGCTTAGAAATTAATTTATTTTTTCTTTTTCTGCTGAGCTTTTGCTTGCTCTTCTGCGGCTTCCATCAGCTTTGCCATAAATCCTTTTTTCTTATTCGGATTAGCAACAGGAACAAGCTCAACATTTCCGCTTTTATGATTTATATAATATTGCTGTCCAATAGATAAAATATTAAACATAAAGTAATACAGGTTCAATCCAGAAGGAAAACTCATAAACAACAAAGTAAGCATAATTGGCATAATGTAAATAAGCGCTTGCTGTTTTGGATCTTTCACTGTCATTTTTTGCTGAACAAATGTTGTTATGCCCATCAACAAAGCCAGTCCGCTAATTTCTCTTACTCCAAACAGAGGCAATTTAAAACCCAAATCATAAATTATATCCGGCTGCGATAAATCTTTTATCCACCAGAAAAACGGCTGCTGCCTCAGTTCAATAGCTGATTGGAACAACCCCCAAAGCGCTACAAATATGGGCATCTGTAACAGAAGTGGCAAACATCCGCCGGCAGGATTAATACCATAAGTAGAATAAAGCTTCATCGTTTCTTTATTCATCTTTTGCGGATCGTCTTTAAACTTTTCTTTTATCTCTGCTATCTTTGGCTGAAGTGCTTGCATTTTCTTCATTGACTGATAGCTGGATTTTGTAAGCGGATATACAACTATTTTTATTATCAATGAGAATACAACAAGAACAAATCCGTAGTTGGGAATAAATAAGTGAAGGAACTGAAAAAGAGGCAGAAGAATATATTCGGCAATTGGTCTAACGATAAATTTTAGTCCAAAGAAACTTCCAAAATCCACAATTGCTACTAAGTTATTTCCGAGCGTTTCCAGAGTTTTATAATCAACGGGCCCAATGTAAATCGTAAACTTTTGTGTTTCCTGTTTTTGATTCTGGAACGGAAGTGTTAATCTGACATCATAAAATTCTTTTAAGCCATCTTTGCCAGCAGTTTCTCTTGTCCCGGAGATATATGCTCCTTCAACCTTATCCGGCTTTTCGGGTATGATAATAGAAGCAAAATATTTGTTTCTGACGGTTATCCAATCGATTTTTCCCCTAAACTCTTTAACCGTTTTCTCTCCGATAGAGCTTGCGTCAACAATGGCTTGCTCTCCACCATAATAAACGCTGGCATTTGAGTAGTTTGCTTCGTCTACCGAGTTTCTTTCAACAAACCTAATACCATTAGCCCAGATTAAATCATATGTATTATTGCTGATTAAGTTGTCAAAACCATTAAATGTGATTTCAGATTTTATATCATATCTGTTACCAAAAAACGTGTAAGATTTTTCAAGATATTTTCCTGATTCTATCTCATATGTATAATTAACAGTTAGTGAGTCGCCGGGATTTATCTTAACATAATTTTTGCCTACATCTTGTTTGAAGAAAAGATCTTTAGTGTTTATTCCTCTACCATCTGTAGATACAAATGAGATATCATAAGAATTCCCTCTGCTGTAATTTATTAACTGAACGTGGTCACTATATTTTAATTCGTCAGCGTCTTTATGTGAAGAATACCAGTTATTAAACTTCGAAAGAAATACCTTGCTAAAGTTTCCGCCCTTGTTTGATAGCTCTATTCTGGCAAGATCGGTTTCAATAACCAGAATCTCTTCTTTCTGCAAAGTTAAATTTTGTGAGGAGAAAAGAGCCGTTGAGTCGGTAGTTACTTTTGGTTTTTGGCTTTCTGTAAGATTTTTATCCTCTTTTGTTTTTGATGTATCCAGCTGTGTGGTGACTTTTTCTTTTGCAATTTTTTCCGGCGGTGGTGCTGTGATATAAAGCCATAAAATTAGTATTGCTCCAATAAGTATAAAGGCTATTGTGGTTTGTTTATCCATTCTAAAAAACTCTCTATTTTAATAGCGCAAACTGTGTGCGCCCTGCAATGTTAAAAGCAAAAACGGTTATCTTATGGCATTTCTGATAATTCATGACCCAGCTTAGTCAAAATTTCTTTTATCTCTTCAGATAGCTGGTTATAAACTATCTTTGTGTTCCTTTTTTCAGATAATTTATACGAAGAAAATATTATCATTAAGTTTATTTTTTTCTTCTCTGCAAAATCTAGTAGCTGTGTTTTGTTTAGTCTATACGCCTCTCTTATTAGCCTCTTTATTCTGTTTCTCCAAACCGCCTTCCCAGATTTGCTGGAAACGGCGGCGGCAATTTTTATGGTACCCTTTGAATTGGAAAATTCATAAAAATAATTTGCTTTAATTAATTGATTTGGGCTAATGAGGGCTTTTGGGGTTTTATATATTTTTTCAAAGTCCTTTTTCTTTTTAATTCTTTCTTCTTTAGAAAAAGAAAATTTTTTCAAGACTTTTACTTCTCATCACTAACTGTTAGTTTTTTTCTGCCTTTTGCTCTGCGGCTTGCTAAAACTTTTCTTCCGTTTTTAGTTTTCATTCTTTCTCTAAAGCCATGTTTGTTTTTTCTTTTTCTGTTGCTTGGCTGAAATGTTCTTTTCATTCTATCTCCTTTTATTCAAATAGTTTGCAAAAATATGAATATAACCAACATTTTCCAATAATTTTTTAGATATATGTTTCCTGAAAATATTTTATCCAAATCAGAAAAAATATTTTGTATTCTGGTGTTCAAGTTTCTATTTTAAACCCAAGATATCTCAACACAATCGTTGTTGATAATTTGTTGATAATTTTTTATTGTGGAAACGTTTCACGTCAAAAAATGTTGTTCGTGACCGTAATTTTTACTTTAGACTTTTTGATAACGTTAAAATGATTCTCGTAACTTATTATTTTTTAAGGCTTTTTGGTTTTATCAGTAATGTTGATAAATTGTTGATTTTAATTCTTCCATAAAAATATGCAATTAACTATTTCATTTATATATAAACTTTTAACCATCTTATTGCTGTGGATAACTTTAAATTTGCTCAATTAGAAAATACCGATCTGTTAAAAAACCAGGACGTTAATTCTATCTGGAAAAATTGTTTAACCAGGATTAAGCAAAATGTAACTTTAATGACATATAACACCTGGTTTTTACCAATTAGGCCAGTAGATTTCAATAACAACACTCTTAAGGTTCAGTTGCCCAGCCAATTTTTCTGGGAATGGTTAGATGAGCATTACAGTTCTATTATTAATAAAACCATTAAGGATGTTTTAGGTTCCGATGGAAAACTCTCTTATGTTATTTCACAAGAAAAAGAAGATAACGTTACTATTCTGGAGGATCAAAAACTAAACCCTACTGCATCTGTTAACCCCGTGGCTACTGAAAGAAAAAGACCTGCACAGGAAACAAATCTTAATCCACGATATAGGTTTGATAACTTCATAAAGGGAGAGGGTAATCAATTAGCCAGAGCCGCTGCCGGTGCAATTAGTGATAATCCGGGAGAGACTTCTTTTAATCCTTTCTTTATTTATGGAGGCGTGGGGCTTGGTAAAACACATTTAATTCAGGCTATTGGAAACAAGATAGTTGAGAAGTTCCCGGAGAAAAAAGTTATTTATCATTCTTCTGATTCTTTCACTGTTGAGTTTGTTGAGTCTATTCAGGCAAACAAAGTAAATGAGTTTTCCAGCTTCTATCGTAATATGGATGTTCTTATTATTGACGACATACAGTTCCTTATAGGAAAAGAAAAAACACAGGATTTGTTCTTTCATATTTTTAACACATTACATCAGGCAAGAAAACAAATTATTCTATCAAGCGATAAAGCTCCAAAAGATCTTAAGGGCTTGGATGAAAGATTGATCTCGCGTTTTCAATGGGGACTTTCGGCAGACATACAACCACCGGAACTTGAAATGAGAATAGCTATTCTTAAAAACAAAGCTGAAGATTATGGTATGATTGTTTCAACAGAAATTTTAGAGTACATAGCAAACAATATCACCTCTAACATAAGAGAGCTTGAGGGATGTTTAATTAAATTACTTGCCAGCGCTTCTTTGAATTCTAAAGAAATAAATCTGGATCTTGCAAAAAAAATTGTAAGAGAAATAGCAACGGATAGAAAAGTTAATGTTACAATAGATGATATATCCCGTGGTGTCTGCTCATACTTAAACATTCCTGAAAATAAATTGAGAGAGAAGACCAGAAAAAAAGAAATTGTTTTGGCAAGACAGCTGGCAATGTATTTTTCTAAGGAACTAACAAAATCTTCTCTTAAAACAATTGGACTTCACTTTGGTGGCAGAGATCATTCTACTGTTATTCATGCTTGTAATAATATAGAGGAAATGCGTAAGAATGATGCTTCGATGCGTGACCTGGTAGATGGTCTTAAAAACAGGTTATTGCTCAATTATTCCTGAAATTTTTACTTGTAGATATTGTTTTATATTATCTATATGTCTTTTTTAACAATTTGAAAATGTTATTAACTTGTTGATAGTTGGTATATAAATTGTTAATTATTGATATCTAAATTGATTTTTTATTGTAGTTCTTTGTTTATTAACATGTTATTAAAATAATGTCTCGCTGATTTTCTTTGATTACTAAATATATTTCAATGAATTATTAGTAATTAACATTTTAACATTATTATAACTAAAGTTAAATAATAAATTAATATTTCATTTAAATTATAACACTGTTAATAAAAATAATTACTGAAAAGTTTTATAAAATTTATAACCAATTAGAGGTTCATATGAAAAAACATCTAATAGTTTTTGCTGTGATGGTTGGAGTACTTTCCGGATTGATTGGATGCCAGCCATTTATTGAAAACAAAGTGATAGTTCAAAACAAAGCGGCAGCTGCAGTAAAACTTCTTCTTGCCGGAAAGACTTACGAAGTTCTGCCAGGGGAAGATTTAATTATACCCGATTTTAGAAAAGGTTCATTTGAATATTCAACACTCTACTCTGTACCCGAGGGAACAACAACATACAGCGCCCAAGGAGATGTATCTGGTACAATGGTATTCAATGCGGGCACAGAAATATTATTAGTTTATACCAGCACAACAGTTACTTCTGGTACAAGTATAACTTATACAATTTTCGGAACACTGACTTCATCAGACGACATAAACAGAACAGATCCTTTTGCTGATAAGTAATAACTGATAAAAAGATTTTTGAAAAGGAGCCTTAAATAAACGGCTCCTTTTTGATTTTAAACTCCCTTCAAAGTCCAGTTCATAATAATTTAAATTTGTATGTTTTATTGAGATTGCATAACGAATTTCGTATTTTTGTGTGCTTCAAAAGGAGATCATTTACATGGAATTCAAGATTAATAGTAAGGTTTTAGAAAAACTTTTATCCAAAATTATTTTGGCAGTACCTTCACGTACACCAATGCCCATTCTAGAAAATTTTTTGTTTGATATTAAAGATGGAGCATTAACAGTTAGCGCTACTGATCTTGAAATTTCAATCAGATCTTCCTTAAATGTACCATCTGATCAAAACAACAAAATAGTTGTACCAGCGAGATTGCTTTATGATATTATAAGATCTCTTGATGATGCCCAACTAAACTTTAATATAGATAACAAGGGTAAGTTAAAGATTACAACAGACAAAGGAATTTATAACTTAAGCTACTCACAAGCTGAGGATTTTCCGGAAATTCCATTTGTATCCAGAGATAAAGAAATAGTTATCGGTGGCAGCGAACTGAGAAAAGCACTGGAACAAACTGCTTTCGCTATGAGCAAAGAAGATATGCGTCCTGCTATGACAGGAACATTAATGGAGTTTGATAAAGACGGATTAAGGTTTGTTACTACAGACGGACACCGGTTAGTTAAGTTTATAAACAGGTCATTTACATCAGACGAACACATGCAGTACATAATTCCAGAAAGAGCCATATCCGTATTATTAAAACAAATTGGTGATGCCGATATTAAAGTATATCTAAGTAAAACATACGCTTCTTTTATCATAAATGAATATGAATTTATTACCCGTCTAATTGGTGAAAAGTATCCAGCATATAACAGCGTCATACCAATGGAAAACGAAAATTTCTTAACAGTAAACAGAGCAGACTTATTATCAACAATAAAAAGAATGTTGTTGTTTTCTACTTCTAACTCTAAACAAGTTAAGTTTTCTATTGGCAACAACACTCTTGAGGTTTCTGCCGAGGATATTGATCACGGTTCAAACGCAAAAGAAGAAATAGACTGTGAATATAAAGGCGATCCAATGGACATTGGTTTTAATACTAATTATGTAAATGATATTCTTTCTCATCTTGAGGGCGAAAAAGTAATTTTTAAGTTACACTCACCAACAAAGGCGAGCATTATAGAGCCTACAAAGAGCGAGGAAAATGAAGATATTATGATGTTATTAATGCCGGTCCGTTTAAATAATTAAAATGATCCTGTCCAATCTATCTCTTAGAAATTTCAGAATTCATAAGAGTGCAAACCTTAACTTTTCTGATAAGATAAACTTTATCATGGGCGGAAACGGTCAGGGCAAAACCACGCTGTTAGAAGCAGCCTATTACTTGTGCACCACAAAAAGTTTTTATGCTAAAGACAGCGAAGCAGTTAGTTTTGAAAACGAAGACTTTGAGATAAAAGGATACTTTAAAAATAAGACAGAAGATATTTCAAGAATATATTATTCAATGACAGAGAACAGAAAGTACTACTTTCAAAACGAAAAACTAATATCTAGGAACTATAATATAATTGGAAAATACCCGGTGGTTCTTCTGACACCTTCCGATCATTCAATTACACAGGGATCGCCCGCCGACAGAAGAAGGTTTGCTGATTCTGTAATCTCTCAGGCAAGCAGCACCTATTTAAGCATGCTTATTGATTATAATAAAACAATTAAACACAGATCTGTCGTTTTAAACAAGCTTAAGGAATTTTATTCAGAACAATTAAACTCAGAATTAGAAGCATGGACGGAAAGATTGATCGAAAACGGTGTTGAAATAATAAAGCACAGAATTGCTTTTATTAATCAGTTTAATGAATATCTAAAAAACTCTTACCTGGAGATAATGAACAACGCAGAAAATCCGTCAATTAAATATTTATTCCTGGATAATGAAGAAACAGAAATAAGGAAAAAGTTTTGTGATTTGATAAGTGAAAAAAGAAACGAAGAGATAAGAAGAGGAATTAATTTGGTTGGTCCACACAGAGACGAGTTTGAATTTACTATAAACAACATATCTCTTAAAACTTACGGGTCTCAGGGACAGCACAAAACATTTCAGGCGGCATTAAGATTTGCAGAGTTTTTTTATCTAAAAGAAACAACCAACAACACGCCAATATTTTTACTTGATGATGCATTTGGTGAATTGGATGCTTATCGTGCCGGAAGGATAAGTCAGTACTTAAAAAAAGTTGGTCAGGCATTTATCACAATTACTGATTTTGCCGACTTTTCGTTTTTGAAGAAGAACGATGACGATCTGATAATAACACTTAAAGACGGGGTTTATTCTTATGCCTGAGGGTTTCAGGAGCATAAAAGAGGTGTTTAATAATGAACCCGCCCTATCAAAAATAAGAGAGGTTCTAAACAGCAGCGATGTTGTAAAAGATTTCGATAAAATTTTTCCTGAACTAAAACAGGTTGTTCACCCCGTTAAGGCAGAAAAAAAAGCCTTAACTCTTAAGGTTGAAAATGCAGCCTGGCGCAACGAACTAAAGTTTAAGGAAAACGAAATCATCGAAAAAATAAATTCATATTATGGCGAAGAAAGAATTATTAAAATTAAATTTTCAGCAAAGTAATGGTAACGCTTTAAAGGATATTTCAAATGACGAAAGAGCAAAAAAAACAAATTAACGATTACAGCGCAAAAAGCATTAATGTTCTTAAAGGATTAGAGGCGGTTCGTAAACGCCCGGCGATGTACATCGGAGACGTAAGCACGAGAGGACTTCATCATCTTATAAACGAAGTTGTTGATAACAGCATTGACGAAGCACTTGCAGGATTTAATGACAGAGTAATTGTAACTATTCATAAAAACGGAAGCGTTTCAGTTGAAGATAGAGGAAGAGGAATTCCGGTTGATATTCATCCCGTAGAAAAACGTTCTGCGCTTGAGGTTGTTATGACAGTGCTGCATGCCGGCGGTAAGTTTGATAAAAATTCTTATAAGGTTTCGGGCGGATTGCATGGCGTTGGCGTATCTGTCGTTAATGCTCTTTCTGAATGGATGACCGCAACCGTACGCAGAGACAACAAGATTTATTTTCAGGAATATCACAGAGGCGTACCTGTAGAGAAAGTAAAACAAATTGGAACTTATAAAGGCGATCAAACCGGAACGGTTATTACCTTTAAACCGGATCCGGAAATATTTAAAACAACAAAATTTAATTTTGAAACCGTTGCCGAGAGAATGCGAGAACTTGCATATCTTAATAAAGAAGTAACTATGATTTTGAAAGATGAGGCAGAGGGTCTTGAAGAAACATACAGATTTAAAGGCGGTCTGATAGATTTTGTAAAATATCTTGATGAACAGAGAACCGCTCTTCATAAACCAATTTATATTGAAGGGGAAAAAGAAAACACTCCTGTTGAAATTGCTTTTGAGTATAGCGACTCTTATTCAGAAAACATTCATACTTATGTTAATAATATAAATACGATAGAAGGCGGAACACACCTGGTTGGTTTCAGAACAGCGCTTACAAGAACCTTTAATAACTATGCCTATAAAAACGGTCTTATTAAAGAGAACAGCAAAATTACTTTAAGTGGTGATGATTTTAGAGAAGGATTGACAGCGGTAATCTCTGTTAAAGTTATGGAGCCGCAGTTTGAGGGACAAACAAAAACTAAACTCGGCAACAGCGAAGTTAAATCCATTGTTGAAACAATAGTTGGTGAAAAATTATCCGAGTATCTCGAAGAAAATCCATCTATTGGAAAAAGAGTTATTGAAAAATGTATGCGGGCAGCAGAAGCCCGCGAAGCTGCACGCAAAGCACGCGATCTTGTAAGAAGAAAAAATGCTTTGGATTCTATGCATCTGCCCGGCAAACTTGCTGATTGCTCAATAAACGATCCTGAACACTGCGAAATTTATATTGTTGAAGGTGATTCTGCCGGTGGATCAGCAAAGCAAGGAAGGGACAGAAGATTTCAGGCAATCTTACCCATCAAAGGAAAAATTCTGAACGTAGAAAAAGCTAAGCTTAATAAAATTTTAGAGAACCAGGAAATTCAGGCAATGATTGCTGCACTCGGGGCCGGAATAGGAGAAGACTTTAATCCGGAAAAATCCAGATATGGCAAAATAATTTTGATGACTGATGCAGACGTAGATGGAAGCCACATTAGAACACTGCTTCTTACCTTCTTCTACAGACATATGAAAGAGCTTATCAATACGGGAAAAGTATATATTGCTCAGCCTCCGCTATATAAAGTTAAAAAGGGCAAAGAAGAATATTATGCTTATGATGATGAGGAGAGAGACAGAATATTAAAACAATTTAAGAAGGATATGAAAGCCAAATCAGGATCAGAAAACGAGAGTGATGTTGATGAAGAAGGACAACCAAAAGGAGTTGTGATCTCTCGCTATAAAGGCTTGGGTGAAATGAATCCCGAACAGCTCTGGTCTACAACAATGAACCCCGAAACCAGAACAGTTTTACAGGTAAGTGTAGAAAGCGCGGCAGCCGCAGATAAAATCTTTGAAACACTTATGGGCGATGCCGTTGAGCCAAGAAGAGAGTTTATAGAAAAGCATGCTAAGTATGCCAATCTGGATATTTAATCAACAGAAATTATTAAAGAAGTTACAAAATATTTATGACCACAATATTTGAAAAAGTCGTTCCCGTCTCTTTAGAAGAAGAGATGAAATCATCTTACATCGATTATGCAATGAGTGTTATAGTTGCGCGCGCTTTGCCGGATGTAAGAGATGGATTAAAACCGGTTCATCGCAGAGTACTGTTTGGTATGCATGAGCTTGGACTTGCATATAACAGACCTTACAAAAAATCCGCAAGAATAGTGGGAGAGGTGCTTGGAAAATATCATCCGCACGGAGATAGCGCCGTTTATGAAACTATGGTAAGAATGGTTCAGGATTTTTCTTTGCGTTATCCGCTTGTAGATGGACAGGGAAATTTTGGTTCAATTGACGGAGATTCCGCCGCAGCAATGCGTTACACGGAAGCACGTCTTGCAAGAATTGCAGAAGAAATGCTGCGCGATCTTGATAAGAACACGGTTGATTTTGTAAACAACTTTGATGAGTCGCTCCAGGAACCAACGGTTATGCCGTCTTATTTGCCAAATCTATTAATAAATGGCGCAAGCGGAATAGCGGTTGGAATGGCAACAAATATTCCTCCCCATAATCTTAGCGAAGTAATTGATGGCTGCGTAGCTCTGATTGATAATCCCAAAGCAACTGCCGCAGACTTGATGAAATATATTAAAGCTCCCGATTTTCCGACTGGTGGAATTATTTATGGTTATGAAGGGGTTAAAGATGCCTTCTTAACCGGAAGAGGGAGAATTGTTCTTCGTGCAAAAGCAAATGTTGAAACGCTGAAGAACGACAGAGAAAATATTGTTATCACAGAAATTCCTTATCAGGTTAACAAAGCTGCACTCATAGAAAAAATAGCTGATCTTGTTCGCGAGGGAAAAATAACAGAGATATCAAACATAAGAGATGAATCTGACAGAGATGGACTAAGAGTGGTTATTGAGTTAAAACGCGACTCGCAACCAACCGTTGTTTTAAATCAGTTATTTAAACACACGCAGATGCAGGTAACTTTTGGCGTGATAATGCTTGCGCTGGTTAATGGAGCACCAAAGGTTTTAAATCTCCAGCAGATGATTCAGCATTTTCTTGATCACAGGATGGATGTTTTAATCCGCAGAACACGGTTTGATCTTGATGCTGCAGAAAAACGTGCCCACATTTTAGAGGGCTACATAATCGCCCTTGATAACATTGACGAAGTAATTGAGACGATTAAAAAATCCAAGGATGTGGAAACGGCCAAAAATAACCTGATTAAAAAATTCAAGTTGAGCGAAATACAGGCAAAAGCAATCCTTGATATGAGATTGCAGCGCTTAACAGGACTTGAACGCAAAAAGATAGAGGATGAGTATAAAGAAACAATCAAGTTAATTGAAAAGCTAAGAGGAATTTTAGAAAACGAAAGAACACGTAAGAAGATAATTAAAGACGAATTGCTTGCACTTAAAGAAAAATACGGTGACGAGCGCAGAACAGAAATCATCAAAGACTACAAAGAATTTTCATTAGAAGATATAATTGCCGAAGAAGATGTTGTTGTAACAATATCACACCAGGGATTCATTAAAAGATTTCCTGTAAGCGGATACAGAAGACAGGGACGCGGAGGAAAAGGAGTAACCGGTGCCGGAACAAAAGAAGATGATTTTATTGAACACATGTTTGTTGCATCAACTCATCAGTATATTTTGTTCTTTACAGATAAAGGAAGGTGTTACTGGTTAAAAGTACATGAAATTCCCGAAGGCGGAAGAACAGCACGCGGCAGATCTATAATTAATCTTCTTGAAAAAGAGAAAGAAGAAAACATCACCGCATTTGTCGCTGTAAAAGAATTCCGGGATGATCAATACCTGATGATGGCAACAGAAAAAGGCACAATTAAGAAAACAGTCCTTTCCGCATACGGCAATGTGCGACGCGGAGGAATCAATGCCATCAATCTCGTTCCGGGCGATAAGCTTATTGAAGTTAAGATGACAGATGGTAAAAGCGATATTGTGCTTGGAACCCGAAATGGTTTCGCCATTCGATTCAATGAAAAAGATGTTCGTGACATGGGGAGAACCGCCACAGGGGTACGAGGCGTAAGACTTGGCAAAGGCGATAGAGTTGTTGGTTTGCTTGTAATAAAAAGTGATAAAGCAACCGTTCTTGTTGTAACAGAAAAAGGATATGGCAAGCGTTCAGATATTAACGATTACAGAATTACAAGAAGAGGCGGCAAAGGAGTTATAACTGTTAAAACCACAGATAAAGTCGGTAAGATGATTGCAATGATGGAAGTGGTTGACCGCGATGAGCTTGTAATCATTTCTACACAGGGAATGGTAATAAGACAAAGCGTTAAAGATTTAAGAGTGATGGGAAGAAACACACAGGGCGTAAGGGTAATCAGATTAAATGAACACGATTCGATTGCTGATATTGCGCGTGTTGTTCCGGATGAAGATGAAGAAATAAATGGCAACGGAAACGGAAAAGAAATTGAACCGCTGTTGAGTTAATAGCTTTATTAAATTACTAAAATTATTTTATGTCAGTCTGAGTGGCAATGCCATCGAAGACTGACATCTTTTAAAAAGATGTTATCTTAAAAAAAACACCCGCAGATTTACAGACAACATCCACTTGTAAAAGCCGTAACACACAATACAAAAATTACCCACACTACTAAAAATTTTACCGCCATACTTTGCAATGGTTTTGTTTTTGCTTTTTTTTGCAATTATTTTGATGGCAAAATATTTGTTAAATAGTAATTGATATAGAGGGCAAAATGAGTGCAAAAAAATTTTTCTTCGCGGGCAAATACTACAGCATTTACAGAATTAGTTTGGGAATAATTTCCATCGCTGTGCTATTTTTATTTTTTTCTTCTTGTGATGTTAATGATGGCGAAGATCCCCCATTACCGCTTTTACCTGAAGATGCTGCAGTATATCTTTCTATGGATGGAACAGAGGCGGGGCTTTGGATTCTTAATGCCAACACCCTAGAGCTAATGGATAGTATGATTACTGCGCCTGGTGTTCCTTGGTATATTGAATTTTCGCTGGATAAGCGAACGGTATATTCTTCTTGGCACGCAATACCAAGCCACCTTTATAGTCTTTATAGTTTTACTTTGCCTACTTTAAATATTTTACAAACCACCAGTATTTCAAATGGGATGGCTGCTATCGCTAGCAACGTTGATAAAAACTTTATTATCACATACGGTGCTAAGGGTATACAAATATTTGAAAGTTCTACTTTTTCTTTAATCGGACAAGACACGTCTTCATTTTGGGGTGAATTTTCTAGAATTACACCTTCAAGAATAAATAATACAATTTATTTTACTTGGATAGAAAATCGCCAGATTGTTGGCTTTGGCAAATATGACTTAACTTCTCTAAAAGTAATAGATACATTAAGATTGTTTAACGACGCTCAATTTTATGGACTTCAGGATGTAGATTTAATAGTTTCAAATGACGACAGATACTTGTTTTTTTCAGCATTTAATTGGAGAGGGTTAACTGGATTTGGAAGTTTTTTCGTTATTGATCTAACACTAAGGACTATTGTAAAGGAATACAGAATTGGGGCTTTCTCACAATTGGCAATTAGTCCCGATGGGAAGAATGTATTTATTAGCGACCCAGGTGGATATCTTTATAATTTTCCAAGTTCTGGGAAAATCTGGCAATACGATGTAGAAAACAAAACAATGAATATTTTACTAAATAATCTGTATTATACTGACAGAATAACAGTTGCTGAAGATAATAGAACGTTATTTATAACCCCTGTTATATCTTTTACAATGAAAGATGGGCAAAGAGCCTGGGTAGTTAAAATAGATGCACAAAATGGACAAATTAAAGATTACTATCCTGTTTTTTACGACTCGACAGGTTACTATACAAACAATCCACGAAATATAAAAATGGGGCAATATATCAAATAACTGAAAGGAGGTAACAGCAAAACTGATAGTAAAATAAAAAACCGCCATTGTGCCCTAACACAATGACGGTTATGATAGGCAAACAAATGTCACCGATAGATTGACGTTGGAAATTACCAACGGAGTGCCATTTTGTTTGTTAAATAAAATTAACAAAATAAAAATTAAAATGTAATCCTATATCAATCTTAAGGATTATTAAAAAGGAGTTGGAAATGAAAATTTTATTGTTTTTATTGTCTTCCTTATTGCTTTCTTTTAATCTTATTGCTGGAGATGAATATTACTGGGCTGGCGATAAAAAAGTAAATATTACAAAAGATTTATCAACTCTGATAGTAGTATTCAAAAAAGACAGATTAAACTTAAACTCAATAAGTAGATATGAATCTAATAAAGATATAAGCAAAGCGACCATTTCCGGAGATAACAAAATGGTTGTTTTAGAATACCGGCAGGAACAAATAAAATCTTCAATAGAATTGGTTCAGACACTTGGATTAGATGTTGATGACCTTGAATGGATTTCTTATGGATATAAAGAATATGAAGTTCCTTTGCGCCCTACTAATCGAATATCATTCAAATTCAAGTCAAATATTTCTAAAAAAACTTTAGATGAACTAATAAAGGGTAAAGCTGAATTTGACTATACAGATTTTGGAACAATTATGATAAAAGTAAATAATGTTTATGGTGATGTCGTCTCATTAGCCAATGAAATATATGAAAGCGGAATAACGGAATATTGCTTACCTGATTTTATTGCTAATATCGAAAGACACGAAGATCCCCTTTATTCCGCACAGTATTTTTTAAACCATACTAAGCAAATAGGAATAGGAGGAGTTCTAGATTCAGATATTGATGCACCCGAAGCCTGGGATATAACAAAAGGCTCATCATTAATAAAAGTAGCAGTAATAGATGATGGTTTAGAAGCACACGATGACCTTAAAGATGAATATGGAATTAGTAGAATCATTGGTGGTTATACCCCACTAAATGGAGGAACCGGAGGTCCATGGTTTTCGTCAGATGGACATGGTGAAGCTTGTGCTGGAATTATCGCAGCATCTCACAATAACATCAATACTAGAGGTGTTGCCCTAACATTAAACTACTTACAGTTAATATATTTGCACCAAATACTACTAATCAACAAATCGCTGATGGTATAATATGGGCAGTAACGAATAGTGCAGATGTATTAAGCAATTCCTGGGGCTTCGCTTGTAATTCAAATGGTTATTACGTACCACAAATTGCTGATGCAATTAATAGTGCAAGAACAAATGGTCGCAACGGTAAAGGCTGCGTTGTAGTATTTTCTGCTGGCAACAATTATCCAGTTGACAAATGCGGCTATGGTCCAGCAGGTTATGTAAGTTTCTCATCAACTGTAAATGGCGTGTTATGCGTTAGCGCAATTAATAAATATGGAAGTATATCCTCATATAGTTCTCGTGGTAGCAGGATTGATATTGCTGCAATTGGTGGTGAGAGCGATATAAGAACATTAGATAGGATGGGAAGTAATGGTTATAACTCCGGGAGTGATATGAATAACTTCGGTGGTACATCAGCTGCCTGTCCTCAAGTATCGGGTGTTGCGGCTCTAATCCTTTCATTGAATCCTAATTTAACAGAGCAACAAGTAAAAGATTTAATTACTCAAAATGCTACCGATATAGGTGCTGCAGGAAAAGATAATTTATATGGTTGGGGAAGAATCGATGCTGCAAAAACTTTAGCAAAACTGAAGTCTCAAATGAATTCAGATATTAAATATACTGAGGGTAATGCCTCTATAACTCGTACCAATGAAGGCGTAACAATACAATTCTTAACATCACCGAGAATTGATGTTGCTGCAGGATATTACATCTGTGATAGATATGTCGTACAGACATCAGCCAATGGATTTGCTGAAGCACCCTTGGGTTGGTTCGTGAATTCAGAAGGGTACTCTCCCGATAATTCAAATTATGCCACAGGTTGGGTGAATAAATCAATAACTTCAAATTCAATAACATTACAAACATACTTTTATTATATAAAGTATAATGTGTTAGGGCAGCAAATTAATAAATGGGCACCATATAATCCGACAGGTAAATATATTATACTCGGCAAAACAGCACCATTAACCGCAACAATGTCGGGACCAAGTTATTTGGCAAGTGGTCAAACAGGAACATATGTTGTAACAGCAACAGGCGGCACACCATCATATAGTTATGCGTGGTCATATTATATCTACTGTCCTGATGAAGAAGAAGTAAAAATTTCGGTAAATAGAGAACCCATAGTACCAGATGCCCCTGTTTGTGGATATTGGATTCCGATAAGTAATACAACAAATACAGTAACTAAAACATCAGACGGAAGATCGTTTCAGATAAAATGTGTAGTGACAGATGCTAATAACAATACTGTTACAGTAACAAAATATGTACAAGGAAATTTATCAAAAACTACCTTGCCCGACTCTCTATTAACTGAAAATGATCTAACAGAAATGAAAACAGAGTTATTAGCTAATTATCCCAACCCATTCAATCCATCAACAAAAATAAGCTACACATTAAAAACAGAAGGAAGAGTAACGCTAAAAATATACAACACATTGGGTGAGGAAGTAATAACATTAGTAGATGAAATAAAACCAGCAGGAAGTTATGAAGCGGAATTTAACGCATCAGAATTACCAAGTGGAATATATATCTACAGGATGCAAAGCGGAGAATATGTTTCATCAAAGAAGATGTTGATGCTAAAGTGATGCAATCCCTTTAGCAGAAATCCGGGTGGGGCTGCTAATTAAGTAATTACAAACGTTCGTAATTTGAAAATTAAAATCGCTCCACAAAAAGGGGCGATTTTTTTATAATCTTTTAACAGCGCTTTTTGTATTATTGAATGTTTCTTTTCGTTGAAATATAATCGGGTTTTAATTATGAGATCATTACTAATATCAATTCAAATACTGCTACTTGCTTTTGTTGTTAAAGCACAAAGCACAACGGGTCTTTCTGAAATCAACAAAGAAGATCTTATTAAGAATGTTCGGGTTCTTTCTTCTCCTGATTTTGATGGAAGATTACCCGGCAGCGAAGGTTATAACAAAGCCGCACATTTTGTTGCAAATAAATTTTCAGAGCTTGGATTAAAGCCAGCGGGTGATGAAAAATATTTTCAATATTTTAATGTTGAATACAACAAAATAGAATCACCCGCCATATTTAAAACCATTGTTGATGGCGATACAACCAATTATGAATTAGGAAAAGATTTTGTATTACGCGGATTTACAGGATCAAACAGTTTTACTTTGCCAGTAGTGTTTTGCGGATACGGAATATCAAGACCTGATTTGAATTATGACGATTATGCAGGGGTAAATGTTAAGAACAAAATTGTAATGGTGTTTAAACAAAATCCCAAATGGAAAAATAATGACAAAGATTGGGGAACAAATTATCCGCGTGAAAAATCTCTCGTTGCTAAAAAAAATGGTGCAAAGGGTATTTTATTTGTTTCACTTCCGAATGATGAAAAACCACAGCCGCTTATTGGCAGCGTTATGCATGGTGAGGGTGAACAGCCAATTGATTTTCCACAGTTACAAATTTCAATTGATGCAGCAAATAAATTATTAAGCAAAACCGGATTTACTTTAAGCAATTTCCAAACAAAAATTGATGAAAAGAAAAAACCGCTTTCATCTAACCTGTTTACAAAGGCAGTTGTTGAGGTTAATGCTAAGTACGAGAAAAACGCCAGGACAATGAATGTTGTTGCAATGCTTGAAGGAAAAGACGAAAAGCTTAAAGAAGAATATGTAATAATAGGTGCTCATTTAGATCACGTTGGATCGCAAGCAGGATTATTGTTTCCGGGTGCAAACGATAACGCATCGGGCTCTGCAGGCGTTTTAGAAATAGCAGAAGCATTTGTTAAGGGTGGCATTGAGCCAAAACGATCGGTAATCTTTGTTTTATTTGCCAGTGAAGAACAGGGACTTAATGGCTCAAGGCATTTTGTTGAAAGTTGGAAAAAACGATTTGATAAAATTGCAGCAATGATAAATCTGGATTGTATTGGATATGGCGACAGCATTCAGGTTGGGAATGGAAAAAGTGCACCAAATCTTTGGGAAATTGCAAAACAGATAGACGAGACAAGTTTTAATTCAATGGTAGATAGAACCTGGAACGGCGGCGGTGCAGACGCAACTCCGTTCCACGAAAAAGGTGTTCCTTGTTTGTATTTTGTAACAACCAACAGTTATGATCATCTTCATCTTCCAACGGATAAAATAGAAACACTTAATCCGGGCTTGTTTGAAAAAATTGTTAAGCTTGCACATTTAACTGCGCTTGAAGTTGCAAATGGAAATTATCAGCGCGAAACAGTTATTAAATAATTGCAAAGTATAGACTTCAACTAAATTACTATCAGGTGCTTTTAGTTATTTAAAACTGCCGGCAGCTACATCTTTAATAAATTTAATAAGTCCTTTAAAGTAAATTTCCTGATCATCATACATTGATAAATGGCTGCCATCGGGGCAATGTAAATATCTGCCGTTTTTAACTTCTGAAGCTATCCATTCCATATGTTTGGGATCCATTGTATCGTGTGAGCCGCCAATAGTTAAAGTTGGTACGGTAATGTTAGATAAATCTTTACTCCTATCCCAGTTTATTAATTTAGCTTTGCCTGCAATTCCAAACTCACTTGGACCTTGCATGGTTACATACAAACCACCATTGATTTTTGCGAAAGCTCTGTTTACCGGATCGGGCCATTGGTCTAATGGCATTCTAAGAATATGCGCGGTATAAAAGTGAGTATATAAAAGCTCAGTATATCTTGGGTTTTGAAAATCTCCCCTCGCTTCGAACTCTTTTAACTCTTTTAATACATCAGTAGGAAGCTGTGTCCCAAGCACTTCGTTTGCATACTTGTTGTAATCAGGGACTGATGACATCATATTTGAAATGATAAGTCCCTTTAAATTTTTCTGATACTTTAAAGCATACTCGGTTGCAAGTATCCCACCCCAGGAATGGCCAAGAAGATAAAAATTAGTGCTATCCAGACCTAGCGCCAATCTTACTTGTTCAACCTCATCAACATATCTATCTATATTCCAAAGAGTGCTGTCGTTCGGTTGATCACTATAAGCAGATTCCAATTGATCATAGTAATAGTACTCTATCTCCGCAGAAGGAAAATAAGAATCAAAAGCTTCAAAATATTCGTGTGTAGCCCCGGGACCACCATGAAGCAAAAGAACTTTAATATCGGGGTTATTACCAACTCTTTTTGTCCACACTTTAAATTCACCGGCAGAGGTTTTAATAGGTATCAACTTTACGCCCCCGCTCAATTTATCATCACGATCAGAATAATTTAAGTAGTCAGTCTTTTTCTGATTATTTGAGCAACTCATTGTGAGCAGCACTAGAATTAATGCGAGTGTTGTTAAGTATTTCATGTTTTTTACTTCTCTTTGCTTAAAATATTTAATTGAGATAAACGTCTTCAAGTTTAGAGCACCATGGTTATTACAGTACAAATGATTTATAGAAGCAACCCGACAGAACATTATTGATAAATCGATATAGATAGAAATTTATTTCATCTTGGCAGTAAAATAATCATAAGATGCTTTTGCAATATCCGCTATAATTTTTTCGTTAGTATCAAAATCTTCTTTAGAATCTGTTACAAAAACACTGATGATAAAGTATTCTCCATCGGGCAAAAAAACGATACCTATGTTGTTTACAGCAGCGGTAATTCCTGTTTCTTTATTTGTTCCGGACCAGCCCGTTTTGTGGGCAACAATAGTACCTTCGGGCAATAGACCCTTTATTCGATTTTTGCCTGTTGTTGTTTCAATATTTGTTTTCCAAAAAAAGTCATAACTGCTTTTAGAAAGCAAATTGTTTTTGTTCTCATAAAACATTCTAAGAGTCTCACTCGCTGCTTTTGGTGTAGTCCAGTTCTCAAACATATTTTCCCACTTTGACTGCATATCTTTTTCGTTGTAGGTGATTTGTATGTCCCGAATGTTATTCTTTTTGAAATATTCTTCAACAGTTTTAGGTGTTCCTATCAGTTGTATCAACACATCGCAAGCAGTATTATCACTATGCGAAACAGAATATTGAATTAATCTTGCAATCGTAAAAACACCACCGTTTGGATTTTCATCTCTAAGCGGACTCCAAAAGTCTTCCGGTAAAAGGTCTTCTTTTTTTATTTCTATCTTCTGGTCTATCGAAAGGTTTTTTTTATCAATCTCTGATAAAACAGCCAATGCGATATGAAATTTAAATACACTTTGCATAGGAAACCGTTTATCCCCGTTTAGAGAAAGCGTATCTTTACCATCATTCCCGATAATTGAAACACCAACTGTTGCGCTCTTGTCAGAAACAATTTGCTGTATTCTATCTTGCAAGGAATCAGAATTTTGAGAATATAATAAGTAGCTTGTGATTAAAAAGAATAAAGTCACTGTTTGAAATAATTTTATCATATATTTTTTCTGTCTTTTTTTGTGGCGTGATGTCTGTTGAATATACTGCTAAAGTTTTTTATTAGTCCCGAACTTTGATTTTATTTTTTTTACTTAAAGATTAAAATAAACCTTAAGACCCTGCAACATATTACTAACGGTCACAGCCGAAAGAATTAAACCCATAACTCTGCTGATTATAGCCGCACCACTATTTCCAATATAAGCAAACATTCTGTTTGACAACATCATCAATACCCACGCAATAAACATTACAGCAATCATCATGAGTGCACTTAACGCCTGATCAAGAAAATTGTGTTTGCTGTTTTCAGTAAGAAGAATAGCCGCCAATATAGCTCCGGAACCGGCAAGCGATGGTATAGCAAGAGGAAAAATAGCTTTATCTTCATTTTTCTCAATACTTGATAATTCTGATTTGGCTTTGCTGTCGCCAAAAATCATACTGAAAGCAATAGTAACAGAACGATACCACCGGCTATTTGAAAGGTGGGCAAAGGAACATCAATTGCATCTAAGATGATTTCGCCTATTGAAATAAAAAATAACAGTACGAACGCTGCAGTGATTGCAGCTTTAAGGGCAATCTTTTTTCGCTCCTTTTTATCAATTGTTTCAGTTACTGCAATAAAAACCGGTATGGTACCAATTGGATCAATTACTGTAAAAAAAGTAATTAATGAAGTTATTAGTGCTTCCGTCATAAAAATATTTTTTTATTAAAGTTTATCTTCAGCTAATATAAAAAACCTTTGGTGATCTTTTAAGTGATGACTGAAAAAATTTATTTGTTTTGTTGTGGGATAAGGAGATAAACAAAAAAGCAATTACAGGAAAAGTCAAAGTCAGTGTTTTTTTATCAGTTGCTAATTCAAATAATTGTATTGCTGATGAGACTTAAAAAAAGAGTATTTTTTTTCTCAGATAACGTTTTGCGGCTTGGCGAAGGTGGCGGATTTTTAGCACAAAAGTTCAATCGCAGAACTGCACTGAAACCTACTACTAAACTGTCATACGAAGCACTGAACCGCCACTTGTGCCAAACTGTTGTTGGCAGCTGGCATTCTTTATTTTTGTAATATTGAAAAATTGTAAGTTATCAATCCCAAACGTATTTCCAACTTCTGTCTTCTTGTTTTTTCCAAACGGTATGAAAAACACCTTCTACTTTTTTTACGTTTCCTTCCGTATTGGTAAACTCCCAAACATATTTTCCATAAGTATAAGCCATATCGCCCGATTCTGAAATATCAATAAAATCGGGCTTCCAATTAACTTTTACGTTTTTCAGGTCCTTTTTTTGATAATACGATTTGATGTTTTCTCTGCCAACAATAAGCGTATCGTTTTCTCTTTTAATAGCAGCATTTTCGGCAGCAAAAAAGTGAAAAGCATCGGCTATCCCTTTTTGTTCAGTCATTTGCTGAAATTGCCTTTCTACTTCTATTATCTCTTCAACCATTGCTTCTTTTGGATTTGTTTGTTTACAACTAAAAAAGAATAAGATAAATATGCTAAGAAATAAAAAATATCGTTTCATACTTTTTGATTTATTGTAATAATATCTGCTGATAGTTCAATATCTTTTCTGAAAAAATACAGTAAAAATGATGTCATAAAAACCAAAATAACCACACTGAAAACGTGAAAAAACTGCACAGAAAGGTCAATATCGGGAAATATACTGCCAGACATTTCTTGCGTTGCGTTGATTGACCAATGAGCCAAAACACACAACAATAAATTACCCTTTGAGATAATATAAACAATCCCGATTATCATTGCAAAACAAATTACACCCACAAAAAAATACAAACTTGAAACAGGAATCGTAGTCCATTTCTGGTACATAATGGGTAAATGCCAAAAAGCCCAAATTAAGCCAAGAATAATATTGGCAGTAATAAATTTGTACTTCGTAAGAAGTTTCGGCAGCAGATAACCCCGCCACCCAAATTCTTCTTCTAGGGGGCCAGTGGTCAAAAGCCATAAAATATGCCACGTAAATAAATTTGAAATATTAGCAGGCTGAATTGACCCTATTCCTTTCTGGTTAAAAAATAATCCATAAAATAAGAAACTTAACATTTGCCATACGAAAGGGAATATAACGACAATCAACCACGCTGAAAGAGGTGCTGAAAATCGTATTCGTTGCCAAATTGTTAGTAAACCGTCTTTACCTTTTTCTACATACAGAGCAATCAGCCCCGCAAAAGAACAAGCATAACCTGTGTAAAAAAGCCACATATTAAAACCTTTTACTGCCATTATACTCCACGCAATCCAAGGAATGATAAAAGCAATTGAGTAAAAGGTGATTAACGAATTATTTGATTTATTCATTTTAAAATTTTTAATACTTCTTATTTCAATTCTGTGAAATTATACGTGAGAGCAACTCTTGCTCCCAAGACAAGACTGTTTTTATCGTTTATTTCATATCTACCCAATTTGAAAAATGGGCTTTCATAGCCATTTTTTGGGTAACTTAATTGCACAATAGAAGGTCCGAAAGCAATTTGGAAATTAGGATTTATGCTATATCGGATATTTAAAGCTAAGGAAGTAGCATCGGGATTATCAGACCTAAAAGATGAGTGGTAGGCTGCTTCGGGGTTAAAATAGAACCTGCCTTTCAATGGTATTAGCGAACCTAAGCCCGCTCCCATAGCAAAGGCATTTTGGTAGTTGCTGTTAAAACTGCCCTGCACAAATGAATATAGCAAAGGAACACCCGCTTTGAAGGCAATATTGATAGGATAAAGTGTAGATACTTCAACGGCTCTGTAACCGCCTTTCTTAACAAATGAAAAAAAGCCAACAGGCACACCGTTTTCTATGGTGTCGGCTACATTGAGAAAACCCACTTGCCAGCCTGTTACTTTTCCCTTTGTTTCGTTGATAAAACCGAATTGTAAGCCTTTTGTGTTTTTGCGGGTTTCATTCACAAAACCAATTTGAACTCCGCTTGTACTGTCTTTTACTTCATTTACAAAACCCATTTGCAGACCAGTTAAATTGTTTCTTACCTGATTGAAAAAACCTATTTGAGAGCCGCTAAATTTTTGTTTGGAATGATTGCCAAAGCCTAACTGCAAACCTTGCACATCTTTTGAACCAAAGTTAAGAAAACCGATTTGCTAACCGCTCATATTACCTTTTGTGCGGTCAATAAAACCCAGTTGTAAGCCCTTGAAGTTATTGTGCGTAATATTAACAAAGCCCAATTGCAAACCGTTGTGGTTTCCGTTTGCGATATTGACAAAGCCCAAAAGCGGAATTTTTGAATTATCTGGAACTTCATTATAGACAAGAGTGTATAAAACCTTGTTTTTAGATTCTACGCTATCTGTTTGAGCAAATAAATGCGTCAGGAAAAACAAATTTCCGATTAGTAAAAGTGATATTGCTTTGATTTGAAAGTAATTCATATAATTTAAGTTATTTGTTTTTGAAATTGAAAATTAAGGATGTGCAAAAAAACCACGTATCCAAATCCCGTTCATTGACAACGGTTTCTTTGTTGAGCATCAAAAAATTAAATCCTGTTGATGCCCGCAGTTTCAACCATTTGGTAAGATTAAGATTGGCGTTGATTTCAGGGTAAACCGTTATCCCATTGTCTTTTGCGGTAGGCGAAAAGGGGCGTGATAATTTAATTTCGGAAGTGCTATCTGCTTGCATCAGAATCGCCCCTATTTTGAGCTGACCGCCAATGTGAAACAATTTGTCTGTGCTTTGTGTAGCACCGACTCTAATCCCGAAATCTTGGGTGATGATGTTGTTTTGATAGTCCTTGAAAGGCATTGCAAAATTACCTATGGTAAATTGCCCGAAAGCACCTACAACAAAGTGTTTGTTAATCGTAGCTTCTATTGCAATTCCGGGCTTCACATTTGAAATCTTTTGGTGATAATTCAGCGTAAGAAGTCCGCTCCATTGAATTTCTGTTTTTTCATTTCCAAAAACAGAAGCTACTTCATTGTTTTGAGTCTCGGTTTGGGCAAAAATTTTGCTAATAAGGCATAAGAATATGCCCATAAGAAAAAAAATTTTCTCATTGTGGTTTGTGATTATTTAAAAATTTCTTCCAAAAGATTTACAAAAGGCGTAGCCATTCCGTTGGTATTTTCATTGTTGAACAGGGCTACGATTGCCTTTTGTGAAGTTTTTTCAAAAGCAATAAAAGCCGTAAACCCGCCTGTGCCGCCATCTTTTACATTAATTCGTTTGCCTGTTTTAGTGTAATAGTATTCCCATCCTAATCCGAAATAATCTTTTCCGTTTATTTGTACGGTAGGTTGCTGGCAAATCTGATAGGAAGTTCCAACGGCTGTGCTAAGTTGCTTTTGTGCAAATTTTATCATATCCGATAAACAACTTTTTAGCCCGCCTGCTCCTGCCATTCCAGAAAAGTGCCAATAAGATGCGTTATTGGTGCTACTGTGGGGATATGCCTTATTGGAAACGTTTTCAATGTTGTTGAGCGTGGTATTGGACATATTCAAATCGTTGAGAATATAGGTCTTAAATATTCCGTCCAATGATTGGCTGTGGTTTCTTTCTAATATGGTTCCTGCAATCCCATAAGCGAAATTGCTGTAAAAATTAAACGCTTGTTGTTCAGATTGTGGTTCAGTTCCGGGTGTGCGAAGCAGGTTATTACCTAAAATGTAGCTATACATTTTTGTGCTGTCGTACCCTTTGTAAGGGTCACTATTATTGAGTAAGTCGTTTGGTATTCTTGGAAATCCGCTGGTGTGATTGAGTAGTTGTTTGAAGGTTATTTTGGTATCGTTGAGCGATAGCTTGCTCGCAAGATTAGAAGGCAAAAAGCCTTCAATGGGGGTCGTGATAAACATTCCCTTCACATTCGTAACCCAATAATGCGTGGCAATAGCCGTAAAAACTTTGGTAACAGAACCAATTTCATAAAGGGTTTGGCTATTGGGCAGAGTTTTATTGCCCAACTTGGTTTCTCCGTAATGGTATTGGCTGACCTGTGTTCCGTTAATGACGGCAATAGAAAACCCCGCAGTCTTGGATTTTGCCGCATAGTCTTTAAAGGTATTGTCCACCAATTTGTCCAAATCTGTGGTTTTGGGGTTGTCGGTCAGTACTTCTTTTGAAGGTTCAACGGGGTTGTCTTTATTACAGCCCGCAGAAATTAACAATAGGCAAAAAAGCCAAGAAAGGATTCTTATTTTCATTTTGCATTTAAATGTTTGTTAAATAATACATTTGCAAAATTACGATGGAGAATCCTAAGCCCATTTGACCTTAGTCAACTGGTTTGAAATTTTTTCTGATTCGGCTCAATCTTTCTTTTGTGATGCCCAGATAAGAAGCGATATACATTAAGGGTATTTGAGCCACTTCATTGGGTTGCCTTTTGTGCAAATCTTTGTAAAGTTCTTCCGCACTTTTAATTCTCAAATCAATGTTGCGTTGGATGAGTATTTCAATGTAATGACTTAGTAGGCTTTGGGTAAATTTTTCCAACTCCGGATTCTTTCTTTGCAATTCCTCAATATCGCCACGATAAATTTTAATCACTTTGCTGTTGGTCAGGGCTTCAATCGTGTCGGTGCTTAGGGTTTGGTTGATGAACGCATAAGGGCAGGTATCCATATCCCCGTGAAAACTGA
The DNA here is from genome assembly GCA_964499095.1 of uncultured Ignavibacteriaceae bacterium. Lineage (GTDB taxonomy): Bacteria > Bacteroidota > Ignavibacteria > Ignavibacteriales > Ignavibacteriaceae > IGN3. The sequence goes on from CAZCJF010000003.1 coordinate 149,342, forward strand.
AACCAATGGTTACTTCTTCGTCATCAACCCAACGAAAAGCCCGAAAACAGCCTCTCTCAACAAGGAAGACAAAATCAACTTTTTGTCCTTCTGTGATAATGGCTTTGCCTTTTTCAATAGAAGTAATTCGTCCTAACTCTTTTAACTTTTGAATGAGTTCAGAGAAACTGCTTTTGTTTTCCGTTAATTTGTTGTTGGGATTTATTGTCATATAGTATTGTTGTGTTATGCTTGCTGCCAACGTTTCGCGGCTTGGCGTAGTGGCGGATTTCGAAGCACTAAACTGTCAACCCACCACAAAAGTTGATTTGAAAAACTGACCTTCAATTTACCACTGCACCCGCCATTACGCCAAACCGCTGTTGTGCGTTCGGTGTTCTTCTTTCGTCCTGATTGTCTGTTGGTTGTGCGTTGGAACAGACACACTCTTTGCCAAGTTTTGGCTTTAGGGTCGGCAGGTGCGACTTGGCAATGTGTGTGGCTGTTGAGCGTTGGCATTTCTATTCGTTTAATGTGTTTTCTAATGTCGTCTTAAATTCGTTTTCGTTATTGTAATTGTAGAACGGAACTGCTGTTATCAAATATGTGTCTGTGTGAATTTTGATAGTCTTTTGTTCTGCTCTGATTTCTTTCAAAAAGTCTTCTTTCCATTTGTCGTGTCCTTTTAAATGTTCTCCTTTAGGTTCTATGAAAACCTGAAAAGTCATTTGTTCTCCGTCACGTTGTTTGCAGAACAATAAAAAGTCTGGCTCAAATGCTCGTCCGAGTTTGTCGAAGATTTTAATTTCTCTTTCGTTTCGAATTAGGTAAATGTTTTCAAACTTCTGATTCAGACCTTCAAATCGTCTGGAAAACAATTCCACAAATTTCTTTTCTTCACTTGTTCCGTAGTTGGCATTGTAAACATACCAAGGCTCATTGGCTACCAATGTTTCTTGTCCGTCTGCACGTTCGCTGTCTTTGTAAACTTTGATTTCTTTATCCTTAAAAACTTTATGAATTGGTTCTTTGATATAGTCCGAACCTTCGTATTCTGTCGAGTTTCTCTTTATATCTGCTTCAATGCTTTGCAAAAGTCCGTTTAAGGCTTGCAGATAGTCGAAATGGCTAATTTCTTTTAGTCGGTTTGCTGTTCCGTTAAATGTGATTTCCAAACCTGCTAAAAAGTCTGTGCTGTCAATAAAATTGGATAGTGAACCAACACTTGGAAAGTAAT